>WGCW01000096.1 GCA_015493585.1 Acidobacteriota bacterium
ATCCTTCGCGGCGCACCTACGGTGCACCACTCAGGATGACATAGGAGAAAGTGTCATTCCGAGGAGGCGCAGCCGACGAGGAATCTGGGCGGGGGGGCAAACGCCACTCACTCCCCTTTCCCAACGTTCCCGCCCTTCCCGGCGGAACGCCCCCTCCCAGATCCTTCGCGGCATGCCACGGGCACGCCGCTCAGGATGACATGGGGAGAAGTGTCATTCTGAGGAGGCGTAGCCGACGAAGAATCTGGGCGGGGGGCAACGCCACCGACTCTCTCACCCGCCCCGTTTGACCCGCAGCCACGACCGGCCATAGCGCACTGCACGCACGACGACATCGAACGGGCGGTACAGGCGCCACCCCCAATAACCCAACGCGCTCTTGGGTTTTCCGTACAGGATCTCAACCTGGCCGCGGCTCAGCCACAATATGTCGTGGAACCCCGCTCTCATCAGCGAGCGCACCCGGCTGCCCGAGGCTGGAACAACCCCAGACACGGCCTGAAACCGCAATGATTTCGCGTAATCCCGGTCCGTTACTCCGAGAATCACGTGCCGCAACAGCCGCCCAGCATCATCATCGCTCTCCCACAGCGCGCGCGGATCCGTTCCTGCGCTCAGGCTCGCCGCCAACTGTCTGAGGGCATCGACCATCCCCGCCGGCACACCAGCCTCGATCCAACGGTACGGCCCTTCGAGGAACGCGCGCCACCGGGCGTCGTCCCAACCGAAGCTCGCAATATCCGCCACCAGCCGGAGCTGCGGATACGACCCCGGGGACCACAGGTGCTGGCCAAGGCCGTGGACCAGCAGGTGCGCCATCAGCACATCGTCCGAGGGAAGGAATGCCTGACCGGGGGCACCGTCGAGCGGCTCGAGTTCCCCCGCCGACCGCAGCTCCTCTAGCGTCGCAGAGGCCGATTCCCCGATCGCCACGCCCCGAACGATCCGGTGAATCTCGACAGTCGCTCCTTTCGTCGGATGCGTCACAGGTGGCAGGTGCTGCTCACTCCGTGGGACATCCATCGCCGTCCAGCCCCGCTCGAGCAGCGCATCCTGCAAGTTGCGGTCCCCGCCCGGTGGTGCCAGCAGATCGATGTCAGAAGAGCTCCGAAACCCAAGCGGCACAATATTCTTGAGCGCCAGCGCCATCCCCTTCAATAGGATGACGGGGATCCCGAGCTCCCCCGCAAGGGCGTTCACTTCATCACTGACAATCTGGTACAGCAGGATGGCAGCCGCCGTTTGACGATACCGCCATCGAAACTCCTCCGCCCGTTCAGCCCCGGCTTCGGATTCGAGCACCCCGGCCGGCACTCGTCCGCCGATCCGCCCGTCCAGCCCAGACATCGCTGCCAAACTGACGACATCGGCATCTCCCGGTCCCACGACGCTCTGCTCCACCGGGCCGAACGCCCGCGCCAGGACCCATCTGAGCCCCGGCGGCATCTCCCCGGCAGGCGGATGCAAAAGATACTGAGCCATAACCCGAGGCTACCACGTTCCAGCGCCACCCTTGCGCCCTCACACATCCCGTCAAGACACAAAAAGGGGGAACGTCGCTTTCCGTTCCCCCTTCAAAATCTCAGGCGCTTGTGCCGCGGACCCTGCGACTGAGCCTACACCCTGTGCATCTCTCCCCCGTCAGGTATCAGCCACTGATTCACCAAGGTCAATCCCCGTCAGAGCCGTCTCACCGGTTGGGGTGGATCACGAGCCAATCATGCCGCCTAAAGTTGCAGCCTCGCCTCGGGCAGCAGCTCATTGAAGTAATGGCGGAGCTCGCGCTCCTTCCCATGACGGCTCAGCTCGTCCAAGCGGGCAATCGCCGCATCGACCTTCTCCGGCGGATATGCCGCAATCTGACCGATGAAGATCTTTGGATGACGGGTCTTCTCGATATGCTCACCGACCGTCTCCAGCTCTTCGAACAGCTTCTCGCCCGGCCGGATGCCGGAAAAGACAATGTCAATATCCTCAAACGGCTTCAGCCCGGATAGTGCAATCATGTCCTTCGCCATGTCCAGAATTCTCACCGGTTCGCCCATGTCGAGAATGAAGATCTCTCCGCCCCGGCCCATCGCGCCGGCCTGCATGACGAGCTGTGAGGCCTCGGGGATCGTCATGAAGTAGCGCACCATGTCGGGATGTGTCACGGTCACCGGGCCGCCGCGGCGGATTTGCTCTCTGAAGATCGGGATCACCGAGCCGGCCGAACCCATGACGTTGCCGAACCGGACGGCAAGGAACCGCGTGCGGTACCTGGCATCGAGATCCTGGATGACAAGCTCCGCCGCCCGTTTCGAGGCGCCCATGACCGACGTCGGACGCACCGCCTTGTCCGTGCTGATCAAAACGAACGCCTCAGCCTCCATATCGCCAGCGAGGCGTCCGGTCGTCCAGGTCCCGAGCACGTTGTTCTTTGCTGCCTCCGTTGGATTGGTCTCCATCATCGGCACATGCTTGTGGGCCGCCGCATGGAAGATCACCGCCGGCCGGTACTGCCGCATGACCCATTGCATCCGCGCCTCGTCACCAACGTCCGCGACGAGCGGGACAATCGCACGCTCCGGCCATGCCTGCCGCAGCTCACGGTCGATATTGAACAGCGCAAACTCCGCGCGCTCCACGAGCAACAAGCTCGACGGCTCGAACCGGGCGACCTGCCGGGCAATCTCCGAGCCGATCGATCCTCCAGCGCCCGTCACCATCACCGCCTTCCCCTTCAGAAATGCGGCAATCTCATCCTCTTCAAGCCGAACTGGATCGCGGCCCAACAGATCCTCGATCTCGATGTTCCGGATCCGGGAGATTTCGACCTTGTCGTCGAGGATCTCGTACAGCCCAGGGATGATCTTGGCCCGGACTGGTACCGAATCGCAGATTTCAACGATTCTCCGGATCTGCCGCCGCGACGCCTTCGCGATCGTCACGATGACGTGGTCGATCCCAAGCTCTGCGACAAGACGCGGGAGCTCCCTCGTCGTCCCGAGCACCTTGACGCCTTGAACGACCGCCCCCTGTTTCTCCGGATCGTCATCCACGAATCCCCGGATGTCGAGCGCGAGATCCCCGCGTCCCTGGATCTCCTTGGCCGTCATCAAACCTGCCCGGCCTGCCCCAACCAGGAGGACCGGCGCTTTCTTGCCGTTATGTCCCTTCTCCGTCAACCCTTTCTCGTACCGCTCGTACAACGTCCGCCGGATCACGCGAAGCCCGACGATCCCTGAAAACGCAAACACCGTGTCCATCACGATGATCGACAGCGGAACTTGCCAGAGCCGCAATGCCAAAGGCACGAAAAGACGAATGACGACCAGCACCAGCCCTGCGACAACCGACGCCTTGAGAAATGCCCACAACTCGCCGAGCCCAACGTAGCGCCAGATGAAGCTGTACGCTCCAAACGCCAGCATCGCCGTCAGCTGTACGAGCAACACCAGCGGTACCTGAGCGACGAGGCGATCCCAATTCTGAGGCGTCAGCACAAACTCGAAGCGCAGCAGATATGCCGTCAGCAGTGCCGCCGCCAGAACGGCGAGGTCGAGCGCAAACTGAAGCCATCGCGTCGTAAACCGGCTCCACGGAGCCTGCTTCACGCCGCGTTGCCCGGATGATCCTTCGGAGAGATACTCAGACGAGCTCATATTGCTGCAACCTACCCACCTCTTGGCCCCTGCTTTCTATCTGCGAAGTTCCTGGAACATTCAAACCCCTACATCCCCCTGAGTGTACCGAATTCCCCCCTGCTCCACCGGTCCGCCCTATGATGAGGCCACTGCCTGCCTTCGCTCCGAGGTCATGGACCGCCGCCATCATACAAGCTCACCGGGCCAGCCCGGTGCTCCCCTATAATCAGGCCATGTCCAGCCAAGCCGCTCCCGCTGCTGGTGACCTCCCGGTATTGCACGGTCTCCACGAACCCATCCTTGAGATCATGTCTCATGCCTGTACGGGTCATGCAGAAGCGATTCGCCAGTTGGCCGCTTCGCCGCCCGGAATCTCCGCAGCCATCGAGCATCGGGTTGCACCGCTCCTGGCCATACTGGCATACAAGACAGGCATCGATGTCCCCGAAAAGTGGCTCGGCGCGATGCGCCAGTCAGCCACAATGAGGTTGCTCCTCGAGAGTGCTCTCTCCGGCCTTGGTGACATTCTCGATGCGGCGGCCATTCCCTGGGTTCCTCTCAAGGGGATGGGACTCCCCGCACGGCTCTACCCGAGCCCCGAATGCCGCCCCACCTCGGATGTCGACGTTCTCATTCCTGAAGCCCAACTCTCCGAGGCACGCGACAACCTCCGGAAGGCGGGGTGGAAGGACATCCACAGCGGCACAGCTTACGAACACTTTCTCCTGCATGAGGGCTATAACTGGCAGGCCAGCCACCCGTCCGGCGTCATGCTTGAGCTCCACTTCCGGCTCTGGGGCCCCGTGGATCCGGCCCTCCCTCAGACCATCATCGACGCCGCCCGGCCAGCCCCCGATCTCGGCGTCTTGGCCCGGATCCCCGGCCCGGCAGAGAGCTACATCGTCACCGCCTGCCACCTGTGGAACTCTCCGCAACCCGTGGCACTCATGTACTTCTTCGATCTCCACCTGCTCAGTCAGGCCGGCGCCAACAGGCCCGCCTTCGCGGAATCTGTCATCTCCATGGCCCGCCGTCACGACCTCCAGCTCTTTGCCGGCCTGGCCGCGGCGGTCACCAACCAGCTTTGGCCGGACGACACCAGCCGCCAAATCGCCCGCGGTTTACTCACTCACCTCCGGCCGGCCGAACGGGCCATCGTCACCCTGGCGCGGTACAGATCCGCTCGGGACATCCCCCTCGGCGCCCTGGTTTTTGCCCGTTTGCTTTCCGGCCGAAAGAGCCGCTCCGGCTGGCGAGCCCCTCTCCGTCGCGTCTGGCCACATCCGGCCATTTTCCAGGAATCCTCTCAAAAAGGCCCGATAGCTACGCTCCGGAGAACCATCACCAGGCGACACTGATCTCAGCGTCACCAAAGCCATTGACCAACTTTGATCGCTCTTGGCGCACCACTCAATCCGGCGATTGGCCCTGTCTCACCCGTGAGAGCATTGAAAGCGCCTCAATTGTGGGCCGTTGACGATCGGGACTCACTAGCATTGGGTGAGGGGCTCTACTGCGCGCCTCAGCCCTGAGTCGCCCCGATACCCACTACAGTGCGCCCCTCGCCGGTCCACACCGCCGAACGATCCCTGCGATCCGTTCGACATCGTCCCTTTCCAACGCACTTCCCGACGGCAGGCACAACCCGCGCTCGAACAGAGACTCCGAAACCGACCCTCCCACCACCTCACAGCCCTCGAAAACCGGCTGCACGTGCATCGGCTTCCACACCGGCCGGGCCTCGATCTCCTCCGCCTCCAGCGCCAGCCGCACGTCCTCCCGCGTCGCCCCGAATTGCGCCGGCTCGATCGTCACGCAGGTCAACCATCGTGTCGACCGCCCGTAGGACGCCTCCGGCATGAACTCAAGACCAGTCGCTGTCCGTCGCTTGGACGGTTGTCGACGTCGCGGAGTTACGGATTTTCTGCCCCCCGCCCCGAAGCTCTTCTGATCTCCTCCAGTGAAGGCGGTCGGTTTGACGCTGGCAGTACCACGGCGACGATCGTTCTCACCAGAACCTTCATGTCACCCCAGGCTGATCGGTTCTCGACGTACTCGACGTAGCCTCGCAGTTTGAAGGGCTGCAGAAACTCCTTGTAATACATCTCTGCGTCCTCGTCAGCCTCGGCGATCAAATCCTCCTCGTTTCGCAGGGCCAGAGTGACCGGATCGGTGATTCCCGGACGAACTTGAAGAATCTCCTTCCACTGCGGATCTTCGAGGTTAACCAACTCCGGCACCTCGGGCCGTGGACCGACGAAGGACATGTCCCCCCGCACGACATTCCATAGCTCGGGCAACTCGTCGATCTTGGTCTGCCTCAGCACTCTGCCAACCGCCGTGATCCTCGGATCGCCGCCGGCCGTAACATTGGGGCCCTCGGTCGCCAACCCCATGGTCCGAAACTTCAGCATGACGAATGGCCGTCCACCCCTCCCTATCCGCACCTGACGAAACAACACCGGCCCGGGGGATGAAAGGCGGACGAGCACAGCGGCGACCAGGAGAATGGGACTGACGACAACCAGCCCGCCCGCTGCCATCATCACCTCGAGCCAGCGTGGCAATCCCCGGCGCACGCCCGGCATCGGCCATTACCCTCCGCCGCCGAGCAACCCACGAACGGCGTCGATCACCCTCTCCACGTCGGTATCGCTCATTCGAGAGTAGATCGGCAGGCTGACAGCACGTTCATATGCCCGGGTGGCCACCGGGAACATCTCGTCTCTCAATCCGTAGCGATCACGCCAGTACGGGTGCCGGTGAAGCGGGATGAAATGGACGCTCGTTCCGATTCCACGCTCCGACATGGCCCCGATGAAACGGTCCCGGCTCATCGGTGCTTCGTCGGTCAGACGAATGACGTAGAGGTGCCACGCGTGAACGTCCCCCTCGGGCGCATGCGCCGGGAGCTGCACGGCAAGGTCGCGAAACGCCTCGTCGTACTTCCGCGCGATCGCTTCCCGCTGCGCTCGCATCTGTTCGGCCTTTGCCAGCTGGCACAACCCGATGGCCGCTGCAAGGTCCGTCATGTTGTACTTGAACCCCGGTGCCACCACCTCGTAGTACCAGGAGGGACGCTCGCTCCGGTAGCGATCGAAGGCGTCGCGGTCGATACCGTGAAGACGCATGATCCTTGCGCGCCGGGCGATTTCAGGCCGCCGCGTCACGAGCATGCCCCCCTCGCCCGTCGCGAGCGTCTTCGTGGCGTAGAAGCTGAACGCCGTGGCGCCACTCCCCAGGTTACCGACAAGGGCCCCGCCGGCCGTCGAAGGGAAGGCATGGGCCGCATCTTCGAGCACCTCAAGACCTCGTTCGTCAGCCAACTCCAGGATCTGCGCCATGGCACAGGCCAATCCCCCGAAATGAACCGGGATCACGGCGCGCGTCCGATCGGTGAGGACCCGCTCCACGTGCACCGCCGTGAGGTTCAAGCTCACCTCGTCCACGTCCGCGAATACCGGATCGGCCCCAAGGTACCGGACCACCTCCGCCGTCGCGGTAAAGGTGTAGACCGGAACCACCACCTGGTCTCCCGGCTCGATGCCCAAGGCCTCGAGCCCGAGATGGAGCGCCGCCGTCCCCGAATTTACCGCGACGGCTTCGACTCCCTCCCCCAGGAAATCGGCGAAGGCTTCCTCAAAGCGCCGCGTCTTGGGACCCGTCGTTAGCCAACCGGACCGGAGGACCTCCGCAACGGCGTCGATCGCATCCTCTCCCACGTCCGGCAACGCGAAAGGGAGAAACTCGGCTGGATGTATCACGTGTCCTCCCGCGCCCGGCCTTCGGCGCTCCTGCGCCAAGTCCCCACTGCATTCTTCGACCTCGTCAGCCGTTTCCAACCCTTGCCGGGGCCTCTCCGCAGGATGACGAAATTCAAAACACCTATCATAAAACCCAGCCCATACCCAAAATGAAAACAAGGAAAGACGAGAGGCAAGAAGGGCAACAACGCCCAACCCTCGCGGCGGGCCACCATCAAAGACGCCGCGAGGACGGCGACCATGTACAATCCCAACAATCCCACAAACATCGCCAACGCCCAGGGCCACGCAATTCCAAGCCCAAGTGTTGCTAGAAGAAGTGCTAGGAAAGCACCCGGAACCAGATGCCTCCAGGATGCCGGCAGGCGATGTTTCTGGATCACCCGGACTTTCCAGAAGCCGTATTGCATGTACTGTCGGAAAAGCAATCGGAGGTTCGGACGAGGCGAATACCAAGACCTGATCGCAGGAGACTGCCAAACCAAGCCGCCACCTCGAACAATTCTCAGATTGTGCTCATCGTCCTGGTTACGAACGAGCTCTTTGTCAAATGAGCCGAAGCGTTCAAAAGTGCCAGCACGCCAAAAACCATACGGTATTGTGTCGACGGGGCCCTCGTATCCGGGGTCGTGGAACCGAGCGCCGCCCACAGAAAATTGTGAATGGTATGCCGCGGCGATTGCTTTTTGAAGCCGTGATGACGCCTCAGTTCGCGCCGGCCCACCCGCGTTGTCCGCGCCGGTGGTTTCAAGAACTTCAATACACTTGAGGATGTAATCTTCGGCGTACCTCGTATGCGCATCAATCCTGGCGATGAACTCACCTCTGGCCTCCTTGATGCCCAGGTTCAACGCGTCAGGTGTCGTCCCGGCGAGGTTATCCAAAACCCGGAGCTTCGGTTGCACTGCTACGAGTTTCTGTAGAACCTCTCTCGTGCCATCATCCGACATTCCATCAACGACGAGGACCTCGATACCGCCCTCCGGTTCCTCAAAACGAAATACGTCCCTGAGGCACGACTCAATGCTGTCAACCTCGTTACGACAAGGAATGACAACCGAAACACGCGGCCGAATGTCCGCGCCATCGGACTCCTGGCCAGAAAACGCAGCTGTACTCCTTTCAAGCGTCACAGTTGCTCCGAACCCGCGGGGATCTCGCGGAAACTCGTGGCACACGTTCGCTACGCACCCGTGCTCCGAGCCTCTTCGGCGATTTCCAGGACCGCCTCGATCACGTCATCAACGTCGCTATCGGCCAAGGCGCTGGAAAGTGGCAGGGACACCGTCTCGTTCCCGATTCTCTCGGCGTTTGGATAGTCGCCATTTTTGTACCCGAACGTTTTCCTGTAAAACTTGTGTAGGTGGACAGGCAGGAAGTGCACGCCCGACCCAATGTTGCGTTCTTTCAGGGCCCGGACGAATTCCCAGCGTCCGATCCCAAGTTTCTCCTCATTGATCCGAATCGTGTAGAGGTGCCTGCCATGCCGACAACGGTGATCGTTCTCGGAGCTATCCGCAAACGGCGGGGGGGTTGTGATTCCGGCAACTCCGCACAGGGCGTTGTCGTATTTTTTCCAGATCTCTCTCCGGCGTGCAAGGTTTTCTTCGATCCTAGCGAGCTGATGTAGACCCATCGCGGCCTGAAGATCGGTCATGTTCATCTTGTATCCTGCTGCCACGACATCGTAGGACCGGAATCCCTTGTCTGAGTACCGATCCCAGGCATCCTTTGTGAGGCCATGAAGCCTCATGACCCGGACCTTCTCAGCCACCTTGGCGTCGCCGGTGGTCAGCATTCCGCCCTCGCCAGTGACGAGGTTCTTCGTTACGTAGAAACTGAAGGCCGTCACATCGCCGATCGTGCCAATTTTCCGACCCTGATCCCAAGCTTCGATCGCATGGGCAGCATCCTCAACGATATGGAGATCGTGACGCCTGGCGAGATCCAACAGGTGCCTCATGGCGACGGGCCGCCCATAGAGGTGCACAGGGATGATGGCTCGTGTGCGCCGGGTGATAGCGCCCTCTACGCGGTTGAGGTCTATCAGGCCAGTGCGGGGATCCACATCCACGAAGACCGGTTTGGCTCCCCGATGAACGATGACGTTTGCGGTCGCGCAAAAGGTCATGGGCGTGGTGATGACCTCGTCACCGGGCCCTATTCCGAACACCTCAAGCGCGAGTTCCAGACCCGCCGTGCAAGAGCTCAGAGCAACGGCGTGCTTGGCGCCGATGTATTCTGCGAACGCGGCTTCAAACTTTTCGGTTCGCGGACCTGTTCCAATCCAGCCCGACCGTAGGGTCGCGACCACCTCCTCGATCTCCGCATCGCGGATATCGGGGGCACCAAAAACCAGGAATGTGTCCCGATCCATTTCAACTCCCCACCTTTCCTGCCTCCGGGGAGCCAAGGTCCCGCCGGCGATCGCCGAGGAGCCCGAAGACAAGCTCGCGAAAGGCCTTCTCCCGGCTTCCCAGGGGAAAGTGATCCAGAATCCTCTGCCTGCAGCGCTCCTGTTCCTCCTGCCCCATTTGAAGTGCTGTGCTGACTCCGGCCGCTACCGCCTCGGGAGAATGTTCGCCTATCTGAACGCCGCAGTCGCCAATCACTTCCGGGAGAGAACCCACTCCTGAAAAAACAGGGATACACCGAGCGAGCATGGCCTCGGCGACCGCAAGCCCAAAGCCCTCATGCCGTGACACCTGGGCATACACCGAACATCGGGCCATCAATGCGTCAAGATCCCTCCTTGGCAACCAACCTGTAACCAGAAGGTTTTCAGCACCCGTGCTTCGCAATTCGACTTCACTGCCGTCAAGGGTCTTGCCCGCGACGATGAACCGTATATCTGGGACCAAGCGCGATGCCTGCGCAAAGATTCGGAGACCTTTCCGTTCCAGATTGGAACGGGAAACGTTTCCTACCGTGAGGACATCCCTCACCTTATGGGATGGTCGTGCCCAGATCTGACTATCCGGCACGCCGAGATAAACGACAATCACGTTGGAATGGTGAATATCAGCGTTGCGAACCACCTCATCCGCGCTGTATTTCGAGAAAGCTGCCACCACTGTGGCACTATTGAGAACCTTGCGGCTGACCCATTTTCTGAGGCCCCCACGCTGGTGCCCATAACCGATTCCGGGCACATCTGCGACGTCGTAGCCGCCGCTGATCACAACCACCGGCTTCCTAAGAGCCCTCCCGAGCAGGGATGGTAGAAAGCTGTGCCACGAGGCAAACCAACAGACGACAAGGTCACAACCAGCCACCGCTCGGAACGTCCTGAGGCATTCCGGGCGCCGGTTGGTGAGGCCGAGCTCCGTCACATCCGCAAACCGGGAGAAAATCTCCAGATCCAGTTCGACAAACCGGCTCCTGTGATTGTGAACCAACGTGATTCGGGGCTTCACCTCTCTCATGCCCTCCTGGCCCCGTCTTCTGCAGGCCTTTCAGCCCTCCGCGCTCTTTCTGAAGAATCTCGAATGACGCTTCGGAGAATGCCCTCGATTCGATCCACATGACCAGAAATGTTGAACTGTTCTTCCGCAAGGGCTCGGGCGGCTCGCCCCATCTCCTGCCGGCGTTCGGGAGACACAATCAGTTGGGAAATCGCCTCAGCCAGTACGCCAACGGCCCCGCATGGCACAAGCGACGCGCAGTGCTGCCCACCCAGGATTTCGTCGGTTCCATCGATCGAATAGGCAATAACTGGCAGCCCCACGGCCAACGCAGAAAGGAGCGAGAGGGGGCTGGTGTCCTTCGTCAATGATGTGTAGGCGAAGACATCGAAGGCGCTGAGCACGTTGGGGAGATCCGTTCTGTATCCCGCGAAAACGACCCGATCCTCGATTCCATGAGATGTTACAAGCTGCCTCAGTTTCTTCTCAAAACGATCGTTGTCGAAAACCGGACTACCCACAAGAACGAGCCACACCCCTTCATTGTCTTCCAATCGGGCGAAAGCTCGAATGAGGTGGTCCTGGCCCTTCCAAGGCGTCAGCCTGGCCACGTTGCCGATCACCACAGCGTCACCCGGGATTCCGAGTTCTTTCCGAAACGACGAACCATCACCCGGCCTGCTGAACTCGTCGAGCTCAACACTATTGAGCACGACCGAGCATTTGGTTTGAATTGTGCGCGGGAAAGCCGCACGAATTGCTCGGCCATCACAAACGATATGGTCGGCGAGTCGTTCTGCGAGCCAATTCAAGGTTCCCTGATAGCAGCCCAGAACACCGGGAGAAACCAGATCCTGGAGATGCCAGACCACCGGAATACCGGCCTTTCTTGCGGCGGCAGCCGCAAATACATGGGCCGTGATCCCTTTGGTGATGACGACATCGGTTTTGTTGTTCGCCAAGAAACTTCGCAGTCGCCGACTCCAGGACCAACCACTGCCAAGATTGGAACACCATGCAAGCGCGTTCGGGAACTTTGCCCCGTTGATTCGGATGCTGACGCTTCGCAATGTAGAGAGCCCAACGACACTGGTACGCAACCCAGCAACATTGCACCGGTCGATGAGCGGTCCGTCCTCCGGACAAACTACCTGGACGCGCCAGCCTCGGCGCGCAAGCTCCCCGGCCACTGTAAGTGTGCTGTGCTCCACGCCACCAAGCCGGGCTGCCGACTCCACGAGGGTCACACTGAGCGGACCCGGGCCGTGAGGTGCCGGTTCAGGAACCATATCCCCCTCGAGGGCTCTTTTCGATACCCAACTCCTCGATTTCCCAAAGCTTCGCGTGAGAGAGGAAGTCGCTGATCGTGATGATCGAACACACAAAGAAGCCACGCCACCCATCGAGAAACCCGAGTCTCCAGACGTACCGATACAAGAACAGAAGCCACGGCCTTACAACCACCTGCCCTGCATGAAATCGCTTCCCCTGCTTTCTGAGCTCGTCAGCTTCATACCGTGTGTAGCGGTCCAGATTCGACAGTTGTTTTGACAAATTTGGAGCGCCGAAGTGGATGATATGATGGGTCAGCGTGCCGACACTGCCATCAACGCTCACATGGGCGTGAACCTCCCTTTCCACCCAATGGCCTTTACTTCTTCTGAAAAGCCGGGTCTGAAAATCGGGATAGACTCCGCCATGCCGCACCCATTTCCCAAGCATCAAATTCTTTCGCGGCATCCTGTAGGCCCGCACTTCCGGGCCAGCTTCACTGACCGCCCCTGCTATTTCTTCGGCGGCGCCCTCCTCCAGGATCTCGTCAGAATCGATCTGGAACACCCAATCGTGACTCGCAAATTCCAACGCCCAGTTCTTTTGTTTGGCCGAGTTGACATACTCGTGTTGTATGACGCGAGCGCCATATTCCTTGCAGATCTCAACGGTGCGGTCTTTGCTGAAGGAATCAACGACGAGAAGTTCGTCCGCCCATCCCAAACAATCGAGCGTTCGCCGGATATACGTTTCGACATTGAAGACCGGGAGCAGGACCGTAATCTTAGGCCGGCTCATGCCAGGAACCTCCTCCAACCGAGTGCCTGAAGCCAAATTCCACTCCAAAGCCAGATGAACCACACGGGCACGCAATATTGCGGCAACACCTCGACGCCCTGAACCGCGAGAAGCACACCGCACATCACCATGGCCAGGAACAGCTCCAGGGTCCGATCGCGGCCCTCGTGGCCGATTGGGAACCTCCTGCTCACCAGCCACAACCCAATGAGCGTGCTGAGGAGCCCCCCGAGAACGACGAGCGCCGCAAGAATACCCTGATTGGCAGCGATTTGCGCCAGATCGCTATGGACCCAGCCAGAGCTGGCCCAGCCGCCACCAAGAGGGTCGTGAGCCGCCTGGGCCACTGCTCTGTCAAAGCGGTGGTAGCGCTTCCTTGCGCTCGAATCGGTGGCCCGAAAGGACACCGCTTCCAGCGCCGACTCGAAACGAACTTCCGTGACGCTCGGTACTGCGATGACGGTGCTGGCGCCAACCAGTAACAAGACAACAGCCAAGGTACCCTTTGCGTGGATCGCCAGGGAAATGGCCAACACCAACAGCGTAGCCAACCAGAGTGACCGGTATCCCCCGATGAAGATTCCGGCGCCGAGGATCACGGCCGCAAGCCGGCGGCCCCAGTCGGCTGCTGACGCAGCCGGCCGCATCCAGGCGCCGAGCGCAAATGGGAGAGCCAGAAAACACATGAATGACGCCCCGGGAGAACCCCAGAATGAGAACTGCGCCCTTGCGAAACCACCCCCAGTCACCAGTGGCGCCGGGTTCGCCATGAACGATGAAAAATGTCTGGCAAATGCCGGGAAGAGATATTCGATCAGCCCAAGTGCTGCTACGAATACCCCGGCCCCCACAAACGTATACCGCAACACCGGCCATGATCTCTTGTCCGCCAGCGCTCTCCGGAGGATGAGGAACAGCGGGATGATGAGAAGGAAATCCTTCGCTTCCGCCAACATTGCGTCCCAGGCGATCCCATTCGCAGCGCCGGTAACGCCTGCGAGGACCCAGAATGGAACCGAAAGCACGAGCCACCGGGGAAATCGAGCAAGCCGCCGAGGCGTCGCCGACCTTCTTCCCGTGACAGCGACAACCGCCGCGGCCACCCAGATCAGGACCTCGGTTGGATGGATGCGCAACACGGGAGTGACCTCGACCGTCCTGTAGCCGATGGCGAACGAAGCCACGATGGTGGTCGCGCTCGCCAGTGCCGCCGACGAACCGGCCAAGACGAGCCCGAGCCCCCCAAGAACCAAGACGGCGATGAGCACCGCTTTGAAAGGCGCGCCGGCTGCGGCGAGAGCAGCGGCAGCCGTCAGGGCCCCGATGGTGTACCACCAGATCTTCCGCGTCCCACTCCGTCTCGGGGCGAGCCGTGAATGCGGACCTCGTCCGGGCCACACCCCCGGGTATCGGGGTATACCTTGCACCCTCGATTTCGATCGCCGTGCTATGCCAGCCACCTGAGGCGTCCCGTCCCCATTCCAGAGGTTCCTTCTTACTCGCAACAACTCATCCAATGCCAAACGTCAACGCTACAAACAGAAGGGATCACCAACCGATGTCGACCGCTAATCACAAGCTGGAACCGAACCCAACACTCTCGACACAATTCCACACTTCAACCCATTCACCTCCGCATTGCCTCAAGTAGCCTTCGCCGCATTCGCCTAACCATCCGCAGACCAGGATGGTTTTCCAGTATCGTATAGATGACGGGCGACCGCAAAGCAACTGTACCAAAGGTCTTTTTGAACTCCTTTACGCCCTCGTGGCCCCCGCTAGGATTAAAGTCGTACCACTTGTACCCCTTGCGCCAGGCATCAACGACGATATGGTGTACTAGAAGGTGACGAATACCGAAACGAAAGTAGTCAGCCAAAAATGACGCGTGCCATTCAACACAATGATCGCGATGGTAGAAATTTACGTTACCGCCGACAATTTCGTTGCTGCGAGACGCAACAATCCACAACACCACGCTCTCGCCGCTCATTTCGCTCAGCAATCTAAACAAATCTAATGAGTAATGGTCTTTGGGATCTTCTCCCCATCTTCTTACGGCTCTTTGGAAGATGGAAAAATATTTTTCCCAATCATTCCAACTTTCCGCTTTATACGCGTAGAATCCGTTTCTGACGGCCTTGTTTATCTGTTTCCTGACGCTACGTTTGTATTTCTGTTTAAGCTCATCCTCATCAGTAATCGATTTCAGATCGATGACCTGAGTCTCATCTTCCCGTGCTCCTTTGAGCCCCAATTTGAGTTCCTGATCGTTGTAAGGATTTACCCGCCACACGAGATTCCGGTAGTTACGCAGAATATGTCGAAACAATAGCCCACCATGGACCTCCGAAAGACTATCTAGCGACAACCAGCCCCCAAAAGTTCCGGCCGGTGAGGACAGGTATTTTCTGAGAAGCCCCCCGCCTCCCATCTCGCAGGAGAAGGGAAGGAGAGCGGTCCGACCGTCAGAAAACTCAATTACGCGCGCATCCCCTCGTATCCTTCGATTGGTATAGCTCTCCCAAAGCTTTGCCCACGATGGCGTCTGAAAAAACGTCGCATACCGGCACTCTCGCGCGTAATGGTCCCACTCGGCCGTTGATGCCAATCGGGCATTCGATATTCTCACCATTTCGCTGCTTGCCTCAACTTCTTGACTTCCCGTTCCCCTTCCCGAGGTAAATCGATTGGACTCCCATACCTACCCGGCCTGAGCCAGGCCTATTGAGATACCCGCCGCATCGCCGTCTCTATGTCCCAGTAGAAATCTTTGGCCCCCATAAAAAAGCCAAACCTATTGGCCAGTGGATTGGGCTTGCCGTAACACTCGCGCTGGCACACCGCCGACTATAGCACCAGGCGGAATATCACAACGGACGAGGGCGCCAGCTGCCACAATAGCTTCCTCCCCGATCGTCACGCCCTGAAGAATTGTGGCCCTGGCCCCAATATATGCCCCGTTGCAGATCATGATTGAACCCTGGCTCGTAGGCAGAGCGCTATCCTTGACGGGGCTGGAACCCGCGTTCGTGTGGGTGATCAGCATCACCCCGTGTGAAATGGTCACCCGCTCACCAATCACTACTTTATCCTTAAGATCGAGGAAGCATTGGCGGCCGATAAAACAGCCTGGGCCAACCTGCAAATTCGCGTAAAAAAGCCTCCTATCCCTGTCTTCGGCGTTATGGACAAGTAGAGGCGGTTGCCACTGTACATCGGCTCCAATGGTCGCTCCGTGGTGCGCCAGAGTCCACGTCAGGCTCCGGCTAGGCATGCTGTGAAAGAGCACATTCAAACCATCCGCCCTATATACCTTGGCTACGGTCCAACCAGAGAGTCGAAATAAATATGCGATTAGCTTCTGAAGAACTTCCCTCATCCAGAAAGTACCTCCTCGTACCGCTCCACCATACGCTGATTTGAAAAGAGCTCGGCCACCACGCGGCCTCGATCGTCAGACATGAGACCTTCGTACCAACCCCTGCTGTATGCCAGGCGTAAACCGGCTTCCAGCCCGTTTGCGTCCGGAGGGACCAGCGCAGTTCTCAAGGCCTCGTATTCCTTGATTCTTGTGCCTTCAGGAACTCGAGCATCGCATGACATCCGGTTGGCGAGGCGTTCGATGATCTCTGGGATCCCTCCTACTTCCGTGGCGACCAGCGCGGCCCGCGTCCGCAGCGCCTCGAGGATGACAATTCCGAACGGTTCTGACCTCGAAGGGGCTACCACCGCCAGCGCCCCGTACATGAGCGCCCCGACCTCATCATGTGGAACCGGACCCAAAAAACGCGTTAGGCCAGCAATCCCCAGTTTCGCCGCTCGCTGACGTAAAGCTTCCTCTTCCGGGCCCCCGCCGGCAATCCACAACTCCACATCGGGCAGAGCATCTCGAACGCGTGCGAAAGCATCAAGTGCCAGGTCAATCCCCTTCTTCTTCTGCAACCGCGCGACGATCAGAAAATACGACGAGGCGCACTCGTTGACCTTGGCCTCTCCCCCCCGTCGATCATTCAAGCCGTTTGGTATGGAGACCGCTCGCTTTGTATCAGGTTCAATCGCCAGTGCTCGCTGCAGGAGCCATTCGGAGCAGGCGGTAACCGCGTCGGCTTCACGAAGGAGCTGCCGGAAAAGGGCGAGGCCCCTGCTCTCGTTCGGCCCGTCAGCCCATCGCTCTACCTCGGCTCCATGCAATGACACGACAAGTCTGAGACCAAGTCGATGTTTGAGCTCGAGTGCCACCCCGATTTGGTCAGTCGGAAAGTGGATGTTGACCACGTCGGGCATGAGTTCCCGTGCCAGCCTCAGCACCTCCCGGTTCGCGTGCCGGTCGACAAATGGCGCCAGGAGAAAGAGATCAATGCGGAGGTTCCTGAGGTAATGCCAACTTGGGCGCATGAACAAGATCCGCCGGACCTTCACACCTCCTGCGTCCTCGACTCTAAGCAGCGACCGCGGGTATCTATTGGTGATCACGCTGACTTCGTGGCCCTTGTCTTTCAAACCCCGCGCCAGGTTTTTTGTCACCACCTGCAAACCGCCGACGACCGGCGGGTACGAGGCAGTCAGCAACAACACCCGCACGTTATTTTTCTTCCAAAGCGACGGGACGGTCCGCGCCGCTGGCCCTCTCGATGAGCAGCTGACGGAAAACGCCGTAGCGCCACGCAATCCCAGCGGCTCCCAGTAAGGGCAACGCCGCCAGCCTATGCAATCTCCCATCTACCCGTCGCGCCATCACGAAAGGCGTGTAGAACTGCGAGGCAAAGAAGTTCACACTCCTCAGGACGTCCTTCGGGGTTCGCAGGCGATGCGGGTAAAGACAGTACATCTCCGGCCATTTTTGCCTCACGAGGTAGTACGCACGGCCGTACATGTAGTGCTGGTGCAAAAAACCCCGTAGGGTCGCACGGTGATAATGTTTAACACGCACCTTTGGATCGAAAAGGATCTGGTATCCAAGCCGCTTCACCCGCCAGTTGAAATCCACGTCCTCGCCCCGGAACAGTGTCACATCTTGCAGCCCTACCTCTTGCAGGACCTCTCTCTTGTACGAGACATTGACGCCCGGCAGCGTCCTCACGTCCTGCAGGCCCTCCCAGTGCGGAAACGTAATCGCATCTGCCACGAGGGTGACCAGGTTGTTCCCACCAGCTCCAAACACGGGCCCGCCGACTGCACCCGCCTCCGGATGTTCCCCATGACTTCTCTTGAGCTCACGGATCCAGTCGGGAAAGACCTCCGCGTCGTCATCCGTCATCGCCACCACGTCGCCCCGGCACTCCTGAAGGCCGATATTCCTGCTGGTTGCCAGGTTGATGTTTTTCGTTCGGATCAACCGCACATCAACATCATTGATCCCAATATACCTTTCAACAACGTGGTCCGCCTCAGACGTACCGCCGTTCACAACGACGACCTCATCCGGCTTTTCGTCAGTCTGGACAACAACGGATGCGAGTACCTGGTCAAGAAGCTGAGGCCTGTTGTAGGTGCATATCAGTACTGAAACTCGCATGTCTCTTCTTGTCAACGCTTTGGAATCCCGTTTAAAAAAATCGCCACAGATTGTCGATCTCCGCAAGAACCCTAAGGCGCAATGGTAAATGCAGCCTATGGCGAGCCCGCGCGTAACTCAATCCGGTCATCTGCTCCCTTGCGACCCATCCAAATACCTCAAGTTCCAGCGCGCTCGGTTTATTTAATTTCGCCATACTTGTGTTCTGCTTCCCTCGATCGTCTACCGGGTGAGCCGAAGATCCAGGAACTGGCGTCCGGGGAAGTTCCATGCGGTGGTCATGAGACATTCCGGCCACTTTAACGTTCTGTACGCCGGGCCCTACCATTTTACATGGTAGAAAAAAGATCGTCGTACAGTGTAGCAATCCGGTCCCAGGAGAACCTGGAAACAACCCATTCTCGGTTTGTTCGACCCATTTCCTCCCCACGAGCGAGGTCACGGGCGAGGGCAACGAGCACTTCGCCTACACGGCGCGCGTTACCGCGGTTCACGAACACCGCCCCCTTCGGGTGGCATATTTCGTCGAACGGCCGTTCCGTGGCGACGACGAGCGGGAGTCCGGTCGCCATAGCTTCCAACGGCGCCAGAGGCAACGCCTCGCCTTTGGCCAAGGCTACAAAAACATCAGAAGCTCGAAGCCATGGTGCCGGGTCGCCGACGTCCCCGAGGAAGCGAACGTTCGACTCAACTCCTAGTTCAATAGCCAATTCACGCAGATTGTCCTCCTCGGGCCCATCCCCTACAATGAGGTACAGTAATTTCGGCACCTTACGAATGGCTTCCGCAAGAGCCCGTAGACTCTCAGCGATTCCCTTCCGTTCTTCCAATGCGGCTACGCTGATCAAGACAACCTGATCCCCGGGAAGACCGAGACGTTTCCGAATAACATCCTTCCGGGCAGCCGGCACAAAATGTTCGACGTCCACTCCGTTCGGAATGACCGTAGCGTGCCGCCCCAGTGCCTCTGTAATCCCATCGGCCACAAAAGCGCTCACCGCCACTACGTGAAGACCCATCTCAAGCAAGCCGCTCTGGCGAACGTGATCGTAACGGCTCGGGACCTGCCAATAGGGGCTGTTGAGAACCAGCACCGTCTTCCCAACGTAACTCCTCCCTCGGCGGAGAGCTGCGTCCTCGCCGTGCCAAAGGAAGTTGACGAGAACACGATCCGGTTTCTTCCGGCGCAACAATCTAGCGTAGGAAATTCCAGCCCACAATCGTTGGAAATAACGGGGCAGGTACATTGTCGTAAGTGTCACGTCCCCGGCCAGGTCCCCCCACGGCCATTGCCCATGTGGCGAGCGCCAAGCCACCAGATTAACCGAATGCCCCCGTTGCGCCAGGTGGTTTGCCAGGGAAACGGAAAAACGTTCAATACCCCTCTCATACCGGAAGAGAAACGGAGAAATGATGAGAATTCGCATTCTAAAAGCTACACCTTACCCCAGAAGATGTGTTCATGAAACTACCGCTTCGACCACCGTTCACGAAAACCCGCGACCTCCCTTTCCGAATAATAATGTCTACAGTATTTACTGTCATACTGGGTATCAAGGTAATTCCGGTCGAACTTGATGTATTTCACGAAATCCTTGTAATTCTGCTTGTAGGCCCTATCAGCAGAGGTGTTACATATGCGAAGACGGAATTTGGGGATGTCAAGGAATTCTGCGATGCACCTCTCTTGAATGGACACATCAATTTCCGATTTTAAAAGCAGGATGCTCAGCCTCCCAGACTCTATGGTCGAAAACCCCGCTTCCTGATCGAAGGGTTGCAAAAATACATCCACACCGGTCGATTTCAGAAACTCGTCATCAAACCACCGAATACCATCATAATGACGGTCCCATTCATAATACATCTTCCCTAACTCTTCGAGGGAGTAATCCTGCATCCCTCCCTGAAAATACAACGGAAAGTCATGTGCGAAGGAGGATACGTTGCGAGCAACGGGCTCTCTAACCATAGTAATAATCTTGATCGTTGCGTCCTTTGCCATTTCGAATCTCAACCAAAGATATTCATGGAACTTTTGTTTCCGAAGGTCTCGAATGTAGTGAAAATGGATGACCGGGAAGTAGCCCTCGCCCAGCAGGGAATAATACACACTTTGCGAACCAACTTTTCCCATCTGGTAAACTAGAACAAGTGGTTTGTTATGCGCCAACATGCGCAAAGTATCAAGCGCATGTTTTACGGTGTTCGAGCCCCTCCGTCCCAGTGCCCGTACGATCAGTTTCTTTACTCTTGCCTCCCTGGTCACGGTTTACAGTCTCCAGTCGAGTTTCTCAAGCAAATTCGCCTAAGGTGTCATCGTTACAAAGGGCGCCGCCGCCAACCTCGGTACGCCGGCCATCAAGTCCATCTTCAAATGCGTCCAAACACAAGGTGACGTCCATACCCTCAATCACACGCTCGAATTCCCTTCTCTTGACCGCAGTGTTGTTCGCGGTCTCTGCCCAACGCGTTGGGCCAGCACGGATCATCCATCCTTGGCATTCCAATTCCGTGTCAATTTGGAAACCTGCCACGCCTGCGAACATCCCTGAGGGCGCTGCGTCGAAGCTCCCTCAGCGGCTCCCATGGCCAAGCCATAAGCCCTGCGCCATAGAGCATGGCCCCAATCAATACCTCCAAGCCTAGTGCCCCCACGCTCCTCAGGGCAGTGAAGCTCAAAGTGAACGACATTCCATAGACGGCAACTGCCATCAGGCTGCTCAACACCAGCGCGGGAGTGAGTGAATGACCAAAATCTTTGATACCAAAGCCGACTTGCTGGTACGCCCACAGCTGGTAAGGGATTCCCGTGATCGCCACCACGCAGGAAACGACTACAGCAACAACCAGGAGACTGCCGGTCTGAATGCCGATCAGCAGTGACACTAACAGGGCTGCCGTGCGTCCTGCGGTGACAAGAAAGACCGCTTTGGCTTTTCCCCTACTGAGCAATACGGCCGTCGCCGCTTCCACGGAGTACACAAGCCCCGCCGGTGTTAGCGCCCGGAGCAGCACCGACACACCCGACCATTTCGGCCCGTAAACGACACCAATGAACTGTGGCGCCACCGCAGCGAGGCCAAAGAGTATCGGAAAAACCAACAATGAAACGCCGAGGAGAGTCTTTTGCAGTCCCCGCTGCGTCCGGGGCTCGTCGTCCTGGACAATAGCAAAGACAGGGTACATTACCGACAAGATTACGCCGCTGAGTTGCGAACGGGGAATTTCAATCAGGCGAAATGCCATCGTATACAGGCCAAGTTCAGTTGCAGAAAGAAACTTCCCGATGATGAGGTAGTCGATATTCCCGGTAAGGTACCGGAAGAGCTGGAACCCGAGATAATAGCTGCCGAATCCCGCGATGTCCCGGAGGGCCGACAATTCGAAAGCCAATTTTGGGCGCCAGCCACAGAACCGCCATGCGAGAACCGTCGCGACCAGAGGGGACACCAGGTTTCCTATAACCAGGCTCCAGTAACCAAGGCCCGCTGCCGCGGCACCTATCGAGCTCGCTCCACCCAGTATCATGCCCCCCCAATCCAGGAGGAACGTCTCCCTGAACCGCAACGCCTTGTAAATCAGTGCTCTTGGCACTGCAGAAGCAGTAGCGAAAACGAAGCTCAGCGACGAAACGATAAAGATGGGTCCAACCTCGGGCGTTGAATAAAACCGCGCCAACCATGGCGCAGACAAACACGCGATACCCCACAGAACTACACCAGTAACCACGTTGAGCCAAAAGACAGAAGAGAGCTGTATCTGGGTCAGTTCCTTTTTCTGGACCACCGCTCCGCCGAATCCCAAATCTGCGAGGATCCGCCCAAGGCCAATAAATACGGCCGCCATTCCGACCAAGCCATAATCCCTCGGAAACAAAAGGCGGGCGAGGACAATTGAAATCCCGAATTGGACAACCTGTTTCCCAATTCGATTCAACCCGGTCCAACCGAATCCCTCCAACGCCTTCTGTTTCAAATTCGCGACGCCGACTTCGTGCTCGGCGTCCACGCCGCGAAAATCCGGATCTCGATGGCCCTTGAAAAGCTTTGTCATTGGTTAGCACTGTCACCGATCAACCATTGAATCCTACAGCTGCAGCCCCCCACCAAGGCCCTTCGATTCACCGATGATTTCGCGGATCGACTTTCCATGGTTCATGTTTGCTATATCGCGCACCCAACCTGTGGATCGCGTGAAAAAACGGGGTTAATTCCACCTCTTCTCTCTGCGTTCTCTGCGTGCTCTGCGAGAAGCGCTTTGGTCAGAGGTCATCGGGCCAGGTCCGGGCGGCGTGGAGAACGCGGAGAATCTGTACGTCGTCTCCCTTGACACGGTAGGCGACGATGTAGCTTGACACGACCAACTCTCTGGTTCCGGGAACTCTCCCCGGCCGTCCTGACGAGGGAACCGCTGCCAGCCGTTCGACGGCATCAAGCACCTTCTCCGCTTCCTGTGCCGAAGCGGCGGGGTTGTCCTGAGCGATGAAGTCAACGATTGCTTCCAGATCATCAACGGCCAGTGAGAGCCAGAGGACCCTCACCTGGCTTTCTTTCCGGCGGTGGTCCTGACGTCCTTCTCGAACCGCACGCGCAGTTCCTCATGTCCGGTGAATTCGGCGTCCGGGCGATCGGCTGCCTCAACGGCCTCCTCGATGGCCCTGACCTGCCATTCCTGAGCGTCGAGATATTCCTCGATGGCTCGACTCGCTAGGTAGGCCTTGGTGCGGTCCATTGCAGCGGCCAGTTTCTCCAGGCGGCCCTTAACGTCCACGGGGAGTCTGATGGTCAAGGTCGTGGTTTTCGGCATGGTGCGCACCTCCTGTACACAGTGTAACACAGGATAACACAGCCGCTGCGCGCGGAGGTTTCTCGCGGAGATTGCGGAGTACGTGGAGGAAGAAGCGCCGGTTGCCCCCGCCCAGATTCTTCGTCGGCTTCGCCTCCTCAGAATGACAATGGGAGGGATGCTCAGAATGACATCTTCTCTTGTCTTCCTGAGCCGAAGGCGAAGGATCTCGTCTCCTCTCAACTAACAGCAATTGCATCATCCGGGGGAAAGGCGCGTAACGTACTGATAACACGCAACGTCGAAACCCTACCCGAATGCCTGTTGGTCCAGCGTCCCGGTGCCCCGCACTGGGGCATGTCGGTGCTCAGGATGACGCCTCCCCCTGTCATCCTGAGTGGCGTGCCGAAGGCAGGCCACGAAGGATCTCGCTGCCTCAGAATGACGCCCTTTCCCGTCATCCTGAGCTGCCAGGCGAAGGATCCCATTCCCCGGAATCACGCTCGTCCCTGTCATCCACCGGTCGCGGCAAGATGCTGGGGGCGTAAAGGTCAGCGAAGGATTGCATCGACCCAGCTTTCGAGGTCGGCCTTGACCCGGTTCCAACTGACGTCCGCGAGTAGCCGGAGCGGTGGTTCGTGTTCGGCATCGTCGAAGAAGATCAGGCTGCGAAGGACGTGGCCGGGATCGGCACCGTATTTCTTCTCATACAGAGCGAGGTACTCTTCGAGGCGCCTGTGCCGGGTGACAAGCACCCAGAGATCCACGAAGTCCTTGCGGCTCCCCCGGGAGGCCACGGCGGCGAGCTTCATGGCGGCGATGTCATCGAGGGAAGCCAACGGGACGCTGGTCCCTCCCGGTTGGAGCAGTGGCTCAAGGAGACCGTACGAAGAGCCGATGAAACTGACCCGGATGCCGCCGATGCTCACGTAGAGCGTCTCGGGCGCCGTTGAGACGATCGTCATCCCTCCGGCGATGCGTCTCAAGCGGCCCGCCAGAACCAGGGGGTCGCCGATCGACGGAGCGAACAGATCGAGGTCGGCTGAAAGACGGTGGGCTTCGAGCAGCGCCAGTGCGGTACCGCCCGCCAGGTAGAACCCTTCGTCCGCGAGAAAGGAGGGAAGGGCCTCGTACGCTTCCCTGACGCCAGGCGGTGTGGCTTCCCAGTGGAGGTTCATCAATGCCACGATCTTTCCCGGCCCCGCGCGTTTCGGACCCACTCCCTGGTCGTGGATTCCTCGATGCCGGCCATGTGGCACCAGAAGCGCAACTCGCGCGGGGGAAGCACTCGCTGCCCACGGCTCTCAAGGTAGGCGGCGAGGCGGGCGCGGTTGACCGCCCGGAGGAGCCAACGCATTTCGGAGACCCCGCCGGCGGACATCACGCGCTCCAGGAGCGTGTCCGGGAGCTCCGTGCCGTTCTGAAGCACCGCCCCGTCGTACTCCCACATCAGACGAAGAACCTGTTCCGGAATCTTCATAACTACATTATATCACAGTATCTTGAATTGCTGTATGGCTCGGGTAAGGCGAAACCGGGAACGGAGTAATCGTCGTTGAACATGCGAAGGCCGGTTTCATCCTATTGCTTCGGCGTGCTCTGCGTGCTCTGCGAGAGGCTCTCTTCTCCCCATCGCCACTGATTGGCCACCCGCCCGAGAATTCCTCTCACTGAGAGTGCAGAGAGCACTGGGAAAAGAGATCCGTTCAGACGTCATGATAGTGGGTTCGCGCCCGGAGGATGTAGACCGTTTGATCCTCCTCATCGATCCGGTAAACGATGCGGTCCCGGTAGGTCAGACGTACGGACCAGTACCCCGCCAGGTCTCCGACCAGCCGCTTCCCAGAGGTTGGGTTTTCTGCAATCCGATGGATAAGGATATCCCGAAGCTTGCGACGGAGCTTTGGAGTCAATTGCTCGATATCCTTCCGGGCTCGCCGCGTGATTCGGATGGTGTAGGGAGGCATTCAGATATTTTCGAACGCCTCATCGATGGAGAGAGTGTGCCCGGCCTCGATCTCATCCTCGGCCTCGCGAAGGCTCTCGCGGAGCCCGGGAACGCTCAGCAACTCGAGGGTCTCCATCAGGTTCTCATAGTCTTCTTCGGACAACAGCACGACGGCGCCGTCACGGTGCGTGATCCTGACAGCCTCGTGGGACTGCCGTGCCCTCCGGATCAGGGTAAAAAGCTCTTTCCGCGCCTCAGTAGCTGTGATCCCAGTCATCGGGGTACCCCCAAGGTTAATGTACATGTTTCTGTACATTCCGTCAAGAGGATGTCACCGTTCAATGTGGTTGCGCTGCGCCCCCGGACGTATCCATCCTGGGACGCGCTGGTCGTTGTTGAACATGCGAAGGCCGGTTTCATCCCCGTACCTCTGCGTTGTCTGCGCGCTCTGCGAGAAGCTCTTTTCTCCCCCACCCACCCGGTTTCTCGCCGGGAACGCGGGGAACGGGGAGGAAGAGAAGTCTTTTGGGCCCCCACCCGGCCCGGGTAAGCGAGGCAGCGCGAGCACCGGTCGCGTCAACGGAGAAGAGCGAGGAACTCGTCGACTGAAAGTCCAGCGGCCCGGATGAGCGCTCGAAGGGTTCCGATGGAAAGTTCCTTGTGTTGCGGTATCGAAAGGTTGACTCGTACGCCTTCCTTGACCAGTACCAAGTGGCTGCCGACCTGGCCAATCGCAACCCATCCGGCCTTCTCGAAGGCTTTTGCCGCCGCCTTGCCCGAAATGTTCGCCAGTCGTGCCATCCTTAGACGGCCACGACGATCGAAGGTGAACCAGAGTTCTCTGAACCCGAAGCCAAGGCCTTCTGGTCCTCCGCCCAGAGCCATGCGGTGATGGCTTCCTTGACGTTTTCAAGGGCTTCCTTCTCATCCTTACCCTGGGAGACGCAGCCGGGAAGCGCCGGAACCTCGGCCACCACCCAACCATCCTCAGCCCTTTCCAACGTTACGTGAAATAACATCTTTGTCTCCTTGTTCTCTTCGCCTCACCGCGATGATCGCAATCTCATCGCCTAACAATCATATTTGTCGAAGTTTGCATGGTCAAGCCGTATGGATTAGGGAGGTTAGCAAGGAGTCGCGTCTCCTCTCAGAATAACCTCCTCCCCTTGTCATCCTGAGTGGTGCGCCCAAGGCGCGCCACCCCTCCCTGTCATCCTGAGCCGAAGGCGAAGGATCTCGCCTCCTCAGAGTGACAGTGGAGGGTGGATTGCCGCGTCGCGGCCCTTCGGGCTGCTCCTTGCAATGACGGAGCCAGGACAGATGGTCGCGTCTGGCGTTTCGGGTCGACACACTGTTCTGTCATTGCGAGAAGCGGGGCGACGGCAGCTATTCGTATGCCTTGCTCCGGTGGCGTACCACGAGGACATGAATCAGTGGGGCTTGGTCGTCGATCCGGTAGATGACGCGGTAGTCGCCCACCCAAATCCGCCATGAGTCCCCAGACCCTGCGATCTTCCTGCAACCCGGAGGGCGAGGCTCGACGGCCAGCTCCTGGATCTTCGAGACAACTCTGCGAACAACCGTGGTTTCGAGGGATTCAATCTCTTTTCTTGCCGTACGGGCGAAGATGATTCAATAGGCCTTCTCAGGCATCCAGCTTGCCCTGAGCTTTAAGACGCTGGACGACGTCTTCAAACGACTCAGTGGGTTCGTTGCGCCGATGCTCTATGAGGTACGAGTCATACACATTCTCCCAGAGCTCAGCATGCGTGGACAGGTCAATCACCACTGCGGTCAGGTGGCCGCTGTCGTCAACAACGTATTGGATGCCCTTCATCGTTTGGCCCCCTTCCGCCCGTCACTGGGAGATCTGTCAGGCCTTATTATACTCCGCACGGCTTCTTCGTCAGCCTCACTGCGCCAAGCGACCAGTGACTCAAGTCCGTGCGGGCTCCCCTCGTCTTCACCTCTCCACCTCAGATCGGTGCTAGGACCGGAACTTCTCACAGCTTTGTATTTCACTGTTCGTTGCCACTCAACCGAGGCGCTTCCGGCCACCGCCCACCCGCCCAAGAAGGTCTCTCGCAGGGAACGAGGGCAACGCGGAGGAAGAAGAGGAATCTATTCAGTTCCCCCACCCGCCTAAGATTATCTCTCGCGGGGATCGCGGGGCTCGCGGAAGAAGAGAAGACTAAAGTCCGCACGTAGTTTCTCAGGGGAGCAGGTCTTCCGGCTGCGTTATGAGTCCTAGGCCTTCGACGCTCTCGAAATGGCGATCGTAGGAGAAGACGGGCAAACCACTCTGAAGAGCTGTGGCGGCGATCCAGAGGTCGTTGGCCGGAATCGGGCGGCCCAATCGCCGGAGATTCGCATAGATTCGTCCGTACCATGAAGCGGTGGTGGAATCCACCGTCGCCACCTGTACCCGTGGGGAGTCCAGAAAGGCCGTCAGCTCCCTCCGATTTTCCGTTTCCCGAGCTCCGAAGGCGAAGCCAGCCAGGAGCTCGCCCAATACGATCACCGGAATCACGATCGTTTCGGCAAGCTGCAGCATCTCCACAGCCTGTTGCCGTCCACGCTTGAACGCTACGTATGCGTTGGTATCGAGGATGAGGCCACTCATTCCCACATGCCCGGGTCAATCTGTTCTGTCTCCTCCAGAGCTGCCAAAACCGCCTGCGCTTCTTCTTCGGTCCATGTTCCCGCCAGCTCATCCAGGTCGTGGTGTCGGGGGTGCCATGGACGGCGCGCAAGGCCTGCGCCTTCCCGTACGAGCCGGAGAAGGAACGCGTTGAGTGAAACGCCCTCTCGCCGCGCCTCCTCCCGAAGGCGTTCAGCTTCTTCTTCTTTCAGCCCTCGAAGCGTCATCGTAGGCATGATGCACCTCCTGATGGCATCATGATAGCATATTCTGCCACCAGCCGCTCAAGATGTCTCGTGCAGGAAACACCGGAAACGCGAAAGAAGACAAGCTTGTTCTTCCTGCGTTCTACGAGCGGTCTTCGTGAGGCCTTATCCTGAACCGGAAGAATTTCTTGTGATTGAATCGCAGGAGCTGTCATCGACTATCTGTCCGGCGCTCTAACCTATCAGCCAAAGCTGGGATGTGGACACTGTCAGCAATCAGCAACCGCATGTATAAAGCTACCGCACTTGGATAGGAGACTAACTTCCTTATCCATGGGAACTTAATATCCATCGCCGACTCAACGTGACGGCGATCATGCTACGCAGAATAATACTACAGTCTGGCAAGATGTCACCTCTCATGTTGAGACGGGGCCGGCGGGCCGGCCCACCTGGAAGAGGTTGGCCGCTGGGGACGCGGGGTACGGGGAGGAAGACACGTTCCTTCTTTCTGCGTTCTCTGCGCTCTCTGCGGGAGGCTCTTCTCTCCCCCACCCACCCGGTTTCTCGCGGATAACGCTGGGTTCGCTGCGGAAGAAGCGTTGGTTGCCCCCGCCCAGATTCTTCGTCGGCTTCGCCTCCTCAGAATGACATATCCCCATCTGTCATTCTGAGCCAAAGGCGAAGGATCTCGTCTCCTCAGAATGACAATGGGAGGGATGCTGCGCCTCCTCTCAACTAACAGCACTTGCGTCACGTGGGAAAAAGCAGCGTAACATACTGATAACGCGAAACGTTGAAAAACCAGAGAAACGGTACCCGAATGCCTGTTAGCCCACCGTCCCGGTGCCCCGCACTGGGGCATGAAGGTGCTCAGAATGACACCTTCTCTTGTCATTCTGAGCCAAAGGCGAAGGATCTCGTCTCTTCAGAGTGACCGTTCCCCTCTCATCCTTCGTGGTGCGCCACACGCGCCTAACCTCTCCCTGTCATCCTGAGTAGTGCGCCACAGGCGCGGCACCTCTCCCTGTCATCCTGAGGGGTGCGCCACAGGCGCGCCACGAAGGATCTGCGTGGGGGGCCACAAGGTTTGCTGCTCGAAACGCTGGGTACCTGGAGGGAGACAAGATTGTTTTCTCTACGCGCTCTGCGAGGGGCTCTCTTCTCCCCCACCCGCCCAAGATTGTTTTTCGCGGGGTACGTGGCGTAATTGTTCTTTCCCTACCGGCAGGCCCTGAGGACATCCGCGGGAGTGACCACAGGGCAGGAAAGCTGATCGGCCGCGCCATCGGGTAGCCAGAGGACGGGAAGAACATCCCTCCCTTCGGTAAAGGGCAGACGATCGATCTTGTCCATCAACTGACGGAGAACAGCACCTGCATCGATCCGGGTGGACCATTTCACCTCTCCGACGAGCAGGCCTTCTCCCCCGACCTCCCCTGCGACAACATCCACTTCGAGGGGTTTCCTATCCCGCCCGGGCCCCCACCACCTGAATGCCTTGCCCCACTCTCTTCCGGCCAGATCAAGCCGCGGGACGCTCTCGCGTGCGAGGTCTTCCCAGACCCCCGCAACATGATGACGAAAACCGGGCGCCAGATTTCGCCAGACTAGGTCCGGACTCCGAACCTCAAGCAGGGAACGGTTTGGCTCGACAAAACGGAAATAGAACCGGAGAAAAGGATCGTCGATGTCATAAAAGGACCGTTTTGAAGCCCTCTTCGGCGCGCCATAGGGAACCTCACGCCGGACGAGCCCCATCTCCACCAGGCGCTGCAGCGGCCGAGTGAGGGATGTCGCCGGTTTTCCAAGCCTCCCTGCAATTTCAGAGAGCCTGTGGCAACCACTGCCAATGAGATTGAGGATCGAGGCAGCCTGGGTCGTATCCCGAAGATCATCCAGCAAGAGTCGTCCGGGCTCATCGTGAAGCACGCCCAGCGGGTCCAGTACGAGAGACGCCACGGCAGCAGAAAGATCTCTCTGCTCCGCCGCCAGTTCCCAGTAACGGGGGATTCCACCCCACACGGCGAAAGCCTCAACCGCTTCCTCCGCCCTGACGATGCCCAGAGCTTCCGGAATCCAGCCAAAGGAAAGCGGCCGAATCTTGAGGATCTCGTCTGCCCTTCCAAACAGCGGAGCCGACCGATCCATTACAAGCCCCTGCATCATTCGCTGGGAGGATCCCGCCACGATGAGGTGGGGAGACCCTGCGGCGTTGCCATCAATGAGCTTTTGCAAGATGGAAGGAAGACCACGCTCTTGGGCGACGAGAGAAGGCAACTCATCGAGGATGAGCACAGATCCCGCGGGGGCATCCTTCCACCACCGGCCAAGGAGAGCTTCCCAGTCAGGGTAGTCAACCCGGTCGAAGCCCTCGATCATGCGTGCGATTTCAACGGCAAGAGTCGCCCGCTGGAGGATTGGCGCACGATCGTCACCAACGTAATTGACAGACCGCTCAGCGGGAATGGCCTCACGTAACAGCCGGGACTTACCACATCGGCGCCTTCCGTAAAGCACCCCGAAACCGCCAGTCGACCTCCGAATCAGCCGGTCGATCCGGGCTTTCTCTGCTGTACGATCAAGGAAACGTAGCTTCATGTTTATGATGCTCCGGCATAATGCACGAGCTACATAATACCACCACTTTCCACCCGGGACAGATTTCCGGCCACCAGCGCGAGCCTGCACTGCTCACCAACTTTCATCGCGAGGGCGTGGAGGTGCCTGTCAGGGTGGGTTCTCGACCAAGACGTCGCAGGGGGCGTCGCCGGGAGAAGGGCCGCAATGACGGGCAGATCCTCGGCCGCAGCAGGAAGTTGGTGAGAAATGCGGGCTTGGCACATCACGAAAGAAACCCCTGTGTTCTCCTCGCGTTCACCGCGTCCTCTGCGAGAGGCCTCTTCTCCCCCGCCGGGCCAAGAAGGCTTCGCTCGGAGAACGATGGGTAGATGGAAGAAGAACCGCTGGTTGCCCCCCGCCCAGATTCTTCGTCGGCTTCGCCTCCTCAGAATGACATATCCCCATCTGTCATCCTGAGCCGCAGGCGAAGGATCTCGCCTCCTCAGAATGACAGTGGGAGGAAGGCATTGCCTCCTCAGAATGACACCCTTTTCTGTCATCCTGAACCCCCATACCCTCCCGCTGTCATCCTGAGCCGCAGGCGAAGGATCTCGTCTCCTCAGAGTGACCGTTCCCCTCTCATCCTGAGTGGTGCGCCGAAGGCGCGCCACCCCTCCCTGTCACCCTGAGTGGTGCGCCACAGGCGCGGCACCCCTCCCTGTCATCCTGAGGGGTGCGACAAGGGCGCACCACGAAGGATCTGGGTGGGGGGCCACATGCTCCCGTTCAGTTCCACGAGAATACAGAGCGGGAGCGGCCAATGTCCCCGGACTCTAAGGCTCTGAAGTACTCTGTGCGCGGTTCTGGCCTCTTGCTTTCTCAGTGCTCTTGACACAACTACCGCGCATAGATTGCATATGCAACCTCTTGATCCTCTGTTATTTACCTGGTCCAGAACCTCAGCTTGGAACCAGTGCCAGCGCTGCGACGTCAATCTCGACACGCCGCTGACTCCGCAGGAAGTCCAACAAGATCCGAGCCCGCTGGCCCCCCTTGAGATACCCTTGAAACACACCCTCAAACCCACGCAGCGGGCCACCCATGACGCGGATACGGGAACCCTTTTTCATCTTCCGCCGGAGGTCATCCGGCACGATGTAGCCCCGTTCCCCCTCACGGCGCATCAGCTCATCGATCAAGACCTGTTCAACCGTAGCAAGCCTCCGGTCGAAGCTCAGCGGCCGCAGCACGCCGGGACAATACCGGACGGCGTTGAGCTCCTGGCTGGGATCACACGACACGAAGATGTAGCCGGGGAAGAGCGGCATCGGTCCCCGAGGCGCCCGCGTATGCCAGGGAGGTTGCAGAAAGAGGGGGCAGTAGGGATCCACGCCCCGTTGCGTGAGATGGTGGACGGCCACCCGCTCCTGGCGCGGCTTCGTACGAACCACCAGCCACAACCTGCTGACCTCGTACTCATCCCTGTTGAACGAGGAGCCATCACTGAACATCACGAAAACATTATGCCCATAATGCGCGAAATCCGTCAAGAGGAAATGACGGGTTGAGCGAGAGCGAAAGCAAGGCAACGGACGGGAAGATCCCTCCCAGCCAAGGGTTGATCCCCGAAGAAAAGAAACCCTTTCTCAGGTCCGGTCCCTGCAAGGGTCTGGACCCAGTCCATGGGCCTCTTCTCGGACGACGATACAAAATGAAGTGAGCACCACGCCGCAGCGCACGTGCCCCCCGCCCAGATTCTTCGTCGGCTGCGCCTCCTCAGAATGACGTCTCCCCCTGTCGTCCTGAGCCGAAGGCGAAGGACCTCGCCTCCTCCAAACGGCCATCTCCCTGTCATCCTGAGTGGTGCGCCAAAGGCGCGCCACCCCACCCAGATCCTGAGTGGGGGGACTCGGATGCACCGGCCAAGCCTTGTCGCCCTCTGTGGCCAAGACGCGCTGACGGACCTCGCCAAAACCTCAGAGTTGGGGACGGTGCTGAAACCATCTAGGCCTTCCTCTGCGACCTCCGCGGTTGCCTTTTCCTCGCGGTCGTTCCCCCGCCCAGATTCTTCGTCGGCTGCGCCTCCTCAGAATGACGTCTTCTCTTGTCATCCTGAGCCGCCACCCCTCCTGTGAAGATGCCGGAGCTCGAAGATCTGCACGAATGCCGGAAAAGGTGTCACCGCTGGCGGCGAAGCCGCGGTGGATGTTGGGTGAGGCACGTGAACGGCTCCCGTTCACGGGACACATCCTCACAGCCACCGGAGCGCGCGAAGCACGACCCATTCGAACGGACCCCCTGCACGTGGCGAGCGGCTGCGGGGATTGCCGCGACGGCGTCCCCTCCAGCACGACTCCACCGCAACCTCCACCGCGCACACCCACCCGCTGACGCCGCCACGTCGCGGTCATCCCGAAGGGATGGCCGCCACCCCTCCTGTGAAGATGCCGGAGCTCGAAGATCTGCACGAATGCCGGGAGAGGTGTCACCGCTGGCGGCGAAGCCGCGGTGGATGTTGGATGAGGCACGTGAACGGCTCCCGTTCACGGGACACATCCTCACAGCCACCAGAGCGCGCGAAGCACGACCCATTCGAACGGCCCCCCTGCACGTGGCGAGCGGCTGCGGGGATTGCCGCGACGGCGTCCCCTCCAGCACGACTCCACCGCAACCTCCACCGCGCACACCCACCCGCTGACGCCGCCACGTCGCGGTCATCCCGAAGGGATG
>WGCW01000097.1 GCA_015493585.1 Acidobacteriota bacterium
CTCCCCAGCCCCTCTGAACCCCGAGTAGGGGACAGTGTTGAATAGTTGCTGCGAACGAAACGGGGTGACAGCAAGGCGGGTCCCCCCGCCCAGATCCTTCGCGGTGCGCCTGCGGCACGCGGCTCAGGATGACATGGAGAGGGTGGCTTCGCCTGCGGCACACCTCTCAGGATGACAGCGGGGAGGGAGGGCTTCGCCTTGGGTACACCGCTGAGGATGACAATGGGAGGGAGTGAGCGGCATAGGATGACGCGCGAAGTGGTCATGCCGAGGAGCTGAGGTCCTTCGCCTTTGGCTCAGGATGACAGCGAAACGTGTTATTCCTAGCGCGAGTTTACTGGAGCGCGGTGTAAGGGGACATGTAAGTCATTTGGAGGCAGCGGGTTCATCCTTTCGGGTATGTATACACAAACGGGGGGCGGTTGGGGACGATGGCACGGAATAGTTGCATGACTTCATCGTCGACGTCTTCGAGTTGCCATTGGGCGCGAGGGCGTCCGCCCTTTTCTCCAGACGGCATGAGGACCATGGACAGGCGGACGTGGGCGAGGAGGTCGAGGAGGGCAGAGAGGGATTTCGGATGGGAGGGTAGTTTCTGAGCTTCCCTTTCGACGGTTCGGGCCAAGAGGAGGGCGAGAAGGCAGATGAAGACGTGCACGTGGATTTTCTGGTCAGTCCAATGGTACTGGGGCCGTATGGCGAGATGCTCATCATCCTTGCACTGACGGAATACTGCCTCGACGTGGCTTTGGCCGCGGTACGCCAAGATGATGTCCTCGGTGGACCAGTCGTGTCGATTGGTGACGATGATTCGCTTACCAAAGACCTCGGTGTAGAGATGGTGGATCGCGTCTTCGTCGATCCGATATTCCAGCCGTTCAGCTCCGTGGCGTCTGGGGTGATACTCGATGTGGAGCACCTGCCGGATGAATTGGCCTGCAAGGAGCTTGTCAATGTGCTTGGCCGCCGACTCCTCGCTTCGTGGCCCTGAGCGTGGCTTCGCCAGCTGTTCTTTCCATTCGGCGAGGACCTTCAAACGTTTGCCAAGGTGTTGCTCAAGGCCACGGATTTGGCCGCGGCGGAGCTGCTCACTGATGAACAGGATGACGGTTCGCTCGGCACCCCAGATCTCGCGGGTGAGCCGTAGGGCTGGCACGCCTTCCAGGCGGCTGCCCGCCGGAAGTGGCTGGTATCGCTCGGCTGGGATACCGATCAGATCCGGGTGGTGAGTTGGTACCAGCGAGGCTACATAACCGAACGGCTCAGCGTCGACCTTGGCTTGATTGGCCTTGGAAAGATTTCCCTTGTCGTAGACGACCGTCACGTCTTGCACGTCCACTGACAGGTCGGCGAGGCGTTGTCGAATCTGGCTCAGGGATTCCGGAAAGAGCTTGGAATCCACCGTGTTGCCTTTGTAGACCTGGCTGCAAAGCGGAATCTGCCCATCGCGGGAGACCAACAACGCCAAGCCAAAGATGCGAAGATCCGCGCGTTTCTGTTTGGACTTGCCCCGCTGTGGCAATGTCGGGCGCCGGTTGGTGGAAGCGATGTAGGTGAAGAAGTTCGTGGTGTCGTAAAACAGGGTGTCGAGCTTGATGCCGAGCTCGCGGATGACAACCTGCGTCAGGTCGCCCTCGATAGCCTGGAGAGCCTCAAGGCTGACACAGTCCATCTGATCCCAGAAGAACTGCGACGTCAAGCGCTCGGGCTCGAGCCCCGGGAAGAGACGATGTACGGACGTGTCGGCTGCCCACGCCGACCATCCCATCTTGGATCGTGGACGGACAGCGCGATTGAGAGCTGCAAGTAACAGCGTGGTGCCAACCGAAAGTCCACGGCGACGTTGTGGGACATGCTGGTCAATGATCGAAACGACGCCGAGCCGGTCGGCTGCTGCTTTGAGAGCTGCGACATCGCCGTGTTGGAAAGAGCGGATGCGGAGCCGCCCTGCCGGCGCTTCGAGGAGCCGCTGGAGTAAGGAGTCTGCCGTGCCGAGATACATGATTGGAACAGCCCGAGGCTTCCCGTCAATGCGTCGCGACTCGACGATCCGCCAGTAGGTACGGCCTTTGACGACGTGACGCTGCAAGCTTGCCATGTTTTGTGTATACACCATTCCACAGAATATGTCAAGAGCTTTCGAGTGACGATAACCTACTTGAAAACAACGATAAACCTATCATGCCGTGGGACACTGCTAAGAAACTATTTTGTGTATACACACAATCCAAGCCACCAGCCAACTCTAAGCCATTATTAGCCAACACATTACAGCTATTGATTCGAAACTCTATGCGCCAGTGTCCAGTAAACTCGCGCTAGGAGGCGAAGACGTGGAGCGACCTCAGGCTGCCCACCGTCCGCTCTCAACGAGCCAGCTTCAGCGGAAGGAACGTCCCGAGCTGCCGGTCCTGAGGTGTTTTCTCCATGAGCCGTCTTCATTGCCACCCCGGCAGCCTTCCCTCTTCGGAAAGCAGACAGCGCCAACCGCAAACCCGACGGGCCTACCTCCACGATGGGCGCCTCGCAACAACCTCGTCAACTCGGTTCCTTGACAGCACCCCTCCCGAAGGATAGATTGGTCAAGTCAATTCACTGAAGGCAGACGTTTTCAGACTTTGGAGGCGCACATGACCATGCCTCGATTCACCCGTGCTCTTTTGCTCGTTCCGTTGGCGTTTCTCCCGGGACAGGCGGCTGGAACGACGGTCCACGGAGATCTCAGATACGCAGGGATGCCCGTCTCATCAACCTTCTCAAACATGAAGTCGGCCGTGGTCCGCACGATCAACCAAGCCACGCACGAAAGTCACTATTATCAGATCCCTGTTGGTGACACCTACGAGATCCCGGTTGATGTGCCGCCTGGCACATACACCATCGAAGTCCTTCAGAGCCCGGACGAGGGGCGGCAGGGGACGATCTGGTTCAGCGGGGACCTCCACAGTTTTCTTACGGCAGACATTCCGGATGCAACGTCGTATCAGGTCGACATTGACCTGGCATCTGTCATTCATATCGTGGCACCTTTTGACAGCCTGCAAACATGGCTGGGCCCCGGACGGACCTGTCCTTTTGGTCCTCAGGTTCCCAGAACTTTCAACCTGTCATGGGAGCCCGTGCCCGCCGCTGTCCGTTCGGTCGTTGAGGTCCAGCACTATTCGTGCCAGGGTCTCCTCTCGACCGAAGCCCTACACACCACGGGTACGTCGGTGCAGATCACCCAGCGAACGGACCAGAACGAAACCTATATCAAAGCGTGGGTCGTCTCGTATGACAGCGCCGATCGAGCCATCGGGGTGATGGGCTACATCGCGTATGAAGATTCAATCAGCGCCACCTTCGCCTACTTCCAGGCGCCGGAGGGGACTCGTCCGCTGCATACCGCGGGGCAGATCATTTCACAGGTGGCCCACATCGAAGGAGGCGCATCCTGGCAGACAGATCTCGTCCTGACGAACCCGACGGCGGCCGACATCACGACGCTTCTTTACTACACGCCGCGCAGCACCAACGGTCTCACCGGTTTTACCTCGACCCAGGTCACCATCCCTGCGGAGAGCAGCCGCACCTACGACGACGTGCTCGACCGCCTGTTTGGAGAACAGGGGGCCGGAGCTTTGGAGGTAGCCTCCCCCACTCTGGCCGTCGCGACACGGACCGTCACGCCGGCCCCCGCCGGCGGCTCGTTTGGACAGGGGGTCACGCCAATCGTTCCGGAGCAGGTTCTCAGCAGCGGCGGTTCGCAGCTGGCCGTGGCTGGAGGAGTCGTGAGGACTCAACATTCCGTTGGATTAGCCCGGTCCAACCTCGCCCTCAACGAGGTCTGGGGGGAACCTGCGACCGTCGAGGTACAGCTCCTCGACGCCAGCGGCTCTCTCCTCGGTACTCAGCCGGTATCCCTCGATCCGTACGGCAGCGTGCAGATCAACGATGTCGCCAAAACGATCGGCCACGTCCAAAGCCTCGAGGACGGGCAGCTGCGCGTCCGCCTGACAGCCGGCCCAGGGAGGGTCGCCGCCACGCTGTTCATCGTCGATGCATCCAACGATCCGGCCACGGTGCCCTTGATGAGCCGGTAGAGGTCCGGTTTGACGCGAGACGCCGTTCTCCCAGTCCTCAGCCGTGGAGCGCCGTGATGAGCGGTGGACGCTCTCCACACATACCTGCCCGGGTGAAAGGCGCCGCGTACCGTGCGGCCCGCCACCTCTGGTATCTGATCCAAGACGCCCTCGATCTCGTACGGGGCCGCGATCCTCTGCTCCCGCCCCGGTCACTGATGTTTGTCGGCGCCGGGGATTTCCGCGCCATCGGTGAGGAATTCAAGCAGTACTTCATCACGCTGGGTGGGCTCACACCTTCGGATACCGTCCTCGACGTTGGGTGCGGCATTGGCAGAATGGCGATTCCGCTGACCCGCTCCCTGGCCCCTGGCAGCGAGTATCACGGGATCGATGTCGTGGCAAAAGGGATTCGCTGGTGCCAACGGCACATCACCCCACGTTTTCCGAACTTTCATTTCTCCCACGCGAACGTGATGAACCGCCACTACAACCCGCGAGGAACGGTGAAGGCGGATCAGTACCGTTTCCCCTTTCCGGACCGGTCTTTCAGCTTCGTCATCGTGACGTCGGTCTTCACACACATGCTCCCCAACGATGTCGAACATTACCTCGATGAAATCGTCCGTGTGCTGCGGCCCGGTGGCACGGTGTTTGCCACCTTCTTCCTGCTCAATCACGAATCGATCGAGCTCATGAAGCGCGGCGCCAGCACAATGTCGTTTCAGAACCCGGCCTCCGGAGGATGTTTCACCGCCGATCCTTCCGATCCCGAAACCGCAACGGCATACCCGGAGGATCGCGTGAGAGCGATGCTCGAAACACGGGGATTGCAGATCTCCGCTCCGGTCCATGACGGCTCGTGGTGCGGGCGGCAGCAGTTCCTCAGCTACCAGGACATCGTGATCTCCCGCCTCTCGCCCATGTGATCCATCCCTCCCAACGTGAGCAGGCGAGCCGGCGTGAGCTGGCTGGAAGATGCTCTTTCATGGCGTTTTGCACCCCTCCGGCAGATGCATCTCACGTGCTTCGAACGGGCAAATGCGATCCGTGAGGGATTGATTTATACTCTTTTTATAGTATCCTGGGGAGTGGGAGGATCTGCCGTGAACGATGCCGTGGTTTGTCGTGCCGCTGGCCGTGCACCTGGCGAGGAGAGCCCGGGATGGACGGAGGTCTGTCCGCAGCGGAGCGCCGGAGGGTTGGGGCTTCGGGCCGTCGCACCGCGGCCGCCTCTGCCGGAAGAGCTGGAACAGCTTGTCTGCCGGGGACGCGAGCTGGTTCTCAGACGCCGGAGGGAGGCGCACGGGGCGCCGTTGCCAACCGGGCTCTCACCGCTGGATGCGGTGCTCGGGGGAGGGCTGACACGGGGCGCCATCACTGAGATCGCCGGGGCACGATCGTGCGGGCGGATGGCGGCGGTGGTGACGGCGCTGGCGGAGGTCACCGGCAACGGCGAGAACGCGGCCCTCGTCGACCTCGGGGATCATCTGGACGCCGAAGCCGCGCAGCAAGCCGGCGCTGATCTGCGCCGCATCCTGTGGCTCCGTCCCCACCGCCTCCCGGAGGCCCTCGAAATGACCGAGCGGCTCCTCCAGGCGGGGTTTCCGCTCGTGGTCACCGACCTTGGCCTTCCCCCGGTGCACGGACGGGTCTCACCGGGAGCGTGGATCCGCATCGCCCGGGAGGCGGCCGCACACGGTGGCACCGTGCTGCTCTCGTCCCCCTACCCGGCCGCCGGCCACACGCCGGCCGCCGTCGTCCGGCTCGTGCGCGCGCGGGGCAGGTGGAGCGGACGGCGGGGCATTTCCTCGCTGCTTGAAGGCGCAAGCTTTGCCTGTACGGTGCTCCGGCGGCGCGGCGAACGGCCCGGAGAACGTGCGCGGGGCATCCTCTGGAGCCCCGGCACGTTCACCCACGGTGAAAGCCCATCCACGGCGGCACCGGATGCGGACGCTTCCCGCGAACGGGTGCAGCCCCGTCCCGTTCCAAGGCTCGAACCCGGGATTGAGGCGGGACGCATGTCCATCATGTCCACAGGACGGCTCTCCGGGAGGCGCGTGGCCCAACGATGACGAGGATCGCTGCGCTCTTTGTACCGCTCTTCCCGCTGGCGGCCCTGCTCCGCAGCAACCCCGGGCTTGCGGACCGGGCGGTGGCCGTGTACGGGGGGGACGGAACGGTGGCCCGCATCTCGGCCGTCTCCAGACGCGCCCGGGCGGCGGGGATCCGGCCCGGGATGAGTCTGGCCCAGGCGAGGGCAATCGTGCCCGGCATCGCCATCCGGCGGCGCGATCCGGTCGCTGAGCGCTCCGCCCATGACGCGCTTCTCGAAGTGGCGAACGGCCTCTCGCCGCGTGTGGAAGATACGGCGGACGATCTGGTTCTTGCCAGCCTCGACGGGATGGAACGGCTCTTCCCCGGTCCGGAGGGGGAGGAGGAGATCGCCGCCATCGCCCGCAGAGCCGCCTCAAAGCTCGGGCTCTTCATCCGCACCGGCATCGCGGGATCCCGGCTCGCAGCCCGTATCGCCGCCCGGCGTCCGGCGCCGGTCACGATCGTTCCAACGGGGGGAGAGGCCGTGTTCCTCGCTCCCCTTCCGCTCCGTGTCCTCGATCTGCCCGCCCATCTGAAACGGCGCTTGCTCCGCTGGGGAATCACCACGCTCGGCGGCCTCGCACGGCTCCCCGCGCCGGACGTCGCCCGGCGCCTCGGGGCCGGGGGAGAGGCCGCCCACCGTGCCGCGCGCGGCGAGGACCCAACACCCCTCGTGCCCCGCCACCCCGAGCCGCTCCTGACGGAGGGGATGGAGCTGGAGTGGCCAGCGCTGAGGCTGGAAACGCTTCTGCTGGCGGCTGGAGAGCTCATCACGAGGCTGATGCGCCGCCTCGATGCCGTTGGCGCTGCCTGTGCCCTCCTCGAGCTCGAGCTCGCACTCGATCCCGAGGGGATCGACCGGCGCGAGATCCGCCTCCCCGCCCCATCAACCGATGATCACGCCCTGGCCGGCATCGTCCGGCTCAGCCTCGAATCCTCTCCCCCCCAGGCTCCGGTGGCCGCCGTGCGGTGCACCGCCCACCCCGGGCGGCCGCGCCGGGCCCAGCTCACCCTCTTCGGAGCCGCCGAGATGTCGCCGGGGGAGCTCGCCACCGTGCTCGCCCGGGCGGAGGCGCGGCTCGGTCCTGGCAGAGCCGGCTCACCGCGCGTCGTGAACGGCCACACGCCCGGAGCGGTACGGGTCGTTCCCTTCGATCCGCCGCCACCGCCAAAGGTCCGTCCCCAACGCCGCTCCCAGCGTCCCGGATGGCTGGCCATCCGGACATTGCGCCCGCCGGTCCCCCTCGAAGTGATCGTGGAGCCACACGGTGCGGGAAGCCAGGACGCCCACGCGCGGGTCCGGCCGGTCTCTCTCCGCTCACTGACGGGAACGGCGCTGCACATCCAGGGGTTGGTCCGGGCAGCGGCAGGACCGTGGCGCTTCGAGTCCGGCTGGTGGAGCGAGGCGCCTCTCAACCGCGATTACTGGGACGTCGAGGTCTCGGACGGCCGCCTCTACCGGATCTTCTGCGATCGCTCGGACGAAAGCTGGTACGCCGATGGGATCTATGACTAGCCCGATCGTGGAAGAGGCCGTCCCGGCCAGCGAACCGGCGGGAGGCGCATGAGCCGTGCGGTCACCTGCATACGCCGAGCTGCACGCCATGTCGGCGTTCTCGTTCCTCGAGGGCGCCTCGCTGCCGGAGGATCTCGCACACCGGGCGGCGGAGCTTGGGATCGACGCGATGGCCATCACCGATCGTGACGGCGTCTACGCCGCGCCACGATTTCTCCGCGCTGCGCGTGAGGCTGGAATCAGGCCGCTCGTCGGCGCCGAAGTGACGCTCGACCCCTCCCAGTCTCCTCTCTCCCCTGCTCCCCAGCTCCCCCGCTTGACCCTCCTCGCCGAAAGCCGCACCGGCTACCGCAACCTGTGCCGGCTGCTGACCAAGGCCGCTCGCGGACGGCCAAAGGGAGACGCCCGCGCCTCCTGGCACGATGTCGCAGCCCACGCCGAAGGGCTCGTCTGCCTGACGGGGGGAGACGAAGGGGTGCTGGCGCATACCTTGAACCGGGAGGGGTTCGAGGCAGCCCGCCGCCTGCTCGAACGTCTCGCGGCGTTGTACCGGGGCCGGCTGTACGTTGAGCTCCAGCGGCATCACCTCCGCCGTGAGGAGCACCGGAACCGCGCGCTGATCGAGCTCGCCACACGGCTGCGTCTGCCGCTCGCCGCCACCAACGGCGTCCGGTACGCTGTGGACCAAGACCGGGAGTTGGCCGATGTCCTTGCCTGCACCCGGCACGGCGTCCCCCTCGACACCGCCGGCCGGCTCCTGGAGCAGACCCGCGAGCGCCGCCTCAAGCCGGGGAGCGAGATGGCACGGCTCTTCGCCGATCTCCCCCGGGCCGTCCACACCGCTGTTGAGCTGGCAGACCGTCTCGAGTTCACCCTCGACGACCTCGGCTACCGTTTCCCCAGCTTTCCGGTCCCGCCGGGTGAGACACAGATCTCGTTCCTGCGCGCCGTGACGTGGCGGGAGGCCCACACCCGTTTCCGTCCGCTGACGAGCCGTGCCAGAGCCCAGCTGACCCGCGAGCTCGACCTGATCGAAAAGCTTGATCTCGCGGGGTATTTCCTGATCGTCTGGGACATCGTCACCTTTTGCCGGAGGGAGGGCATCCTGGCCCAGGGGCGGGGCTCAGCCGCGAACTCCGCCGTCTGCTATGCCCTCTCGATCACGGCGGTCGACCCGGTCAAGATGGACCTCCTCTTCGAGCGGTTCCTGTCCGAGGAGCGGGGAGAGTGGCCCGACATCGATCTCGACCTGCCGTCGGGAACGCAACGGGAAAAGGTCATCCAGTACGTCTACCGGCGCTACGGCCCCCACGGTGCGGCGATGACCGCGAACGTCATCACCTACCGGGGGCGTTCTGCGGCGCGGGACGTGGCCAAAGCCATCGGGTTCTCCCTCGATCAGGCGGGGCAGATCGCTCGCCGCTTCGGGCGCCATGCGGCCGCCGAGTTTCGTGACGGAGCAAGAACAATGGACGATGAGCTCCGGGCCGCCGGGCTCGATCCTGCCTCGCCACCGGTCCGGCATTTCGCCCGCCTCTGGTGGAAGATCCAGCACCTGCCCCGGCACCTTGGCCAGCACTCGGGCGGGATGGTGCTGGCGGCCGGCCGCCTCGATGAGATCGTCCCGCTGGAGCCCGCCGCCATGGAGGGGCGCACCGTCATCCAGTGGGACAAGGACGACATCGCCGATCTCGGCATCATCAAGGTCGATCTGCTCGGGCTCGGCATGCTATCCGTGCTGGAAGAGGCGATCCCGCTCATCCGCACCCACGAAGGGGTGAATCTCGATCTCGCCCACCTGCCGCCAGATGACCCGGACACCTACGAGATGATCCGGGCCGCCGATACCGTGGGCGTGTTCCAGATCGAGAGCCGGGCTCAGATGGCCTCGCTGCCCCGCAACGCGCCCCGGCGCTTCTACGATCTCGTCGTCCAGGTTGCGATCATCCGCCCCGGTCCGATCACCGGCAACATGACCAACCCCTACCTGGAACGGCGTCAGGGGCGGCAGCCAGTGACCTACCCCCATCCCTCGCTCGAACCGATCCTCGAACGCACCCTGGGCGTGCCGCTCTTCCAGGAGCAACTCCTGCGCATCGCCATGGTGGCGGCGGGTTTCTCGGGCGGCGAGGCGGAGGAGCTCCGGCGCGCCATGGGATTCAAACGCTCCCACGAGAGGATGCGGGCCATTGAGACCAGGCTGCGCCTCGGAATGGAACGGCGTGGTATCAGAGGGAAGGCCCAGGAAGAGATCGTCCAAGCCATCACCTCGTTCGCCCTCTACGGATTTCCCGAGTCTCACGCCGCCAGCTTCGCCCTCATCGTCTACGCTTCGGCGTACCTCAAACGGCACCATCCCGCCGCGTACACCACGGCGCTGCTCAACGCCTGGCCGATGGGGTTCTACCACCCGGCCACCATCGTCAAGGACGCCCAGCGGCACGGCATCGAGGTGCGGCCAGTGGACGTTCAGCGCTCCGGGTGGCGATGCCGCCTGGAAGAGGGCGCGGTCCGGCTCGGCCTGCGCTACGTCAGGGGGCTGCGGCAGGCCGCAGCCGATCGGATCGAACGGGCACAAACGCGCGGCCCCTTCGCCGGGATCGCCGACCTCGCTGGGCGATGCCGCCTCGGACGGGACGAGCTCGACCTGCTGGCCTACGCCGGCGCTCTCGCCTCACTTGATGCCGGAGGTGCACGGCTGACACGAAGGCAGGCGCTCTGGCAGGTGGCGGACGTGGCCAGCCGTCCGGGACCGCTGCTCGC
>WGCW01000098.1 GCA_015493585.1 Acidobacteriota bacterium
GGCACCTTCTATGCATTGATTGAGTGGCAACCCATCGGTAGACGTAAACGGCACGATCTGGAAGTCGCGCTGCGCCGCCGGGGCGGGCACACGCGGCGTCAGCTGGGCGACACCCCGGTCAGTCGTCGCATAGATTCGTCCCGCTGCATCCTGAAGAAGGCTGTAGATGACGTTATTTGGAAAGTTGCCCGTTCCGGCGCTCGTAATCTCAAACAGCCGGCGTGGTGTGGACGTCACGTCCAGAACCGAGATGCCGCCCCCATCGGTCCCAACCCAGAGCCGCCGGTGTCTACCAACGTTCCGCTCCAGGAAACACTGAGCCGGCGCCGTGAAGAGCGAAGGACCGTGATTGAAAACGTGCCAGGCGTCCCGGAGTCTGAGAGCGAGCTGGCCCCCGACGCTGGCCCACACCCTGATGGTGCCGTCTGGCAGCGCGAGTGAAAGGAGGGCGGTGACCGACGCGTGAGGAAGACCATCGTGCATCCCAACAGCCTCCCACCTCCCGGATCGCAGCACAGCAAGCCCATGCCGCGTCCCGACAAGGAGCTCGGCCGGTGTACCGGGCTTGTGAACCTCAGCCAGACACTGAACCATGTCTGATGGGAGCGCGCCGCCTGCCTTTGAAAAGGTCTTCCACCGTCCGTTCTGAAAGCGGACCAGGCCGCCGTTGCGGGTCCCCACCCAGAGAGCTCGATCATTGACCGTGCCGGTTGCAAGGAGGCATTGAACCGTATCGCTCGGCAGCTTGGCCGATTTCCGGCTCACGACCGTCCAGCCCTTGGTGCCGTACCGCACGAGACCAGAGCCGTCAGTCCCAAGCCAGAGCGTGTCAGAGCCGTCCCGTTCATGAGTTTCAGCAATGGCTCTGACTGGGATCGGCCCGCACAGTTTGGGGGGAGATATCGTCCTCCACATCCCCTCGGCGAGGCGTGCGAGGCCGCCATTCCGGGTTCCGATCCAGATGGCCCTGCCTCCCTGAGCGGCGGTGGTCGTGAGCAAGGAATACACGGCGTCGGAGGGGAGGCCGTCCGCACGATTGATCGTGTTGACCCGGTCGCCGCGGATCCGGACGAGCCCCCCGCCATCGGTTCCGGCCCAGATGGTCAGCCTACCATTAGCACCGGTGGACGCTGCAAGGCTGGTCAGGAAGTTGCTTGGGAGGCCATCAGCCCGTGTCAACGATGACCATCGCCCGCCGTCAAGACGAAAGAGCCCGTGGCCGTACGTGCCAACCCACAGCACCTGTCGTCCGGAGCCATCGTGGGTCACGAGGAAACTGTTGGCCGAGAGCCCGTGGAGCTTGGGAATCGGTTCAAATCGCTGGCTATGTGGCACGAGTCGGGCAACGCCTTCTTCGGTCCCTACCCACAACGTGTCCGCCTCCCCAGGGTGCTGGGTCACCCCGATGCCCCATACGTCGTTTGAAGGCAGCCCATCCGCCCTTGTGAAGAAGTGCCAATGCCCGGCTGCGTATCGCCCGACACCGCCACCGTAGGTCCCCGCCCAGATGATGGGTTTCCCCGATTCGCTTCGTGTCTCGCCAAGAGTATTCACCCGCAAACGTTCCGGAATACCAAAATCCGATCGAAACCATGTCCAACGGCCGTGGCGCAGCCGGTACAGGCCGTTTAAACGCGTACCGATCCACAAACTCCCGTCAGATGAGGCGAGCAGCGAGCGGATGAAATTCGAGGACCGGGCACGCGCCGGGAGCTTTGTGACGGTCCATGTTCGGCCGTTGTAGGAGGCCAGACCGTCTTGTGTACCGATCCAGAGGAAGCCGTGAGGCCCTAGGCATATGGCTTGAACCGTATTCTGGGGCAGACCGTCCGGGTCACGGAAAACACGGAGAGAGAACGTTCCACCAGCCAGGACATCGCCCCGGGTTGGGACGAGGGCAGATGCCGGCACGCCGGTCAGCGTGATTGCCAGCGTGCATGCTGCAAGCCGTGGCAGGAACTGTGGCACGATCGACTTCATGATATCTCTTGCTCTTCTCGTTCGTTCCGATCTCCTGATATCCCGTACCTGGTGAAACCCAGCCGTTGGACCTCCGTAAAATCTGTCGGGTATCAGGAACGTGGATGATACTACGACGGCGTGATGATTGAGGGAGGAACCATGATTCGGCGAACTGTTCTGATGTGTGTCCTGACCGTTTCCCTTGGCTGGAGCATTCCCGGCCGTGCGTGTACCAACATCCTCGTTAGCCGGGGTGCGTCCTCCGACGGCTCAGTGATGATCACCTACGCCTGTGACGGGGAATTCCTCGCCCATCTGCGGTTCGAGCCGGCTCAAGACCACAAGCCTGGTGAGGTCATCAAACTCCGTGGATTCGATGGCAAGATCCACGGAACGATTCCCCAGGTGTCACACACCTATGCCGTCATCGGACTGATGAACCAGTTCCAGCTCGTCATTGGGGAAACGACCTTTGGCGGGCGCAAAGAGCTCGTTAACCCAGATGGGCTCTTGCACTACTGGACGCTGATGCACCTCGCGCTTGAGCGCGCACGGACAGCCCGCGAGGCGATCCGCGTCATCACCGGCCTGGTCGCACGGTACGGGTACGCGTCCGGAGGAGAAACCTTCTCCATTGCCGATCCGCACGAGGCCTGGATCCTCGAAATGGTTGGCACCGGCAAGGGCGGCCGGGGCGCCATCTGGGTCGCCCGCAAGATTCCAGATGGCATGATCTGTTGCCATGCAAACCGGTCGCGGATCGGCGAGGTCCCACTCCACGACCCAAACTGTTTGCATTCGGACAATGTCGTGTCATTTGCGGTCACGCACGGCTACTGGGATCCGCGCTCCGGCCGGCCGTTCCGTTTCAACCTCGCCTATGATCCCCCATCCGCCCAACAGATCCGGTACTCAGATACACGGGTGTGGAGCGTGTTCCGGCGAGCTGCGCCCTCGCTCAAGCTGACGCCAGATTTTGCCCTTGGCCGGAAGGGCGCCCATCCCTATCCGCTCTGGGTTCATCCGGATCACCCCTTGACGGTGGCAGACGTGATGAGCCTCATGCGGGATCATTACGAGGGCACCGAGCTCGACATGAGAAAGGGCATTGACGCCGGACCGTTCGGTGACCCAAACCGCTGGCGTCCGATCGGCTGGAAGGTTGATGGCGTACAGTACACGTGGGAACGCCCCATCTCGACCCAGCAAACGGGGTTCTCCTACGTCTCCCAGTCGAGATCCTGGCTTCCGGATCCGGTTGGAGGCGTGCTCTGGTACGGGGTCGATGATACCTACACGACCTGTTACGTGCCACTCTACTGTGGCATCGATGCCGTTCCTCCATCGTTTGCCCGCGGCGACATGCAACACTTCAGCTGGGATTCCGCGTGGTGGGTTTTCAACTTCGTCGCGAACATTGCGAACCTCAAGTACTCGTACATGATCAAGGACATTCAATCTGTGCAACGCGATTTAGAAGGCACGTTTCTGGCGCTGGAGCCCGCCGTGGACCAGACCGCAGTTACGCTCCTCAAAACAAATCCCGCGCTCGCACGGCGCTACCTGACCGACTACTCAGTCAGCCATGGTGAAGAGGCGGTTCGCCGGTGGAGAGCCCTCGGTGAAGCACTGCTGACAAAGTACAACGACGGCTATGTCAAGGATGCCAAGGGCCGCCCCCAGGAAGTCGGGTACCCGCAGGGATGGCTCAAACGCGTCGTCAGTGAACGCGGCGGCCATTACCGCCTTCCCGCCGGTGCCGTCAGCGAGCCGTAACGGACCCATCTGGCCGGGGGATCACGTCCGCTCGCGGCGTCCCGCCACGAGCGAGGGTCTCCTGAACGTGAAACGAGGCGTGGTGGAGCCGAAGGGGTTCCGACCACGGAGAGGCGGGGCGGGCGGTGCAGTGACGAACACCGAGCACTGGCCGGCTGAAACCTTAGGTAAGCGATTCTGGCGGATGAGATGTGCCAAGATCTTGATGCTCTGGTGCTTGCGACGAGCGGAGGCATACCCCGAGGTATGTCGAGCATCGGCGCAAGCGTTCAGAGGGCATGAGATTGGTGCAGATCGCCGCTGAGAATCGGTCACCTGAGGTGGTAAGGAGGCATGGTGGAGCCGAAGGGGTTCGAACCCTCGACCTCAGCGTTGCGAACGCTGCGCTCTCCCAACTGAGCTACGGCCCCACGCGCCGGGCGGGTATCGTAACGCGAACCCCCTCAAAGCGCAAGAGCCGCCGGCAGGGATGGATGACCGGCCCGGGGTATCGATCAAGTCAAACGGCAGCGTCTCGAGCCGTACGGCCGTCCAGCTAATCGCCCGCCTTCACGCGGGCAAGCGCAGGCGGCTGTATCGCTGCGGTGGCGTCCGTCGTCAGGATCTGGATGGTCCAGCCCATCGCGTTCGGCCCACACCGGGACGATGCCGCCCTTGGTACAATGAGCCGATCGAGACGGCGGGAGAAGATCAAAGGAGTGTCACCGGTGGACGCCATCTTGAGGTTGGAAGGGCTGACGAAGCGGTACGGCAATCACGTGGCCGTCGATGAGCTGTCGTTCGATGTTCCGCGCGGTTCGATCTTCGGGCTGCTCGGCCCGAACGGGGCCGGCAAGACGACGACGATCCGCATGGTCATGCGGATCATTCTGCCCGATGCCGGGAAGGTCTTTCTTGACGGCGATCCGGTCGACGACGACCGGAGGCGGCTCATCGGCTACCTTCCCGAGGAACGCGGGCTCTATAGGAAAATGAAGATCCTTGACCACCTGGTGTTCCTGGGAACGACGCGGGGCGTGCCCTCTCACGAGGCGAGAAAACGTGCGTCTGCTTGGCTCGAACGGTTCGACCTCGGCACATGGGCCGATCACAAGGTCGAAGATCTCTCCAAGGGGATGCAACAGAAGGTGCAGCTCATCGGAACGATCCTCCACCGGCCCCGGTTGCTGATCCTGGACGAGCCGTTTTCGGGGCTCGACCCGATCAACACCCGGCAGCTGAAGGACCTCTTGATCGCCATGCGGGAGGAGGGTGTGACGGTCGTCCTCTCGACCCACGTGTTGCCTCAGGTCGACGAGCTATGCGATCACATCTGCCTGATCAACCGCGCCCGGCCGATCCTGGTGGGTGCCCTCGACGATGTCCGTGCCCGGTACGGTGGAAACACATGGGAGGTGGCCGGAGCCTTCACGGCTGCCGATCTCCAGAAGCTCGCTTTTGTTTCCGCGGTGCACAAGCTTGGGGAACGGATACTCGTCGAGCTCACCCCGGACACCGCACCGCGGGAGCTGCTTGCCGGGTTGTTGCAGCTTGGCAACGTCGAAACGTTTGGCCGCTTCGTTCCCGATCTCGAGAATATTTTCATTCGGGCCGTGGAGGAGGACCGGCGTCATGTGGCATAGGATCTATGCCATCATCCGCCGCGAGTACCTGGAACGCGTGCGCACGAAGGCGTTCTGGATCTCCACCATTCTCGTGCCCGTCTTCCTCGGGGGCATGATGATCATTCCGGCGTGGCTTGCAGCCCGTGGCGGCGGCCAGTTCAAAGTCGGGATCGTCGATCTCAGCGGACACTTTGCCGGGCCGGTTCAGGCGGCGGCTGCCAAGTTGCTGGCTGACCAGAACGAGAAGCTCCACATCACCTTCGTCGTGGAGCCGGTTGGGGCCGACGCCGCACGGGCGCGCGAGGCGGTCAAACAGAAGGTCCAGCATCATGAGCTCGACGGGATGCTGATCCTTCCCGCGACCCTGCCCAGCAAGGGCAAGCCAGAGTACGTCGCGCCCAACGTGGCGGCGTTCAAGTTGCTGTCGGTGCTCGAGCGGGCGGTGAACGACGCGGTGATTGCCTCTCGCCTGACCGCGGCCGGGCTCGACCCCAAGCTCGTCGGAAGGCTGACCAAACGTGTCGGGCTCAAGACGATGAAGCTCGGGGCGGAGGGGAAGGAAACCAGAGACGAAGGCCAGGGTTTCCTCCTCTCATACGGCTTCATGCTGATCATCTATATCAGCGTGTTGATGTACGGCATCTATGTGATGCGCGGGGTGCTTGAGGAAAAGACCAACCGGATCGTCGAAGTGGTCATCGCCACAGTCAAGCCGTTCGAGCTGATGCTTGGCAAGATCCTCGGTATCGGAGCGGTCGGGTTGACTCAGTTCATTCTCTGGGGATTCGCACTGCTCGCGCTCACGGCCCCGGGCGCCGGGGCCATGCTGGGCATGTCCGGACTCCAACTCCCGGCGGTTCCTCCGCTCCTGATGGCCTTCTTTATCGTTTTCTTCATTCTGGGGTTCCTCTTTTACGGCACGCTCTATGCGGGAATCGGAGCGGCGTTCGATACGGAGCAGGAGGCCCAGAACTTCCAGGGCGTCATTACGATTTTCCTGATCATTCCGCTCGTTCTGATGGTCCAGATCCTCAACCAGCCGAACGGCCCATTGTCCGTCGTGCTCTCCCTGATCCCGTTCTTCACGCCGATGCTGATGTTCCTGAGGATGACCCTCGTCTCGGTGCCAGCCGCCCAGATCGCGGCCTCGGTGGTCCTGATGCTGGCGTCAATCGTTGGCGCGGCGTGGGTTGTCGGCAAGATTTATCGAGTAGGAATCCTGATGCACGGCTCCAAACCGAAGCTGGGTGACCTCATCCGGTGGTTGAAAGAGGCATGATCGGCATGACGCCTTGTGCCCCCGACGGCGACGTCTGACACTTGGTGCGCGTGAATCAGCGGGGGAAGTTGACGGCTGGCCGGCCGTTGCTATAATGGCGCTCCCCACGCGGGGTCCTGCTGGGGAGTCGTCCAATGGCAGGACATGCGGCTCTGGACCGTAGTATCGGGGTTCGAATCCCTGCTCCCCAGCCATCTGGCCTTCCCCGGACCTCAGAAGAATCGAGTGATGACCACTGCGCCATGCACGGCTTGAACCGAGAGCGTCTTCCCCGTGGCGATGTTCGAGATCGACGGACGTGCGGCTGCTGACAGATCGGCGTTGCGAACCGGCCAGCGAACGCCGTCGAGGGTTACCCGAACGCGTGGGTCGAACGACCAGAACGACCAGGTCTCGCCAGGGCTCGACTCGAGCTCATCCCGCCCGGTGACGGCCAGGCAGACGAAATCATCACCCCTGAAGAGGAGGCGTTGGCCTAAGGCAAGGCGTGCGAGCAGCCCGAGGTTACCGATCGCATGGTCATGCCGTCCACCGAGAGCTGCCAGCACCGTCAACCTGGCAAGCTTGAGCTCGTCAAAAACGAAGATGAGCGCTTTCTCCAGATCCGTGTGGTTCTGGTCGGGCCGGTGAACCAACCGTTCGCCGCCGATCCAGGCTCGGGTCTGTGGCGTGATCGAATCGAGGTCGCCGATCGTATACCGCGGCTTGAGCCCGATGCGCGCGAGGTGGTTTGCACCTCCATCGGCAGCCAGGAGGGGCTGGCCGGCCACGGCGATCGCGGCGAGGGAGGGTGTCCAGCGCAGTGGGGCGTTGGCGACGAGGACGGGAGCAACCTTTTCCATGGCTCGATGGTACACTTCCTCCAGGTTGGATGAGATGAAACGGCCGTGGGATCTTCAGATACGCTGCGGATGCGTCGTGCTTGTTTCAGCGCTGCTGCTCCTGTGCCTGCCACATCCGGCGTCAGCCCAGTTCGCTCCGGCCTGGCAGCGGAACTATCTCCGTGGAATGCGCCTCGAAAGGAACGGCCGCTATGGCCCGGCTCTCGAAGCGTTCGGTTTTGCCCGGACGCTCCAGCCCAATCCCCGGAAGGACGTGCGTTTCCCGGGGGGACGGCGGCTTCCCTATGACCCCTACTACCACATGGCGTACTGTTTGGCCCGTACCGGCGGTTCGCCGCTCGTCATCAAGAAGCTTGCGCAACGATCTGTGCAGGCCAAGGTCACGCCAATGCGTAAGCTCGAAGAGCTGCGGGACTACGTGCTGTCCCACAACCTCGCCGCTCCCTGGGCGAGGAGGACGCACCCACCTGGAAAACCCGCTGCACCACGGGTCACGCCATCACCCCAGCCCAGCCCGACCCCCGTTCGCGCTCGGCTGGATCTGACTGCGGCGCCCGCAGGGGTTACGGTTGAGGTTGATGGACACCCTTGGGGGAGCGGTCATACCTCGCTGATGGTGCCTCCGGGACGGCACCACCTGCGACTGATGCACGGCCACCGGGTCTTGTATGACCGCTGGCTCAATCTCGCACCGGGAGAAACGCTCGCCGTCGTCCTGCCAACGATCGCGCCGCGGCCCCGGACGACGCCCACGCCTACCCTGACGCCATCTCCGAAGCCATCCCCCTCTCCACCGCCGGCGGCAGTGGGTGGAGCTGTCCCGGCATCCGCGCCCGCGGGTGGTACCTTCCGGACGGCCGCGTTCAAGAAGCTCTCCGGCCGTGCCGGTGCCGCATTTGCGTTGGCGCTCCTCGTCCTGCTGATCCTCGGTATCGCCGCTGTCCTGATCTGGCGCGGAAAACGCCGGAACCCGGATCTCTCGGCGGAGAGAACGCGGCGTCTGGCTTCGCCGCCCGGGGGACTGACCGGGTATACCTTTGGCCCGTACGAGATCGAAGCCAAGCTGGGGAGCGGAGGCATGGCGACGACCTACCGGGCGCGGCGGCGGAGCGACGGCAAGGAGGTTGCGCTCAAGATTCCCCATGACACCTGCTTGGAAGATGAGACGTTCCGGAAGCGCTTCCTGCGCGAAGGCGCGCTTGGCGCCCAGCTCCATCATCCCAATCTCGTTCGCATCATCGAGGCGGGCGAGGATCACGGGATGCCGTTCATCGCGATGGAGCTCGTGCGGGGCGTCACCCTACGGGATCTCCTCGCCGTTGCGGGCCAACTTCCGCTCGATAGGGCCCTCGACCTGACCCGTCAGACCGCAGAGGCGTTGGATTACGCCCATTCGAAGGGTGTGATCCATCGTGACCTGAAACCGGAAAACCTCATGGTCTTGCCCGACGATCGTCTGATGGTGATGGATTTTGGCATCGCACGGGTCGAGGGTGGCAGCGGACTGACGAGCACATCTGTCGTCATGGGAACCCCCGCCTACACTGCGCCGGAATCGCTGGCCAGGGAGCCGGTCGATCATCGGGCCGACCTGTATGCTCTGGGCATCATTCTCTACGAGATGCTCGAGGGTCAAGGGCCGTTGCCCGGAGCGAACCCGCTCGAGCAGCTTCAAGCACATCTGAAGGGCGTCTTTCCGAAACGTTCCGAGCTCGTCCGTCCGCTGCCTGACCCGGTCTGGGACCTGATCGGACGGTTGGTCGCGCGCAACCCGGACGACCGCTTTCCCAGCGCCGAGGCGCTCCTCGTCGAGCTCGGAGGCATCATTCGAGATCTCGAAGAGGGCCGGCTCTCGCCAGCATGATGGCCGGCTAGCATGACCTTTCTTCCGTCCTGAGCCGCTTCACTTTCCGTCTCATCCTGAGTACCCCCATGCCGCAGTGCAGGGCACCAGGACCGTGGACCAACAAGGATCCGGGCGAATGTGCCCAACCCGCCCACGTGTCTGATCTGACGTGGCTCTATTCAGCATCACGCAGCTCTTCTTCGTCGAGAACGGCCCCACCTCCCTGGCCATCCCGAGCCATGTCACCGCCATCGTCATCCTGAGTGCCGCCACTGCGATCCCGAGCTGCTGCAGTTCCCAGGTGCTCCTGAGTCGCGTACCGCACGCACGCGGCGAAGGATCCGGGTGGGGGCCTCAGGCGCACCAACCGGCCATTGCGGAAACCACAGAGTAGGGGACATTGCCGAATTCATTCCCCCAAGCGGCCTGTGCGAAGAACGTGGAGCAACACAATGTGTTTGGCTGCCATCGGGGTGTTCCTGGCGAGCTCAGCGCAAGGATTTGGAGGGATGGCGGCAACCAATTATTCAACACTGTCCCCTTTTCATCACAGCGCCGCCTTGGGCGGCTCGCAATTGAAAGCCCCCGGCTCTGCCGGGGGATCCTTACTCAACACTGTCCCCTTTTCATCCATCGGCGGGGAGCGAAGCAGGGACCTCGCATGTCATCAGCAGCCTCCCCTTCCCAGCTATCGCTGGTTGTTTGGGGCCTCGGGCACATTAGCCGCGCCTTGCCGAAGCGAGTGGCCAAAAGGGTGAGCGCGAACTGCGCCCCAACCACCGGGGAGGGGACGGTATTGAAGTGGTCAGCCGAGAGTCGTTGCTGTCCCGGACCGGGGTGCAAGGGTGCTCAGAACGGAACGCCGAACGCCAGGAAGAGCTCGCCCGCCGATTCGCCATGACGGCGGTGAACCTTCCGGCCATAGTCGAGCCGTAGCGGTCCAGCCGGGGTGTCGATTCTCAGGCCAATCCCGACACCCCAACGCATGTCGTTCCAGTTGACCCGGTCCGGCGAGGCCCAGACGTTGCCGCCATCGACGAATAGGACGGCTGAGAGAATCCCCCGGACCTTGCGCCGGTACTCCATGTTGATCAGGACGAGGGCGTTCCCGCCAATTGGGTTGCGGCGTGCATCGAGGGTCTGGCCAGGGATGCCGAGATCGTCGGTCGAAAAGGCGCGGTTCGAGGCGCTGCCACCGGCGAAAAACCGGACGCCAATCGGAACCTGGAGATTCTCCGGCTGGCCGGAATGATCGGCGATCGGAAAGATTGCGCCGAGCCGGATGCCGAGGGCCCCGGTGCCGCCGGGAAGATGGCCGTACAGGGAGAAGCTGGTTCGGGCTTTGAAGAACCGGGCATCGGCGTTGAGGACCGGGAATGCGTACTGGGCGCTGAGTGAGGCGTAGATGCCTTTCGTGGGCAGGAATGGGTCGTCCCGCGTGTCCCATTCGAGCGTTGGCGCGAGAGAGGCGATGTGGGCTTTCTGATTCTCTCGCTCGAGATCGGAGAGGATGTCCGGTGGTGCGTTGGGTTCAATAATCTGATACTCGGCGCGCCACCACAGCCGGAACGGCCGTTTTCTGCGATCGCCAAGATCGAGCCAAAAACCGTGGCGGGTTTGGGAGAATGAGGTGAACTTTTCGTACGTCCGGTACACGCTGGCGTAGGCTGGAACGTTGAACCACGGGACGTTCGGCTCGCGCAGTGTCGCGCGGTAGGTCTGCTCGCGCGATGAAAAGCGCGTCTGAATTGACAGGGCGTGGGCGCCTCCGAAGAGGTTGAGGTCGGACCATCCAAGGGTGATATGGGCCTTGTTGGTCGTATCCCAGCCAACGCCCATGAGGAACGAGCGTTGCAGCCCTTCGGTGCAGCGGACAACGAGACCGCGCCGGTTTCCGCGGTCCTGCCCAGGAATGGGAACGATGTCAACCATCCGGAAGATGCCGAGCTCGTAGAGTTTTCGCTGTGCTGTCAGAATCGTTTTGAGGGAGTATGGCGTTCCCGTCTTGAGGCCGGTTCGATTGAGAACACCACGGACGACCGAATCCCGTGTGACGTACAAACCGGAGATGATGACCTCCGAGATCGTCACATAGGTGCCGGGTACAGCATCAAACTGGACGATGACCGCGCCCGGCTCGGACACGGTTTTCGTCGCTCGCACGATGGCATCGGGGTATCCCCTGTTTTGGAGGGCGGTTTCCAAAGCTCGCCGGTCCGATTCAAGAGAGCTGGGATCCCACGGCCGCCCCTCCCGCAGGGTGAGCATCCCCGATTCAATGACCGGTGCAGCCTCCACCGGGAACCCGCGGAAGAGAACCTTTTCGACCCTCCATCGCCGCCCCTCAGTGATGGGGAAGCTGACGGTGACCGAGGCTTTGCCGTTCGCCGTTATCTTTGGAGATGCGATGGAGACGTTGGCAAAACCCTCGTGGCGGTACACCGTTACAAGCGCCTGCCGGTCATTTTCGAGTGTCTGGTCGTTGACCGTCTGACTGAGCAGGCCGCCGGTCTTGCCGGGATGGACTGCAACCGCCCTGCGGAGTTTCTTCAGCCGGAGATGGTGATGGCCTGGGAAGAGCACCTGCCGGATCGAGCAGCGGGGACCCAGGTGGATCTTCAACGCCAGGACGTGCGGGGCCCGGCTGGTTTCCAGATGTCCTTGCACCCGGGCGAGCAGGTATCCCATCGACTGCAGATTGACCCGAATCTGCTCAATGATGGCGTTCGTCTGGGCTGGGTGGAGCGGCTCGGACGCCGGGTTCGGGATCGCTTTCCTGAGAACCTTCTTTGTTGCACCGGGCATTATGATCTTGAACGTGTAGGCAGGTCCGGAATCGACCCGCACCACGACGCGAAACCCGTGAGCCTCTCTCAGCTCATGGGTGTCGAGAACCTCGGCTTCCCAGTAGCCGGAAGCGCGTAGGGCGGCCTCAATCCGGTCCCGAACGGCATCGAGCCGTGACTCGGTTAGTTTCTTCCCTGGCTTGAGATGGGCAGCCTTGACGATCTTGCCAGTTCCACCGGCGACCCCTTTCAGGGTGATGCCGGCGGCCCGGGCCGGTGGGCCGAGATGGATGTGAAAAATCACGTCCACGGTGTTGGACGCTGGCTGATAGTCGGCCTCTGGATCAACGGTGGCATCGATGTAACTTCGCCGGGCGAGCTCGCGCGTGATCCGTTCGGCCGTGGCACGGACCGCCGCCGGTGAGAAGAAATCCCTCCGGTGCACGTGGATCCATGAGCGCATGCGGATTCGCCAGACGAGGCCAACACCTTCGAGGCGGACTGCCGCCACTCGCGGGCGAAGATGGGCTGTGATCGTGACCAGCACACCGTTCGGAGAGGGCGACGCCGTGACGCTCAACGATTCGTAGCTTCCCCCCGCGTACAGAGCGCGTATTCCCTGACGCAAACGGACGTGATCGACTGGTTTTCCGATCGTCAGCCCAAGAATGTCAATGAGCTGCTGCCCGTTGACCTTTGTGTCTGCCTTGACCTCGATCGCCGTGATGATTTGCGGCGCGGCCGGTAACGTGATGGCCGTGCCGAGGGCGAGAACGACGAAGAGGAGAATCCGGCGAACCACGTCAATACCGCTTGCGGAGCTTAAGGTCGAGGGCCATGCTCCCATCCCGCTGGCGTGTCGCTTCCAGGAAGACCTGAGGTGCCAGCGTCCACCGGCTGAAGATGACAGCCTCCCGGTTCGCCGTCAGGTTCGACTCGAGCGCGACCGTCCAGTGAGGCCCCATCTGCTTGACGACAGTGACTCGCGCCGTTGCGTTTCCCGTGCTGGATTCGGCGAATGGATCGATGCGGACCTGGTCGACGGCGAGGAGCGATCGCGCCCTGCGGTCCAGCGCCTCGGTCAGCGATCGGGAGAGCAACGCGCCCGCGAGGCCGAGGCCAGGACCGCTACCCTCGCGAGCCGTTCTGTGGCCGGTGGCGAGCAGCGCGATGACATCTTCCTGCGCCAGCGGCGGGTCTGATGTGAAGGTTGGGATCAACCGCTCCGCCGTGCCTGTCAGATTCACGGTGATGTCATACATGTCGATGGAGGCCCGGGCCTGAACGTCGAAATGGGGGGTGATGTGAGACGGATCGGCGAACGTGATGACACACCGGTCGATGTCGTATTCCACCCCTTGAATGGTCAGTTGTCCCCCCTCGGCGATTTCTACCTTACCGACAATGCCGGGCTCACGCGGCGTGCCGGTGATGTGAAGCGATGCGGAACCCACCATCCTCATGAATGCATTCCGGGCCTCGATCGTGTGGTCGGCGGCGACGGTCAGGTCGAGCTTTGGCACATCCGGAAGGGTTCCGCCCGTCGAGTGGCCAAACCAGTCGGCGAGGATCTCGGGGAGCGTATCGCTCCTGCGGAGCCTCGTCCGCGCGACCGTCAAGTCTCCCTTGAGCCGCAGCGTGGCGGGGGTGCCCCGGACAGACCAGCTGCCACTCAGGCGTGGGCTCAACCCCGGAAAGAGTGGAAATTGGACACGGGAGATCCGTCCCGCGAGCTCCAAATCGGGAGCCGCGCCTTCCAAAAGGATCTTGCCTCCCGCCGTGCCACGTCCGTTGAGCATCCGGAACGTCATACCCTCGAGGGAGGCGCGCCCAGGCGTCAGCAACAGCGTTCCGTTGATTCCTGAGAGAATGATCTGAGAATCCGGGAAGCGGAACGAGGCGTCACCGACCTCAACGATGCCGTCGAAGCGGGGCTGCCGGAGCGACCCCGAGATCTCGAGCACGCCGCGGACACGGCCCGCCGGTTCCCACGCCGGAAGGAAGAGTTGGAGGAGCCGGGCATCGGTGCTCCCGGTCAGGTGGCCAGTCAGAGAGCCATCGAGCCCTGCCCGCCCGCTGAGGAAGAGCTCGTGCTGTTGCGCACCCTTGAGCCACAGCTCCTTGAGCCGGAATCCATGGCGATCGAAGGCAAGGGTAGCCGGTTCGACCAGGTGACCCCGGATGTTCCCAAGCTCGAGGTCGAGCCGGTCGAAAGCGCCGGCAATCCGTGGCAATTGCCCCTGTTTCCAGATGACCTTGAACGACCCGTGCCCGCGTCCGTGCAGCACAGCACGAGAGCCCTCTTTGCCAAAACGCTCAATCAGAGCCGCTACGGAAGAGACGTCAACCACCGCCGGTCCCTCGTAGACGCCCCCCGCCGCCCGCACGAGGTGCACCTTCGCCCGGGCTGCGCCAGTCAGGGCTGCGTCGGCATCGAGGCCGTGCTTGCCGAGCTCAACCGTCGCCGTTCCATCCGGCCCCTTGACCGTTGCATGGGCGCTGAGCTCGAGCCCGGAGCCGGAGGCAAACGAAATCTTGAAGGCGAACCGTTCCCCCAAGAAGGCCTCTGCGGCGGGGCCAAACGGCTTGGTTGGAATGTCAGCGCCGCGCAGTGTGCCGTTGAGGCTCATTTTGGGGACGTTCCAGGCAAGGTGCCCGCCGATGCCGGCATCACAGGTCAATCCATGAATGGAAAACACACCGCCGCCAAGGTCGATTGTGGCGGTGCCGTTCCCCACGCGCTCCGGTCCGACTCTCAACCGCTGGAATCCGAGCGCCCATGAGCCGAGCGGCGCTGCAATCGGACCGCGCAAACCACCGGTGAAAGCCAGGCTCCCCGAGACGAGATGACCGGCTCCGAACCACGTTGCAATACGCGATGCTGGAAGGTCGTGCCCGTTGATCGTCAGGTCGAGCGCCCTGTTGCCCATTCCAGGACGCCACGCGATCCGGCCCGTGATGTCGCCGCCGCCGCGGCCGAGACGGTAGGCCGCGTGGTTGATCGTCAACGCGCCATTCGCGATCGATGCGTCGAGCACAGCCCGGTCGAGGCTCAACGGCGCGAACGTCATTGGGGCCGCCTCCACGCGGAAGTCAACCCGCAGGGCATTCCAGAGGCCGGCCAGGGTGGCCTGTGCGTCACAGACGCCGCCGAGTCCGGACGGGATCACCTGAGCACCAATCCAGCCGTTGACCATGCGGGCGAGCTGAGGGACCGGAGTGGAGTGGGTATGAATGGCCCAGGCCGGCACCCACGTTCCCAGGGCCAGCGGACCCTGCCAGTCCACGATCGACGATCCGATCCGCACCCCCGCTGCCGCGAACTGGAGCATCCCATCCCCATTGAGGCTGATCTCAACCTTTCCATCCACCGGAAGCGGCCCGGAGGTTGGGGTCACGGTGCACGTTGCCTGGCCGTGGCCGGCCTTGATCCGCTTGCCATCCCAGGCGAGGTCGAGCCCAGTTGTGACCCGGCCGCGGAGTCCGGCGTCTGGCACACCAAGATGGCGAAGAAAGGCCGCCAGATCGATGCCGGATGCTTCGAGATGGACGCGGTGCGGAAACGGTGGTCCAAGTGTGGCCAGTGTGTAACTTCCTGTCACAGGACCCCCGAACACCTCGCCGCGGTCCAGTCTGGCGTCCAATCCGCCGTTCGCCAGCGCGATCTGGCCTGACATGTTCCGGACCTCGAATCCGGCTGCAACGACGCGGGGCGAACGGATCCGGCTGCGGATCAGTGATCGCGTGCTCGTGTCGAGACGCCCATTCAAGCGGCAGACCCCGCGTAACAATCCGGGCTGATCGATGAACCGGTCGATCGCCTGGAGGTCGAGGGAGCCGTGCCACGTTACCCGGGTCTGGTGGGCTCCCAAGACTGCCGTTCCGTCGAGATCGATCCCCGCCCCTGAGATGTGCCAGTGCGGGAAGGCCGCTGTCTGTGCGATGGTGAACCTCGTCCGGAGGTTGACCGGCAGTGGTTCGAGACCGGGAACGGTGAACACCGCCCGCGGGACGATGGCAAATCCCCGCACGGCCCGGCGGTTGCCGGCCCACCCTGCGCGAATCCCGTCGGCCTTCACGCCAAGACCACCGGGGAGATGCGCGCCTGCAACGGTGACGTCATCCAGAGCCAGGTGCCGGATGTGGAGCTTGAACCAGGGTTGCGAACGCTTTCGCGGCGGCTTAATGCCCTTCAACGTCACCAAAACGTGCTGGGCAGCCACAGTTTCCAGCTCGATGCTCCGGTGGGCGACGTAGATTCCAGCGAGTGTGGCGCTCGCCTGGGCCGCACGGACCGAGAATCCGTGGCCTTCGAGGTCGAGCCCGCGTACGATCACGCGTGGCGGAAACAGCCCCCATTGCAACTGCTCGACCTGCACACGTGCGCCCGTTGCGGCTGCGATCCGGGCGATGCCCCACCGCGCGACGGCGGCACGCACGCGGGAGCTTGTCAGCAGGCGCTCCATGCCAAGCGCCAGGATCAGCAGCAAAGCGACGGTCGCTAGGCCGGCGATCGTGGTCCGCCGCAGGTGGCGATATCTCACCCGCCCCGCTCTCCCCACTTCAGCTTGCGATGGAGAATCTGGAAGAACGATCCTTCATGGCTGGTGATCAGGCGGACCGGCTCATCGCACCGCTTGATCCGGATCAGGTCGCGTGGTGTCAACGGGAACCCCTCCTGGCCGTCGAGGGTCAGGAAGACCTCTTCGGCGAGGCTTTCCAGCCGCACCTCGACGACGGCCTCCAGCGGCAGTGTAATCGGCCGGTTCGTCAGCGTGTGCGGGCAGATTGGTGTGATGACGAGCGCGTCGAGCGTGGGGTACAGGATGGGCCCGCCGGCTGACAGGTTGTAGGCCGTCGATCCCGTCGGTGTGGCGACGATCAGCCCGTCGGCCCGGAACCGGCTGACGAAATTCCCATTGACGTGGACAGAGAGGTGGATCATCCGTGCCAGCGCCGACTTGTTGATGACGGCATCGTTGAGGACGAGGCTGGTGACCGGCTCCCGGCCCGGCGTGATCGCCGTCACCTCGAGGCGTTCCCGCTCCTCGACCGGCGCCTTCCCTTCGAGCGCCGCATGCAGCATCGGGAACAACGCCTCGGCACGGTGCTCGGTCAGGAAGCCGAGCGTCCCCAGATTGATGCCAAGGATCGGCGTCGTCCCAACCGGACCGCGGGTGACGGACAGGAGCGTCCCATCTCCCCCAAGGACGACGACGAGGTCGACCATCGCGGGGAGCTCGGTTCGCGTTGGACCGTCGCTGGCGTCGATCACCGCGGCCGATTCGGAGTCGACAACCGGCTCCACCCCGAGACGTTCGAGCTCGACGAGAAGCTGCCGTCCAAGGTCGACAGCCTCACTGTTCGAGCCCTTTAACACGACGCCGACGCGGTGAGCTGTCAAATCCATCATGGGAGGTATTGTACCCGTTTTCCCCCGCACGATTCATGAGCGGCCGTCACGAAGCCGGCATCGGAGCGCGGGATGGGCTGGCAGCGGGGATTGCAAGGGACTGGCAATTCCGGACCGATGCGGTGTTCTCAATCTCGCAGACTGACCTCGGTCGCGCCCCAACCGCCGCGATCCGGCGGCGCGTCGTGGAAGCTCACGACGAGCGGGTGGGACGCGAGGAGGCTTCGTACCCGCTCGCGTTGAACGCCGATGCCGCGCCCGTGGATCAGGCGGACCTCGCGGAACCCCGCGGCGTGGGCGGCTTGGAGGTAGTCACGAACGACGTCCGGGATGTCCTTCGGCGGGAACGGATGGAGGTCGATGAAATCTTCGATGGGGATCTGGACCGGTTCGTCCTCAACGGGGGGTGGTGCGATGATGCCGGGGGTTTGAGCGGCATCCGCGGAGGGCTTTGGCCGGGTGAAGAGCAGCATCGCCACCGTCGTCATGCCGAGCACGCAGGCGAAAATGCCGAGCCCCCACCAGGCTTTCGGTCCGAGCCAGTGGGAGAGCGGCCAGGTCAGCAGCAGGGCGGCGCCCAGAACGGCCAGCTTGGTCAGGACGTACGCCCGGCGAGCTGAGGCTGTGGACAGCGATGGGTTAGGCATGGTGCGGCCCTCTACGGGTAGAGCCGGTTCATCGTTCTCGGATAGGGGATCGCTTCCCGGGCGTGATGGACGCCGCAGATCCAGGCCGTGGTCCGCTCGATGCCCATGCCGAAGCCGGAGTGCGGAAAGCCGCCGTAGCGGCGGACGTCGAGGTACCAGTCGAACGCCTGCCGTGGCAGGCCGTTCTCGGCGATTCTTCGCTCGAGCAGCTCGAGCGATCCGATCCGTTCCGAGCCGCCGATGATTTCCCCGTACCCCTCAGGGGCGAGTACGTCGACGGCGAGCGCGCGGTCGGGATCGTCCGGATCCGGTTGCATGTAGAACGCCTTGATCCCAGCAGGATAGCGCGTCACCATGACCGGCCGGTCGTTGAGGCTCGCCAGGACGGTCTCCTCGTCACCTCCGAAGTCATCGCCGAACTCTGCCGCGACCCCGTGGGCGTTGAGCGCGGCGATGGCGTCGCCGTAGTCAAGCCTTGGATAGGGCCGTTGCGTCGCGGGCTCGAGGACCGAGATGTCGCGTTCGAGCCGTTTGAGGTCCTCGGCGCACCGGTCAAGGACCCGGCTGAGGATCGAGGTGACGAAATCTTCGATGAGCTCGAGCAGGCCGTCGAACCGGAGCCATGCGACCTCGGGCTCGACCATCCAGAACTCGGCAAGATGGCGGCGGGTCTTTGATTTCTCCGCGCGGAACGTTGGCCCGAAGCAGTAGACCTTGCCGAACGCCGCCGCGGCCGGCTCCAGGTAGAGCTGGCCGGATTGCGAGAGGTAGGCCGTATCCCCGAAGTACTCGGTCTCAAACAACGTGGACGTTCCTTCGCAGGCCGCAGGGGTCAGGATCGGCGAGTCGATCAGCGTGAAGTTGTTCGCGTGGAAGTACTCACGGATGGCATACTCCAGCTCCGAGCGGATGTGAAGGATCGCGTGCTGCCGCTTTGATCGCAACCACAGATGACGGTGGTTGAGGAGAAAATCGACGCCGTGGTCCTTCTTGCCGATGGGGAATTCCGGTGCAATCTGAATCGATATGAGCCCGGTGACTTTGAGCTCATATCCGCCCGGGGCGCGTTCGTCGGCGACGACGATCCCCTGGATTTCGATCGACGATTCGCGTGTCAGGGCAACGGCTGTCTCCCATACCTCCTCACCGACCTCCGGACGGAAGACAACGCACTGGAGATACCCGAACCCATCCCGGAGAATAACGAAGCGGATCTTGCCCTTTTTCCTCCAGTTATAGACCCAACCCCTGAGACGGACCTCGTCTCCCTCGTGCTGCTTGAGCTCTCCAATGGTGATGACAGGTGGCTCCATGCTTCCCTCCCGCAAGGCAACGCATTGTACATCAGCCTGTTCCGCTAGACGCCAGGGCCCGATTCGGGCAGAATACTGAGGAGTGGCTGGTTGGTGAGGGACAGGAGGCGATTATGAAGGTCTATCACGTCAAGGAAGAAAAAGGCCAGAAATACCTGGGGCGGGTCGAGGGACGCCGCGAGAAGTTGCTCTCCGATCAGACGTTTGCCAAGGCACGTTCGGTCATTGCCGAGATCAAGAAACGTGGCGACCGGGCCTTGTTGAAACATATTCAGACGCTGGATCTCGAAGAGCTGGCGGGGGACGAAATCCGCCTGACCGGGACACCCACCGGTGATGAGCACGAGGTTTCCGACGATCTCAGGCAGGCGATCGACGCGTCGATCGATGCCGTCGGCCGGTTTCACCGTGAGCAGATCAGCGAGGGGTTTACCCTGGAAGGGGACGGGAGCCTCCTGAGCTTGAGGCTTCGGCCGATCCCGTCGGTTGGCGTTGTGCTTCCCAGCCGTCACCACGTGGATCTGACAACGTTGATCATGGCGGTTATCCCCGCGCAGCTGGCCGGCGTCGCCCGCATCGCCGTGGCGCTCTCGCCGAGAACGTATCTCGGGTCGGCTCCGGTACGCTACCTGCTGAACCGGCTCGGGGTCGATGACGTCTACCTGATGAGCGGTGTCCATGCCGTCGCTGCCCTCGCCTACGGGACCGATTCCATCGCTCCGGTTGACCTGATCGCCGGTGGGGGTGATCCGGCGCTTTTAGCGGCAAAGTATCTCGTAGCCCACCGGGTGGCCATCGATCCGCGCGGCGGGCTCCCCGAGCTCGTGATCGTCGCCGACACCTCCACCGAGGCTGAGTTGGCCGTCAGCGATCTTCTGGCGCAGCTCGAGCACGACCCGGATGCACTCGGTGTCGTTGTGACGACCTCCCAGCGGCTGGCTCGGCGCATTAACTCGCTCGTCACCTCCCGGTTGCGAAGCCTGCCGAAGGGGCATCCCGTCCGCGAGGCGGTCAAACGATGGTCCGCCGTGCTGATCGCGGATAGCGAAGCTGAAGCGTGCTCAGTGGTCGACCGGATTGCTCCGAGCCGTGTGGAGCTCCTCGTGCGGGAGCCGCTGAGGCTCGTCGACCGGATCGAGGCAGCGGCGCTCGTGACGCTGGGTCCGTGGAGTCCGGCGGCCTTGGTGGACGTGGTCGCTGGCGCCAATCATCTCCTGCCGACACTCGGCGGAGCGCTAGTACGCGGTCCCCTGACCGTTTGGGACTTCTACCGGTCAACCTGTCTCGTTGGGTTGCCAGCCCACAGTTATCCCAAGCTGGCCCGGGAAGCGGCAAGCCTTGCTGCAGCGGAAGAGCTCCCCCTGCATGCGGCATCCCTCACGGCCGGCTCCAGGGGCAAGCGGTAGGAACCGGCGTGGCATCGATTCCGAACCGGGACCGGTTTCTCGAGCTCGCCGAGCGGTACGATGTGGTGCCGGTGCGGCGTGAGCTGACCGCCGATGCCGCGACACCGCTCGTCCTGTGGCGCGTCCTTGCAGACGACGGGAGGAACCCGTTTCTCTTGGAGAGTGTCGAGGGGGGTGAGCGGGTTGCCCGCTTTTCCTTCGTAGGCGCTGATCCGTGCCGGATCGTTGAGATTCGTGGCGGAACGGCCTACGTGGACGGTGCGCCGGTCTCCGGTGATCCGTTGAGCGTGCTCCGGCGGGAGAGCGATTGGGGGCGGGTGCCTGAGTTGGACGGCTTTCCGCCGTTTTGTGGTGGTGCGGTCGGATATTTTGGGTATGACGCCGTCCGGATGATTGAGGACATTCCGTCGAGCTGCACTGACGAGGATGGGCTCGGCCAGGCGTGGTTCGGTCTGTACGACACGATCGTTGCCTTGGACCGGGCCCGTCAGCGGCTCGTGCTAGTGACCGCGGCGCTGATCGAAGGAGATCCCGTGGCGGCGTGGGAGCAGGCCGAGGAGCGGCTTGACGCGCTCGAGCGGAAGCTCGACGGTGCCGGGGCTGCGTTGCGAGTGGAAGAAGTTCCGCGTGTTGGAACGGATCCCTGGGATGGATGGCGCTCCTCGCCCGGCGATGCGGCGTTCCTGGAGATGGTCCGTACCGCGCGGGAAGCGATCCTGGCCGGAGAGATCTTTCAGGTGGTCCTCTCACGCCGGTGGCGGCGGATGCCGCGGGCGAGCACCGTCGAGATCTACCGGATGCTGCGGCTGACGAACCCTTCGCCGTACATGTTCCTCCTCGATACGGGGCGGGCGCGGCTCCTTGGGGCGAGCCCGGAGATGCTCGTTCGCGTCCGGGGCGGCGAGGCGACGACGTGCCCGATCGCGGGGACGCGTCCGCGTGGGAAGACCTCCGGAGAGGACCGGCGCCTGGAAGCGGAGCTCCTCGCTGATCCCAAGGAACGGGCGGAACACGTGATGCTGGTCGATCTTGGGCGGAACGACATCGGCCGTGTCAGCGTGCCGGGGACGGTCCGGATCGTCCGGGAGATGGACGTCGAGCGGTACAGCCACGTCATGCATATGGTCAGCGAGGTCAGCGGCCGGTTGCAGGACGGTCTGGATGCCTGGGACGCGCTGGCGGCCTGCTTCCCCGCCGGAACGCTGAGCGGTGCTCCAAAGGTTCGGGCGATGGAGATCATTGATCAGCTCGAAGGGGTGCGCCGTGGTGTCTACGGGGGCGCCGTGGGGTACAGAAATATCAACGGGGATCTGGACTCGTGCATCGCCATCCGGACCCTGGTCGAGCGGGGCGGGACCGTCGTGGTTCAGGCCGGAGCGGGGATTGTCTACGACTCCATCCCTGAAAACGAGCTGGCCGAATGCGCCAACAAGGCCCGCGCGCTGATCGAAGCGGTCTCGATGGCGGAGGAGCTGACGCGACAACGATGATACTGATGATCGATAACTACGACTCCTTCACCTATAACCTGGTGCAGGAGCTTGGTGAGCTGACCGGCGAGGTTATTAGGGTGATCCGCAACGACGCCGCACCGGTCGAGGAGCTGCTCGGCCTCAAGCCTGATGCCATCATCATCTCGCCGGGTCCTGGGGTGCCTGAAGATGCCGGCGTCACCATGGAGCTCATCCGCCGCGCTGCAACCATTCCGTTGCTTGGGATCTGCCTCGGCCACCAGGCGCTGGCGGCCGCCAACGGCGCGCGTGTGGTCCGGGCGCCCGAGCCGGTCCACGGCAAAACGTCCCCGGTCGAACACGACGGCAGCGGCATTTTCGAAGCCTTGCCAAACCCGCTGACGGCCACCCGCTACCACTCGCTGGTGGTGGACCGGGAGAGCGTTCCGGAGAGTTTGAAGGTTACCGCCTGGACGGCGGACGGCCTCATCATGGGCCTGGCCCACCGGGAGCACCCCCACTTTGGAGTTCAGTTCCACCCAGAGTCCTATCTGACCCGCAACGGCAGGGCGCTGCTTGCCAACTTTCTGCGGGTCGCGGGGCTGCCGGTGGACGGCGGAAAGGAGGGGGGGCAATGATGCATGGGGAGCTCGATCTCAGGCGAGTGCTGCGGGTCTTGACCTCCGGAGGGGCCCTGGATCACGAGACGGTGGGCCGGCTCTTTGCGGCCGTGATGGACGGCGTACTCCCCGATGTCGTCCTCGCCGCCGTTCTTGCAGCGTTGCGGACCCGGGGGGAGACGGCCACTGAGCTCGCCGCCGCCGCGCGGGCGATGCGGGAGCGCGCCGTCGCGGTACCGGTCGCGCATCCGGAAGCGGCTGTCGACACGTGCGGGACCGGCGGTGATGGGGCCGACACGATCAATGTGTCGACCGCTGCCGCTCTTGTTGCAGCGGCCGCAGGCGTGCCGGTCGCCAAGCACGGCAACCGTTCGGTTTCTTCAAAATGCGGCTCGGCGGACGTGCTCGAAGCGCTCGGCGTCCGGCTCTCCCTTCCAGCTCGCGCCCTCGCAGCGCTGGTCGACGATCCCGGCATCGCGTTTCTCTTCGCCCCGCCGTTGCATCCGGCGATGAAGGCGGTGATGCCGGTCCGGCGAGCGCTCGGCGTGCGAACGATCTTCAACATGCTGGGGCCGCTGACCAATCCGGCCGGGGTCCGGCGGCAGGTGGTGGGAGTCTGGGGCGACGAGATCCAGGAGCTGATGGCTCAAGCGCTGGCCGAGCTTGGCGCGGTGCATGCGCTGGTCATCCATTCCGACGACGGTCTCGATGAGATCTCCGTTGCAGCGCCGACACGTGTCATCGAAGTCGTTTCCGGCCGGGTCGTCCGGGACGATCACGTGACACCCCGGGAGCTGGGGATCGAGGCGTCGAGCCTCGATGCGCTTCGCGGTGGCGACGTCGCCTTCAACGCCCGGCGTCTCGAAGAGGTCCTCGGCGGGGAGCGCTCGGCAGCTTCGGAGGCGGTGGCCGTCAATGCCGGGGCGGCTCTCTACGTTGGGGGCGCGGTTGGCGGTGTGGCCGAGGGCGTCGAGGTGGCACGCGACATCCTCACACGCAGCGCAGGTCTTGAGGTGCTCCGGAAGCTGGCGCTGCGCTCGCAAGAACTGGCCGGTCATGGCTGACATCCTCACCCAGATTGTCGCCGCTGTCCGCCGCCGCCTGGGCGCCAGCCCTGCGCCACCGGACCTCGAGGAACGTGCGCGCGCCGAGGCGGCACGCCGGGTAGGCGATCACGATTTTCGCTCCCTGTCAGAAGCGCTGGAAAGCCCCGGGCCTTCCATCATCGCCGAGGCCAAACACGCGTCCCCCTCGGCCGGTGTCCTTCGCGAGCCGTTCGATCCGGTGGTACTGGCATCTGCCTACGAGCGGGGCGGAGCGCGCGCCCTCTCCGTGGTGACCGAGCCCGACTTCTTCGGGGGCGACCCGGAGTGGATCCCAGCCGTTCGCCGGGAGACGAAGATTCCCATCCTCCGTAAAGACTTCATCGTTGAACCCCGGCAGCTCTTCGAAACCGTCCTCCTCGGCGCCGATGCTGTTCTGCTGATTGCGCGGATCCTGGACGATGAAACGCTGGACGTCCTTCTCGAGCTCGCAACCGGACTGCATCTGGAGGTCCTCCTGGAGATCTTCGCCGACGAGGATCCATCCCGTGCCGCCGGTTCGGGTGCCCCGATCATTGGCGTCAATGCCCGCGACCTGACGACCTTCCGCGTCGATCTTGGCCGGGTCGCTGCGCAGGCTGCCGGGATCCCCAGGGGCCGCCTCCGCGTCGCCGAAAGCGGCATCCGCGGGCCAGCAGAGATCGCCCGGCTGACGGCCGCTGGCTATGACGGTTTCCTCATCGGAGAACATCTCGTCCGCTCCGCAGATCCCGAAGAAGCGGTGGGATGGTTGGTGTCAGGGTCGGGATAAACCTCAGCAACGTTCCTCGGGCGATGCCATTATGAAAGACGTGTATCACCCCGTTCGCCTCGATCTAGGGTGTGGCAGGAACACAGGAGTGGGATGTGTGGGCATGGATCGCTTCTTCCTGCCTGGCGTCAGTGTTGTTGGGGACCTCGAGGGTCCGCTTCCCTTTGCTGATTCTTCTGTGGATCTTGTGTACGCCAGTCACTCTTTGGAGCACGTGCATGAGCTATCCCCTTGATGGAGGAGATCTGGCGGATCTGCCGGCCAGGTGCCCAAGTGGTGATCATCGCTCCATACGGTCATCAGGGGCTGAACCTCGCCAATCCCTATCACTTTCAGATTTTTAACGAACATACACCTCGTTTCTGGACCGATGCACGGACATCGCTGGTGGCTTCCGAGGAGTGGTGGCATCCCCCGCAAGGCAGGTTGTAGGGCCTTGCCTCCACGGCAAACAGCCGCCCAAACCTCGATCTGAGGTGTGTTCGCATGGAGTTTCTGTACTTCGATCCCTACAGGAACCTGACGCCCCGTCTCCAGCGCGCGCTGCGGGGGGAGCATCTCGATGTGTGTGATCAGATCATCTACCATCTGGTGGCAGTCAAGCCACCGATGACGGGAGATGGCTTCCTTCGGGCTGCAGACGAGATGCAACCGTACATTCCGGAATGGATCGAACCGCGCCGGGGACGGTGCTCTGAGCGCCTTGGGCAGGGCGTGAGGAGGTGGCTTCGCGAGGTCAGCTCGATGCTTCGGCCGTGAACCGGGGCAATGAGGGTACGGCTTCGTGCCAAAAGTGGTACCGGTGTTGGATATTTCGTCATTCGAGGGTCGCGGCAGGGTTCCCACCCGGATGATTCATCAGACATCGTCGCGAAGGCCGAGAGGTACTGTGGCTGGCGGCGCTCTCGCAAGATTGGGGAGCGCAGGGGTGCTTGTGGTACGTCGAGCGGCAGAATCGAGAACCCGCCGCCAGGCCTGGTGCATCCCGCCCTCCAGCAGATGGATAGTGGATCATCCGGGTTACAGGACGTTTCGTTGGGAGTTGCACTGCGCACTCGGGGCCACCACACGCCTTGCGGCGTGCAGTGGCCCATGCTGACGTGCAGTCCCTCTGCGGGCTAAAGCGACCAGTGGAGCCCCAGAGCTTTGGCCAGGTAGATGGCCATCTGGAGACGGGTGACAGGTGCGCTGGGACAGTAGTGCGTGGCGTCGCACCCTGCCGTGATGCCGGAGGCGGCCAGCGCCTCCACGTGGGCGAAGCCGGCGCTCCCAACCGGGACGTCGTTGAAGGTCGCCGTGGCTGGGGCAGGGGAAATGGTGCGTATCCAACCAACGCTGATTCCCCCAAACCTCAGGGAGAAAATTCCCGAATAGGTGCCCTGGGGGATCAACTTGACCGTGAAGGCGAGATCGCCGCCGTTGCCGTCGCCTTCGGTGTCTCCAAACTCGTGGAAGATTGGATACGACGAAAAGTTGTCATGCAGCGTGGTGTACCCGGGGGTACCTCCTTCGCTGGTATCGGAGAGGTTGGAGAACGAAGGAGTGTCATCATGGTCGTACAGGGTGACGATCATCCTCCAATAGGCGTTCGGTGTATTGTCGTATACGTTGGCGTAAATGTCGAAGATCTGGGCGCCGTTCGGGAGGTGGAGTTGGACCCAGTAGGCGGGGCTATAGTTTGAACCATCGTTGTGGGGCGTCACATAGCCGGTGCCTTGAGAATAGTCGGGCAGTACCTGGTTATCAAAGGGAAGAAAAGCGGAGGCATGGATGTATTCCCACTCGCCGTTCCCACCGAATGTGGGCTGCTTGCTCTGCGGTGGCTGATTGAGTGTCTCCAGGACCTGGCTGGGTGGTGTGCCGGCCAGGGCAGAATCAGGGGTTGTGAAGACGTCCTGCTCGCCTGTCTGGGCCACGGCGTAGGGAGTGACAAGCCCAACCAGTACCAACACCATCAAGAGTACGAGAAGCTTGGATGAAAATCGCACGATATGACCTCCTTCATGGTTTCTTAGGACATTTCAGATGCGGCACCGAATATGCTCGATCCTCGCGTCCCATGCCATTGACGTATCCGTATATCGTTCGAAAAGTAGATTTCCCTCACCGAAAGAATGCCGGGAAGTGGAGACGGGGAGCTCGTCGCCACGTGGGCGGCGGCGGAGTGGCTCAATCCCCAAGGGTTGTGAGGATGGTGCAAAAGAGGAGAGCTGTCGAAGGCACGGGAATTGTTGGGACTTCGTGTAGTACGGCGCTACGGCATCCATGTCAGGGATTTGGTCCGAATTGTGAACGAGCATCCGGTGACGGTCAGCGGTTGGGCGATGCGCGCTGTGAAGCGCCGCGCCGGGGACTTTGAGAAATACAGTTGAGATGGGACCAGGGGCGGAATCCGCACCCCGAGCCCAGGGCCCTCCAGGTGAGGACGAGGAACCCCCGAGGGATCAGAGCACGGCCGTGCTCGGGGGCTCGGGGTCGCCGTCGGGTGTGTCGGTGGGGGAGGCAACCACCGACACGGGGATTTTCCCCCTGCACGCCGTGCCGTGTGCCCCGTCCAAGAGCCTCCGCGGCAGTGTGTTCCGGGTCGTCCCCTGGTCGATTAAGAGAGGGGGCTGGCGCTGGCGTTGCCAGCTCGTCCCCTCAAACTCCCCCACGAGCAGGAGACTGAAAATCCCCGGGGAACCGGGGACTTTGAGCAATGCGGTTGAGATGGTGCCCAGGGGCGGAATCCGCACCCCGAGCCAAGCAGGGCCTCACGGGAGAGCGAGGAATCCGTAGCTACTGGAGTATTGATGTGCTTCAGGGCTCGGGGTCGCCGTCGGGTGTGTGGGTGGGGGGAGGCAACCACCGATAGGGAGATTGCCCCCTCAGCCCCCCAGATTAGGGGACTAAAAATCCCCGGGAAAACCGGGAATGCTCGGAAATGCGGTTGAGATGGTGCCCAGGGGCGGAATCGAACCACCGACACGGGGATTTTCAGTCCCCTGCTCTACCGACTGAGCTACCTGGGCAACCAGGCGGAGGATTTATAGCGCAGGTGGTGGAGGGTGTCAATGGACGCGAGGAGGATCGGTCAGATCGAGGGAGGAGAGCTGCTAGGTAACGCATGGATAACGTAGATGGTTACGTAGCAGGGGGCGTTTTTTTCGGGCATCGGATCATGACGGCTAGAAATTGGGTGGCATGGGAAAGATTTTGCGTGAGCTATGGACGTAGCGTTGCTTGGAGCACCTTTTCGTCCACCGTCCTGATACCCGGCGCCGCGGAATGTGGGCGCTCAGAAAGACATCTCCCCGTATCATCCTGAGACGAAGGTGAAGGACCTCGCCTCCTCTCTCACCAAACAGCAATCGCATCACGTGGGAAAAAACAGCGTGCCGTCCTGATAACGCGCAACGTCGAGGAACTGTCTGCGAATGACAGAGGCCGGGACGGTGTTACATTTCCCGACGTTCGTCTGCCACGTCTTTTCTCTCGCCCCCCAGGAGGTTTCTCGCGGAGAACGCGGGGGGCGCGGAGAAAGACCGTGGGTCGTCAGAATGACAACTCTTCGTCTCGTCCCAGGTCGAGGGCGAACGAACCCGTCATCTCGGAACGCCCCCCTCAATGTCATCCTGAGCGGCGTGCCGGAGGCACGCTGCGAAGGATCTGGGTGGGGGGCCGGAAGATTTCGTGCTGGAGACGGTCGATACGGAAAAGGAGGAGAACTGACCTCCCCCGCCCAGATTCTTCGTCGGCTCCGCCTCCTCAGAATGACAAAATGGGGAAACCTACGCCTCCTCAGAATGACAACGGGGGAAAAGCTTCGCCGCTCAACTAACAGCAGTTAGATCATCGGGAAGAAGGTTCCGTAACATGCTGACGCATTGCCACTTCGAGAAACCAAAGAAACGGTACCCCAATCCCTGTTAGTCCACCGTCCCGGTGCCCCATCCGGGGGCATGTGGGTGCTCAGAATGACATATCCCCCACATGTCATCCTGAGCCATGCCCCTTCCCTTGTCATCCTGAGCCATGCCCCTTCCCTTGTCATCCTGAGCCGAAGGCGAAGGATCTGGGTGGGGGGCTCGGATACGCCGGCCATGCCTCTTCGCTTCTGTGGCCAAGACGTGCTCGCGGACCTCGTCAAAACCGCAAAGTTGGAATCTATTCAACACTGTCCCCTACTCCGGCC
>WGCW01000099.1 GCA_015493585.1 Acidobacteriota bacterium
ATCCCGGGGCGCCGCGGGATCCGGGGGGCTGACGATCGGCATCCTCCCGGGGGATAACCTCAAACCCGGTTCTCCCAACCCGTGGGTCAAGGTTGCCATCCCGACGGGCTTGGGCATGGCGCGCAACGCCGTCAACGTGCTCGCCGCCGATCTGTGCGTCGCGGTCGGCGGCGCGGCTGGCACGCTCTCCGAAGTCGCGCTGGCCAGCAAGGCTGGACGGCACGTGTTGTGGTGGCGGCCCTGGCGGCTGGAGCCGCCGGAACCCTCACGCCAGTTGAAGGTTCGGACCTTCGACGATGTGGCCGAGTTTCTTCAAGCGATCGAGACCGCCATGACCGGTTGAATCAGCTTCCGCTGGTGTCGTGTTTCGGCGTTCTTGTGATGTCCCAAATCATGTAGGCACAGAGGATCACGAACATGACGAAGCCGAGGATCTCGCCCCCGGACGACTCGGACCAGTGTGCCAGGCCGAGCGCAGAGGCGAGCGTCCATTTCGGACCGGCAAAAACCTCTTTCCCGAGGTAGTTGATGATCGCCGCGATCACGCCCATGATTGCGCCGCCCGCGATGAATCCGGACGCGATCAGAGTGCCACGGTCCTTCCGCTTTGTGTTGACCGCTTCATCTTTCGATCGGGAGGAGACGAACCAGGCGATCAGGCCGCCGGCAAGGATCGGCGTGTTGAGCTCGAGCGGGAGGTACATCCCGAGGGCAAACGCCAGCGGTGGCACCCCGATCATTTCGAGGATCAGGGCAAGAAAGATGCCGGCTAAGTACGCGAGCCAAGGTGCCGCCTGTCCGGTCATGAGAGGCTGGATGACCGCAGCCATCGCTGAGGCCTGCGGAGCGGGAAGCGGATGCGGATGCGCCGCCGTTGGCACGCCGAAGCCGTAGGTCGTGTACAGGATGAGAATCACGACGCCAACGGAGGCAGCGGCGACAATCGTTCCAAGGAATTTCCACCGCTCCTGAGTCTGTGGCGTCGTTCCCAGCCAGTAGCCGATCTTGAGATCAGTGATGAATCCGCCCGCCATCGAGAGCGCCGTGCAGACGACCCCTCCGATGATCAACGCTGCAAGCATCCCGGTCTGGCCGGTCAGCCCGGCCTTGACGAGAATGACGGACGAAATAATCAGCGTCATCAGGGTCATGCCGGACACCGGATTCGTCCCGACGATCGCAATGGCCCGGGCCGCCACGGTCGTAAACAGAAACGCGATGACCAACACGATCGCGAGGCCGATGATCGCGGTTGACATGTGACCTGTCACACCCCAGCGGAAGAAGACCCAGATGGCGCCGAGCGTGACGAGAATGCCCGTCATCACCCATTTCATCCGCAGGTCGAGCTGGGTCCGGATGGTTTCCCCACTGGCGGCGTGGTGCGCACCGGTGATTTCGAGGTAGGCCAGCTTGAACGCACCGGCGATAATCCGCCACGACTTGACGACGCCGATGATGCCGGCCGCAGCAATCCCGCCGATCCCGACGTGCCGCACGTAGTCGGAGAAGATCTGCATCGGTGTCATCTGGGAGATGGTCAGGCCGCTGTGGGTCAGGAACGGCTGCGGGACGTGGGCGCCGATGAAGTAGACCAGGGGAATCAGCACCCACCAGGCAACGAACGAGCCTGCGGCGATGATGGCCGCGTAGCGCAACCCGACGATGTAGCCGAGACCCATCACGGCGGCGCCGATGTTGAGCCGGAATTCCAGCTTGACGTTGTGCGCCAGCCGGTGTCCCCATCCGAAGACCGTTGACGACACGACTTCCTTCCAGGCGCCGACGCCGGACACGAGGAAGTCGTAGATCCCACCGACGATCGCGCCCCCGAGCAGGATCCTGGCCTGATCACCCCCGCTCTCACCCGCGACGAGGATCTCCGTCGTTGCCGTCGCCTCGGGGAAGGGGAACTCGCCGTGCATCTCGGAGACGAAATACCTGCGAAACGGGATCAGGAAGAGGATCCCGAGGAATCCGCCGAACAGGGAGGACAGGAAAACCTGGAGGAAGCTCGCCTTGAGCCCGAGGATGTAGAGGCCCGGCAGGGTAAAGATCGCTCCGGCGACGATCACCCCCGATGCAGCGCCGATCGACTGGACGATGACGTTCTCCGAGAGGCTGTTCTTTCGCTTGAGCGAGGTCGACAGCCCCACCGCAAGGATCGCGATGGGGATCGCCGCCTCGAACACCTGTCCGATCTTGAGCCCAAGGTAGGCGGCGGCGGCGGAGAAGATGACCGCAAAAATGATCCCGAGGGTGACCGAGTACGGGGTCGCCTCTGGCAGCGGTGCCTCCGCCGGGACAACCGGGTCGTACGTCTCACCCGGGTTCAGCTTCCGGTACGCATTCTCGGGAAGTTTCAGAGGGGATCGCTCCATGTTGCCTCCAACACTCGGGGTCAGCCGAGGGTACGTGGGAATGGGCTCACGTGTCAATCGCCCCGACCGCGGCGACAGGCCGGCCCCCTCCCAGATCCTTCGCGCAAATGCCTCCGGTCCGCGACTCAGGATGACAAGGAAGGGTGTCATTCTGACGAGACGCAGCTTTTCCTCCGTCGTCATTCTGAGGAGGCGATGCCGACGAAGCATCTGGGCGGGGGAACGATCGCAGGGAGAGCGCAGAGAAAGCGAAGATGCCTTCGCGCCCGTTCCCGGCGTTCTGTGCATGGGTCACCTATTCAACACTGTCCCCATCTTGTGAACATCCAGCTGGAAACTCTAACCGCGGAGGTCGGAGAGATTCGCAGAGGAAGGCTCATAAATGCAGCACTATCCTCTGACTTCGTTACTCTACAGTCTTGAAGAACGGAGTAGGGGACGGTGTTGAATAGATTCGGATGATTTCAACGTCCCCTACTCTGCGGTTTTCGTGAGGTCGGCGATATTCAACACTGTCCCCATCCCCATCTCGGTTCCGAGGCAACAGCGCCCCTCCCCCTGTCATCCTGAGTAGCGCGCCAAAGGCGAAGCCATCCCTCCCCCTGTCATCCTGAGCCGCGTGCCGAAGGTATGCGGCGAAGGATCTGGGCGGGGGGGTAACGGCACGCAGCTCACGCCGGCCGCGCCATCATTGGGCCTGTCGTAGGTCAGCTCTCGCCGCCCACTGAGGAGTGCTGGTGAAACATGCCACGATGAAAACCGGGGCGGGTCAGTTAGCGAGGATCGGGATGGCAAGCGCCTCTTCGAGGTCGATCTCGTGATCCGTGGCGCAGTGCATGCAGCGGGCATGAACCTTTGAGCCGTCCAGACGGAATTGCAGATCGGTCTTGCCGCAGGCGCCGCACGGGAATTTGCGGGCGTAAGCCCAGCTCATGATCGTGTCGCGCTCGACAGCGTCGAGATCGTTGACCTGCCAGACGAGCTTTTGCGAGCTTTCACCGCCACCAACCGGTACCGGTCCGAAAAGCGTCATCTGCATTCGAGAGACATCGCCGCGTTTCTTGAGGAGACCGCCTCCAAAGTCGATGCCGGACATCAATTCCCAGGGGAGAGAGAGGGTGACATTGTTACGCTGGCAGAGGCACCGGCGCGACGTCAGGACGAGCAGTCCTTCTTCAGCATCGACAAACATGAAGACGGTTTCCTGGGGCGAGATCTTCGATGCCAGCGCCGCCGGGATCTCGCCACGCAGTGGATGGTTACTGACGTACTCGGTGGCCCGTTCGGTCCACTTCTGACGGACCTGAACCGCCTTGGCCATCGCTTCCTCGAGCCGCTGCTCACGCTGCATGGCGCGGACCTGCTCACGTTCCCACTTGGCGAAAACCAGTCCACACTGGCTGCACTCCAGGGCATCGGCGCGTTCGATGAAACCGCACCTGGGGCACTTGCGGGTTGCGACCTCCTGCTCCGTGTCGGGTGGTGCCTGATTGGGACGAATCTCAAGCCGGGCTCCGGCTTGGGTCAGCGCCGTGACAATGTCGTTGGCCCGTTCACGGCTCAACCTTTCGAAGAGGAGAGTTCTGCTGGCTCTGAGGATCTCTTCGATCTTCGTGTTCGGCATGTCCGAGATGTGAGCCAGCGTTTGGGTAAACCGGGCACGTCCGGCTTTCGACGGATCACGAAGGCTCAGAAAAAAGATGTCGAACGACGGCATGATTCCACCTTCACGACGAAGATGTCTCCATTATCGCTGAACTCGCCGACTTTTCAAGGCGTACGCACGGCCGGACGGCCCGGATCGCGCTCTGGCCGGTCAGCGGTGCGGCTGCGCAGGAATCTTTTCACCGGCATCAATGGGAATGGGAAGCTCGTTTCCCTCAGGGGGCAACGGGCACGTCGCAAAATGTGTGAACGCGCATGGGGGGTTGTACGCGCGGTTGAAATCGAGGATCAGCCTGCCGTTTGTGGGGGCCGGAGCATCGAGGAATCTGCCTCCCCCATAGGTTTCCTTGCCGCTGGTCGCATCGCGGAACACGAAGAAGAATGTGGTGTCATCCGGCTTCTCCACGAGCGGAGTCAGTGTCAGCGCCTTCCCCTTGAGGACGAAGTGAACGAGGCCGGGTGCCTCCATTGTGGTTGCCGTTCCGATCATTGTTGGCACGGCGATCTTCTTCGGTGTCTCAAACGGGGTGAACGTCGCCTCGACCCTGTACGCCGGGTCGATGGGGAAGAAGCGCAGCCCCGGGAAGTGGATCCGGAGTGGACTTTGTGGATCCTTGATCCGGACCGCGAGCCGGCCGGCGCGCTCGATGACGTAAAACTCGATCCGCCCGGCATGGAGGATGTCCGGTTTTCCCCCGGCATCCGTGTGAAGCTGGATGCGTCTCACTGGTTTGCCGTCACACGTGATGTGTGCGCCGGGCGCCGCCTGAAACGTCACGGTCAAGCCGGGACCGGCGATGAAATCGCCGGCGTGCGCCGGTGTACCGGGAAGCACGACGACGCTGCCGGGAGCAGACCCCGCACGGTTGACCCCTGGCTCTAGCCAGTCGAGGCCGACGAGCGTCAGCCAACCATCGGGGGCGGTCAGCCGGCGCAGCCTTTCGGCTCGCCACTGGAGCTCCTGGCGGACGAACGCTGAATCAGCGGGTGGAGCGGTCTTGCGGTGGCACGCGGCGAGAGGAACAAGGCTGACTATGAGGGTCCAGCAGAGGATGGACATGATTCGATGCATCTTTCTCATGGCATGCGTTGTACCACATCCGGTTTTTGGGTCTCGATCTGGTTCTCATCTGATCCGGCCGGTGTATCATGCCGGGCTGGGGCCACCGCCCTGAAGGAGGCACGATGCGTCATTCGAGCTTGATCCGGATTCTTTCCATGGTGTGTATCTGTCTGCTTGCGGCCGTGACGGTCCCCGCTGGACAAACGGTTGCCAAACAGGCCAAGACGGCGAGTCACCCGGTCGCGGTGTTCGCTGGAGGGAGTATCAGCCAGCAGGAGCTTGACCAAGCAGCAGGGACCAGTCTGGAGCGCCTGCGGACGCAGATGTACGAGCTGAAGGTGCGGACACTCAAGCGGATGCTCTTTGAGAGGCTCCTGCAAGAGGAAGCCAAGCACGAGGGGAAGACAACGGCCCAACTGCTCAAGGAGAATGTGGAGGACAAGGTCAAGGCGCCCGATCCGAAGCGTGTCGACGAGCTACTCAAGAGGTACCAGCGGCAGCTTGGAAAGGACAAAAAGAAAGCGCGTGCCAAGGTCGTGACGGCGCTCAAGCGCCAGGAGGAGGCGCAGCTCCGGACAGCCTATCAGGAGGAGCTCTTTGCCAAGCACGGGGTCCATATTCTGCTGACCCCGCCGCGGATACGGATTCCCATCACTCCAGAAGATCCAGTTCGTGGTCCCAAGAACGCACCGGTCACCATCGTTGAGTTCTCAGATTTCCAGTGCCCCTACTGCGGCCGTGTCCAGCCGGTGATCGAGAGGCTGCTCAAGAAGTATCCAACCCAGGTGCGCCTGATCTTCAAGAACACGCCGCTGTCCTTCCACCCTTACGCAAAGGGCGCGGCCGAAGCCGCCCTGTGCGCTGGAAAACAGGGGAAATTCTGGGAGATGCACGACTGGCTGTACAGCCACCAGCAGGAGCTTGGCAAGGATTGGATGCCCAAAGCTGTCAAGGCGACCGGTGTTGATCAGGCGAAGCTCTCGGCCTGCATCAAGAGTCACGTCGAGATCAAGAAGATCGATCAGGATCTGAGGCTGTCTCACGAAGTTGGTGTCAACGCGACGCCGACCTTTTTTATTGACGGCCGCATGGTGCGGGGCGCCCAGCCGTTTGCCACGTTTGACGAGATCATCCGTGACGAGCTCGCCCGAAAGGGAAAGGCCGACTAGACCATAGTCTGCCCCGTGCTCCGGAAGCGGGGCAGCCGCGCTGGGGTAGATCAGCGGCCGCCAGTCAGCCGTGAGGTCCGGTTGAGCACGGCGTTGTACTCGCTGGCGTCTCCATCGTCCTTGCCGCCGAGGGGCGTGCCACAGATAGCGCACCGGTACTCGTACTTGTTGCCGGTCGGCAGCACCAGGAGCAAGTGACGGCGTACAGGTCTGGCTGTGCCACACGTGGGGCAGTAGACCTCGGAGACCTCGAGCTGACGAAAATCACGTTCCGTTCCCACGCGAGGGAATATGGCCTACTCGCTCATCGGCGTCAAGAGGTCCGGGCATCGTGAGCGCCGTCTGCGTGGTGTGAGACTCCCGGATGATCAATTCTAGGCGGAGGGTTGGTGCCGCGCTCCCGATGCGGGAAGTTGGGGGGGCTCCGGTGTGGAGAGCGATGGAGACGCTGCGGACGAGGTGCATCCGATGAGGACGCCCTTGACATCGCCGCCGGAGATGGGGGGCGCCGGCTGTGTGGTCGATCCGGCTCCCAGCCATGATGGGGGGCAGAACGTTCACCAAGAGTGTGCGCATCCAACATCTGGGCGGTTCGCCGGGCCTCTGAACGCTTGGAGGACTTGAGCCGTGCCCCAATGAGAAGACCATCGTTGCTGGACGCGCTTTTTGATCATCCCTTCTGGATGCGGTACAGGGTGGAGGGATGGACGCCCGCCAGGCGGGCCGCCGCTTTCATGTCCCCGCGCGCCAGCTTGAGGAGGTGCTCAACATAAGTTCGCCGAAATTGACGACGGGCCTCCACATACGTCAGGGCGGGCTCAGACGCGGGTGACGCAAGCTCATTGATGGAAGTGGCCTCAAGAATCCGCCGGGGCAGATGGTGCTCCTGCAGCACCCTCCCTGGTGCAACGATGTAGGAGGATTCGATGACGTTGGCCAGCTCGCGCACGTTGCCGGGCCAGGAGTAGGTCCTGAGGCGCTCAAGGGCGGGCTGCGAGATCGTTTTTTCGCCGAGCCCGTACTTCTGGATGGCCTCTTGGAGGAAATGCGTCACCAGCAAGGGAAGATCTTCGATGTGTTCCCGGAGTGCCGGGAGCCGGATCTGGAGCACGTTGATCCGGTAGTACAGATCCTTGCGGAAACGACCGTGTTCAACCTCTTCTTCCAGAATTCTATTGGTGGCGCACAGGACGCGAACATCACTTTCGATGGCCGCCGTGCCCCCGAGGCGAGTCACCCTCCCCGATTCCAGTACGCGGAGCAGCTTGACCTGGAATGCGGGGTTGGTCTCGGCGATCTCGTCCAGGAACAGCGTCCCCCCGTTGGCGGCCTCGAAATAGCCCTTGACCCGCCGGTCCGCCCCCGTGAAGGCCCCCCGCTCATGGCCGAAGAGGGCGCTCTCCAGCAGTGGCTCGGGAAGGGCCCCGCAGTTGACCGCCAGGAATGGCCCCCTTCGCCGGGTGCTCCGGCTATGGATGGCCCGGGCCACCAGCTCTTTGCCGGTGCCCGTCTCACCGAGGATCAGTGCGGTGGCGTCCACCCGTGCCGCCCGCTCGATGAGCCAGAAGACCTGTTCCATAGCCTCGCTCTCGCCAACGATCTCGGGAGCCCCGGAATGCTCCGTGTCGACACCTTCCGTGAGAACGACGAACAGTTCCCCGGGGGCGAGAGCGTACCCCCAGAGACGGAACCGGACCATCTTTCGCAAAAACTGGGGCTCGTAGCGCTCGATCTCCGTGTGGAATGACGTGTCATCCCGGAGCAGGCGTTCGAGGGGTTCCAGAAGTCCGTACTTGCGCAACACGCTGCCGAAGACATCGTCGACCGGTTTCCCCTCCACTTCCTGTCGTGAAACGCCGGAGTTGACCTCCTGCTGATGATTGATGGCTAAGATCACGCCCTGATGATCCAGGAGGAAGGCGCCGAGGGGCAGCGATTCGAAAAGCCGATCCCGGGTTAGTTGCATTGCTGCGATTCGATTGCGTTCTTGCAACTTACTCATAGATACTAACCTATCATAGAAACGAGCTCAGTTATTCGCGTTTCTGCAATCACTGGGAAAGTTCTGCGTCTGGGCAAGATTGGCCGCTTCCAGTAATCCACTGAAGGTGTGAGGCTTAGGAAAACCAGCACCGTGCTCATTCCTCTGGAACGTATCTTGCTCTTCCAATTCGCGACAGAAAGCCGAAAGGAGGAATATCTGATGCCAAAGTATGAGAGCAC
>WGCW01000100.1 GCA_015493585.1 Acidobacteriota bacterium
CGGCCACATCATGACCCATGATCCCGACGGGTTCCTGACGGCGATGCACAAGGAAGAGACCGTTGGATTTGGGGCGGCCCACATCCGGGGTACGCAGTGGACCCTCTCCGAGCTTTGGGTTCTGCCGCAACACCGTGGCAGCGGTGCCGGCGAAGCCTTGATGACCAAACTCCTCGCGTATGGAGAACGCTCGGGCGCCCGCAATTTCATGGCCGTTGTCCCGAACAACGGACCGCTCGTCTGGCTCCTGCTCCGCCATGGTTTCCAGCCATTGACCCTTGTCTACGACTTCTGGATCGCCCGCACCGAGGCCGCAACTTTGGCCACGGCTCTGTCCGGTCTCCTCCCCAATCAGGACGTCACCCAGGACCTGCTTGAACAGCGGGGTCAGGCCGACCTCGACCGGATCGACCGGTTGACCCGAAAGACGACCCGGGAGATCGACCATATCTTCTGGCTGAAAGAGCTCGGCCTCAACGCGACTTTCGTACGTCAGGGCAACAGGATCGCCGGCTACGGATACGGCGGGCGGAGCCAGGTTGGTCCCGTGGCGGGTACGACGCAGGATGCAGCGCTGGCCGCGCTGGGCTGTGCGCTAAGCTCGGCGCTGGAGCAGAGCCTCAAAAAGCATCTCCACATCAGAATCCCCGCAGCGTTCACACCCGCCGTCGAGGCCGCTCTCGACTCCGGTGCTCATCTCAGACGTGTCTTCTCGATCTTCAAGCTCGGTGAGCTCCCCGTCTTCGACCGAACGATCCTGGGGCCGGCCAACCTTCCATGACGGACGAGATGACTCCGGCCGGGGACCACTCACCCCGGCGGCGACGGATCGACTACGCCGCCGAGCTCAACGCGGAGCAGTACGCGGTCGTCATGCACCCGGGGGGACCGATGCTGGTCCTCGCCGGCGCCGGAACCGGAAAGACGCGCACCCTCGTCTACCGTGTCGCGCGCCTGATCGAGGACGGTGTGCCGCCGTCGAACATCCTCCTGCTGACCTTCACGAACAAGGCCGCGCGGTCGATGCTCGACCGGGTTGGGCAACTGCTCGAAGGACGGGCGGGCAAGGTCATGGGTGGAACCTTCCACTCGACCGGACACAGAATCCTCAGGAGGTACGCCGAGCGGCTCGGGTACAGCCCGAGGTTCTCGATCCTCGACCGGGAAGATGCCGTCGACCTGATGGGGGCGGCGCTCGCCGATCTCAGTCCCCAACTGCCCAAGCGGCGCCTGCCACGCCCGAAGACGCTCGTCGACCTGTACAGCTTCGTCATCAACACCGGTCGGTCTCTGGATGACGTCATCCTCCAACGCGCCCCCCAGTACACCGGGCAGGAGGAGCTCATTGCGCCCGTGTTCCGGAAATACCTGGAACGCAAGCGGAACGCCGACCTCATGGATTTCGATGATCTCCTGATCAACTGGCTCCTGCTGCTCACGCGGCACCCGGACGCCCGGCGCGAGCTGGCACGCAGGTTCCAACACGTCCTGGTCGACGAGTATCAGGATACCAACCGGCTCCAGGCGGACATCATCGATGCCATGCTCGGCGGCCCCCGCAACCTGATGGTGGTTGGTGACGATGCCCAATCGATCTACGCATTCCGCGGCGCGGACTACGCGAATATCCTCGGCTTCCCGGACCGCTATCCCGATTGCACGGTCTTCCGGCTTGAAACCAACTACCGTTCGACACCGCCGATCCTCGATCTCGCCAACGCCTCCATCGCGCACAACGAGCGCCAATTCCCGAAGAACCTCAGGCCGGTCCGCGAGGGCGACGAGATGCCGCTCGACGTCAGCGTTCCCTCCCCCGAGGCGCAGGCTGCATTCCTCGCCGATCAGGTCCTCGAGCTGCGGGAAGCCGGTATCGACCTCGAAGAGATGGCCGTCTTGTACCGGAATCACCACCATTCGCTCGAGGTCCAGGTCGAGCTGACGCGCCGGAACATCCCGTTCCGCGTCCGCTCCGGGCTCCGCTTCTTCGAGCAACGGCACGTCAAGGATGTCTTGGCTCACCTGCGGTTCATCGACAACCCCCGGGATGAGGTCGCCTTCGCCAGGATGCTCAAGTTGCGAAGGGGATTCGGAGACCGGCTGACCGCCCGGCTCTGGGGACGGATCGCCTCGGGAGATCCGCTGCATGCGCTCGTTGCCATCGATCCGGCAGCGGCCAACCTGCCACGCATCGCCACAAAATCGCTCACCACCTTGCAGACCCTCATTGAGGAGCTTTCCGGGCCCCGGTTCTCCGGATCGCCCGGTGAAGCGATCCGCCGCGTCGTCGAAGCCTTCTACCGCCAGTGGGCGAAGGACAACCTCGAAAATGCCGGCTCACGGCTGGACGATCTCGAGCAGCTCGCCCTCTTTGCCGACGGCTATTCCACCATCAATGCCTTCCTCGCCGAAATCACGTTGCTCAACGAGCTCTCCGGAGAAGATGTTGCCGGTGGGCCTCCCGATGAAGAGCTGACACTTTCGACCATTCACCAGGCGAAGGGGCTCGAATGGCGAGTCGTCTTCATCATTTGGCTCTCGGAGGGCCGTTTCCCAACCGCGCGCGCCGAAGACATCGAAGAGGAACGCCGCCTCTTCTACGTCGCCGTCACGCGCGCCAAGGAATGGCTCTACCTCGTGCATCCCGAGATCGTACGTGACCGGTACCGCGTTGATGTCCTGGTCGATCCGTCGCAGTTCCTCCTTGAGATTCCCGGTGAGCTGATGGAGCACCTCAGCATCACATCCGGGATCGAAGAGGACGAGCTGCCCTCTCTCGAAGGCGCAACCCGCTATCAGTTGCCGGACTTCCTCTCCGGGGACGGCGGCAACGGCGGCAACGACATCAACTGATCGGGCTTCCCACTCCGGGCGCCCCGTCTCCCGGACCAACAGAGGAACAAACACAGCAGCGGCACAGGTGGCACACGTTACTGAGAAAGCGTATCATTCACGGCGATGAGCATCACCCGCGATCCTCGAAGGCGCCACTGGGCCCACGTTTCAAAAGGTCTGAGGCGAGAGCTCTCCGCAACGATCCCAGCAGAGGAGCTCGCCGCCCTGCACCGGCGCAAACCGTGGCGGCATTTCGCCGTGGCGGCCCGGCAGGCGGTGATGCTCGGCGTATGCTCCTGGGTGCTTTGGCGATGCAGCAACCCGCTGATCTGGGTGCCGTTCGTGCTCGTGCAGGGTCTGATCTTCTTTGATGCGACGGTCCTGCTCCACGAAGTGCTTCACCACCTCGTGTGGCCGAAGCCACGGCCGGCCATGGAGACGGCTTTGGGCCGCATCTACGGATTCTTCACCGGTATCTCCGCAACCCAGTTCAGCCGCTGGCACCTCGATCATCATGCGGGGCTGGGCGATCCTGTCGAAGATCCAAAACGGCGGCATCTGAGCCCGAAGAAAAACTCCAGGCTCGTCAAGCTCCTCTATTTCACTCCAGCACTCTTCCCGATCTACTTCCGGGCCGCCGCAGCCGAGACACGGTCGTACCCGGCGCCGCTCCGGCGCACGATCGCGTTCGAGCGGTGCGGAGCCGTTGCCATCCACCTTGCCACTGCCGTGGCGCTGTTCCTGCTTGGCGGAGCCGGCCCCATGCTCCGCGTGTACCTGCTCCCGCTGCTCGTTGGATTTCCTCCGTGGTTTGCCATCAATCGCGTCGGCCAGCACTACCGCATCGATCCCGGGGATCCCGCCCAATGGGGAACGCTCGTCAAGGGCTCGTGGGTGTGGGACCGCCTCTTCCTTTGGTCGAACTACCACCTCGAGCATCACTACTTCCCGGCCGTCCCGTTCTACAACCTCCCCCGTCTGCACCGGTTGCTCCAGCCCTTCTACCGCTCCCGCGGGATGCGCCCGGTTGGGTACGGCTCACTCCTGTGGGGGTGGCTGATCCGCAACGAACCTCCACACGCCCAATGGAGCGCACCGGCGTGACCCCACGCCACCGGTAAACCGGGAACCTGCGGACCGGCCGATGTCCGGACGCTACTTGACAGCGACGTTGATCAGGCGGCCCGGAACGACAATGACCTTGACCACACGCTTGTCGCCGATGAACCGTTGCACACGCTCGTCGGCGAGCGCCATCCGCTCGAGCTCCTCGCGGGCAACATCGGGCGCGACGTGCAGCCGGGAGCGAACCTTGCCGTTGACCTGAACGGGGATCTCGATCTGCTCCTCGGCAGCCACGGCCGGATCCGCTTCGGGCCAGCCCGAGGTGAAGATGCTCTCGCGATGCCCCATGCGCTCCCAGAGCTCTTCGGCCATGTGTGGAATGATCGGGCTAACGATCTTGAGCACCGTTTCCAGCGTCTCGCGGAGCACGGCCGGATGGATCCGGCCCTCGCTCGACCGCACGAGGTTGAGCAGCTCGTTACACCGGGCGATGGCCGTGTTGAACTGGAAGCCGCCCTCGATCGCTGAGGTTACCTTGGTGATTGCCTGGTGGGTCCGCCGGCGGATTTCCCGGCCGGTGTCATCCAAGTCTCCGGGGACCTGCTCGTCCATCGCGCTCAACGCCCCGAGGTTCGAGACAACCAGCGACCAGAGCCGGTTGACCGTTCTCCACGCGCCGTTGATCCCGTTCTCCGACCAGATCTGCATCCGGTCGGGCGGCGCATCGGACAGCATGTAGAGACGGACGGTATCGGCGCCGAAGCGGTCCATCATCGCGTCGGGATCGACGATGTTGAGCTTCGATTTGGAGATCTTCGTCATCTCCGATGTCACTGGGCCACCGCACAGCGCGCAGGTCCCGCCAACGATCGCATCTCCCTCGCGATGGCCGCCGGTGACCTGATCCTCCGGAATGTACTTGTGCGTCTGGCAGTAGTACGCGGTCTTGCACACCATCCCCTGGCAGAAGAGACGGGTAAACGGTTCGTCGAAATCGACGAGCCCGAGATCGTGCAGCACCATGGTGAAGAAGCGCGCATAAATCAGGTGCATCGTGGCGTGTTCGATCCCGCCGATGTACTGATCCACCGGCATCCAGTGGCGCACGGCCTCATCACCAAAACACCGGTCGCCGTTGTGCGGATCGCAGTACCGCAGGAAGTACCACGATGAGTCGACGAAGGTGTCCATGGTGTCGGTCTCGCGCCGCGCCGGTCCGCCGCATTTCGGGCAGGTCGTATTGACGAACGATGCGCTGGTCGCCAGAGGATTGCCAGCCCCCTCGACGAATTGAACATCCGTCGGCAGGAGCACCGGGAGATCCTCTTCCGGCACAGGAACGATGCCGCACGTGTCGCAATACACGACTGGGATCGGCGCGCCCCAGTACCGCTGACGGGAAATCAGCCAATCGCGCAGCTTGTAGTTGATCTCCGCCTCGCCCAGCCGGTGCTCACTCAGCCAGGCGATGATGTCTCGCATCGCCTCGGTGTTCTTCCGGCCGGTAAACGGCCCGGAGGCTGTCATCGTTCCCGGTTCCGTGTACGCTTCTTCCATCGTGTCAGGATCAAGCTCCTGCCCCTCCGGTTCGATGACGACACGGATCGGGATGTCATACTTCCGGGCAAACTCGAAATCCCGCTGATCGTGAGCGGGCACGGACATCACCGCACCGGTGCCGTAGGTCATCAGCGCAAAGTTCGCGACCCAAAGCGGAACCTGCTCGCCGTTGACCGGATTGATGACGTGAAATCCGGTGAACACTCCAACCTTCTCACGCTCCGCGAGCTCCTTTTCCGACGTTCCCGCTGCCCGCATCTCCCGCACCGCCTCCATGACCCGGGCCTCATGCTCCGTTCCCCGGACCAGCTTCTCCACCAGCGGATGCTCCGGTGCGAGCGAGAGAAAGGTCACGCCCCACAGCGTATCCGGGCGTGTCGTGAAGACCGGAATCTCATCGCCGGTTTCCGCGACCTTGAAGAAGATCCGGGCGCCTTCCGAGCGTCCGATCCACTCCTTCTGGAGCTTGATGACCGATTCCGGCCAGCCGGCCTCGAGCTTTGCGTGGTTATCCAGGAGCCGCTGGGCGTACGCGCTCATCTTGAAAAACCACTGATCCATGTCCTTCTGCTCGACCTGGGTGCCACACCGCTCGCAGCACCCTTCCTTGACCTGCTCGTTGGCCAGGACGGTCTGGCACGAGGGGCACCAGTTGACCGGCGCCTTCTTCTTGAAGGCGAGGCCCTTTTCGAGAAACTTGAGGAAGAACCACTGGGTCCACCGGTAGTAATCCGGATGGCTCGTCGCCACCTCCCGATCCCAGTCGTATCCCCACCCTGCCCGGGTCATCTGTGTGGTCATGCGGGCGATGTTCCGTTCGGTGAACTCGTGCGGATGCACTCCCGTCCGGATCGCCGCGTTCTCCGCCGGCAGCCCGAACGAATCCCACCCCATCGGCGAAAGCACCTTGAAGCCCCGAAGGAGCTTGTAGCGGACGATGACGTCGCCGATCGTGTAGTTGATCACGTGTCCCATGTGCAGGACGCCCGAGGGGTAGGGGTACATGCACAGGACGTAGCACTTCGGCCGGGGATCCTCCTCCCGCGCCTCAAAGAGCCGCAGCTCCTCCCACCGTGCCTGCCACTTCTTCTCGATCTCGGCGAACTGATACTCATCTCTGCCCATGACACCCTCCGTCCCGCTTCCTAACCGGGTCGACGTATTCTCACATCCCGCGGCCGGAAAGGGAACCCATCCCGGTGCGCACGCCCGGTTTTCTTGCCGGGCGCCGGGAGATGGTGCGTTGACCCGAGATGACGTGCGCCTCACCGGGACGGCACCGGCCGGATACCTGGCGTGGGTTTGGAGGGCGCCAGGGATGCGCCGCGAGAAAGTCGAGCATGGCTGGCTCATGATCGATCCCGCTGTGGTCGGCCACGCCATCGGGCCAACGGAGGTGGTTGATCACAGCGATCGACAGGGAACAGAACAACGAGGGGGTGCACGTGTTCGTCACGGTTCCAAACCCTGTCACGATCAACCATCTTGTGTTCGTGTCGTGAACTTTGACCCTTAGATCGTCCATCCATGGCGCGACGACCTGGCCTGGATTGGCAGGCGCCACAAGGTTCCAGCCCCTGACTTGTGCCTCGTTGCACGCAACGATATCGCAGGCGCGGCTGACGATCATGATTGGTAGATCAGATAGTGGATAGGGATCGAGTTGACACGAGGGCGTCTCGCCCTGACGGATATTCGCGAACGGATCCGCGCCACTGAAGACGGCCACGGCGGCTACGTGGTTGCCGCCCGGCGTCGCACGGCGGTGGCGTGCGATTCCGTACATCTGCGAGAAGAACGCGCCGTTCGACCAGCCCATCAGGTAGATCCTGTGAGGATCGGCCAGCTTGGAGGCAACCATGTGGTCGATCAGACGGTCGGCAAAGGCAATATCGGGATTCGTCGAGGGCGATCTGAGATCGCGGTAGTAGAAGTCGTGGTGGTGGCCATCCCGAGGCGCAGACGTTGGATAACGCAGGTTGCGGCCCTGGACCGAGATCAGAATGAAACCCGGACGTTTCGGGTCTCCGGAAAGATCGTAGCTGATCGCCTTCGTCCGCAGAGAGGTGTGGTTGAACACATCATCCGCCGTGCCCGCCCCCCCGCCGTGGAAGAACACTACAAGGGGCCTTGGAGAAGCTGATGACGTCCCCGGAGGCTCATACAGGCAGGCGTATCGCGTCACCCCTGGAAGGTCGTCGAAGCGCAGCGGCGGTCCATCGTCATACTCCGGCCGGCCCCACGCTGGGTCGGTCCTGCACTTCGGCACGATCGTCCCGCCCCGAACGATCTCGACGTTGAGCTCGCTGGCAGGGCGGTCACACATAACATCCGCGCATGTCGGTAATGGCTGTGCGAGACCGGTCACGGGATTACACGCAGGGCCGGTCTGCGCGATGGCTGAGCCGGCCAACATCAGCACCACACCCGCCATCACGGTTTCTCGAATCAGCACCGGTGCCCTCCCCTTCTCCTTGGACGCTCGACAATCTCCTAAGATGACATGCCCTATTTTCTCACGCCCACGCCGTTCATATGCTATGCCAGTGACTGGACGCAGAAGTCCAAAGCATGATGTAGAGTGAACGAGCCGGAGCAACCCCAAGCGGGACCGGATAGGACACCGATGAATGAGCTCGACCAGTTGATCACACGCCTTCGCGACCTGCACGATGGCGAACGTGCCTTCTTTGAGGTGATTCAGACGGGGCCGGCCGCCATTCCGGCCTTGGAAGCAGTCGTCCGGGAAGAACCCCAATCGGTCTTCGCACACCGGTGTCTGGCGGCCGATGCCCTGGCTGCAATCGGGGGGCCTGATGCATGGTCGGCTCTGCTCAGGGCGCTCGAGGACCTGTCCGCGCGTCACGTGCCCGCCTCGCTTGCGATTGCAGAAGACGCCGTCGTCGACCGGATCGCCGTGCACCTCGGCGCAAGCGGAGATCCACGGGTACCCGAAGCGCTGCTCGCCGCTCTGGCCGCCCGTCCACGGGGCGAGGTCGCCCGCGCGCTCGGCCGGCTGCACGAGGAACGGGCGATCCCAATGCTGATCGCATGCCTCGACGATGACCTCGCACGCGAAGGCGCGATGGAGGCCCTCCGGAGTTTTGGCGATGCGGCCGGGGAAGCGCTCGCGCGCAAGCTCGTCCCCGGTGACGCCGCCAGCACATACGAAGCCCCCCATCTGACCGCCGGACGTGTTGCAGCGGCCGAGCTGCTCGGCGACATTCCGTCTCCGGCCGCGGCACAGGCGCTTAGCCGCGCACTCGATGATCCGTCCCCCCAGGTCCGGCGCGCCTCCGCCCTCGCCTTCGCCACATCAAAGATGCCGGCCCCCGACGCTGCCATTCCCGTGTTGATCGAGGCTCTCGATCATCCGGACTGGCTGACCGCAAAGCCGGTGATCGACGCACTGGTTCTGCTCGGACACCCGGCCGTGACGCCGCTCCTCAACCTGCTCGACGAACCGGTTCGCGACGCATCCGGCGAACGCCGCCGGCAGCGGGCGCTTGAAGCGCTTTCCCAGCTGGCGCCGGAAGAAGCCGTCCCCGCGATCAGCCGCCTTGCGGCTGCGAGCACCGCTCCGCGCACCGGCCTCGCTGCCGTGGCCGCCCTCGCCGCGATCCCCGGAACCCCCGCGACCACCGCGCTCGGCGCGTTTCTTGATCATCCCGCAGCCTCCGTGCGCGAACGAGCCGTCCGGGCGCTGGCTGCGCGCGGTACCGGTGGCACCAACGCCATGGCTCGCGCGCTTGCCGATCCCGACAGGCGTGTCCGGCACGCCGTCTGGGAATGTGCACACACCCTCGACCCTCCCGCCCGCGACGCATTCATCGACGCCGTCTGCGATCATGGAAGCGTCCTCCAACGCATCCTCCTCCGTCTCCACCTCCATTCCGGTTCGAAGAGCCACCGTTAACGCTCTCCACCACCGGTCCGCTTCTGGCAGCGGCCATGCCAAGCGCACATCCAGGCCGGACGAGGAGTGTTTCCGGGGAGGCGAGATCCTTCGCGTCGGCTCAGGATGACACGGATAGTGAAAAGTCTCAGGATGACGGCGGGCGGCGCATTCGACCCACCCACCCAGATCCTTCACGGTGTGCCTTTGGAGCACCATCCAGGATGACATTGAGCGGGGGCGTTTCGAGATGGCAGCTGCGTACGCCCTCGACTTGGGATGAGACACGGAGTCGTCATTCTGACGTGTATTCAACGCTGTCCCCTACTCTGCATTTTTGGCGAGGTGCGCGCGCACCCTCTTGGGTGGAAGGGGGAACGCATGCTGGACCCGCGCGCAGGCAATTGACTTTGACACGCATGAACGCCTGTGCTAAGATTCTTTCCCGGCCTGAGATCACCAAGATCTCGGCCATATTACTAACAGGAGACTCTCTGACGCACCGACTGGCTTCAGAGACCGGCTATCCAGGAGGCTTTTCATGGCCGTCATGAATCTGACAAGCGCGAACATCAACGAGACGATCGAGAACAATGACATCGTGATCGTCGATTTTTGGGCGTCGTGGTGCGCTCCGTGCATGGCGTTCAAGCCAATCTTCCACAAGGTTTCGGAAAAACATCCTGAGATCGTTTTCGCATCCTGCAACACCGAGGAAGAGATGGAGCTCGCGGCGATGTTCCAGATCCGCTCCATTCCGACCTTGATGATCTTCCGTGAGAAGATCCTAATCTTCGCGCAGCCCGGCATGCTGCCCGAAGAAGTCCTCGAGGACCTGATCGGGAAGGTCCTGGCCCTGGACATGGATGAGGTCCGTGCAGAGATCGCCAAGCAGGAGAAGGAACAGGCCGCGAACGCCTAACTGACAACCAGACACAACAACAGACTCAACCGAACGCTCAACCGTTCTGCGGCAGGGGTATGTCTGCGTCTGCGGCTCCCGGATTCTGGCACGATACAATCGATCTATGTGCGGACGGTACCTGCTGACGGTCAGCGGCAAGGCCGTATGCGAGCTTTTCGGACTCCCCGAGGAGACCAGGCTGGCACCGCGGTACAACATCGCGCCGGGTCAGACAGCGCCGGTCGTGCGCATCGAAGACGGTGGGCGGCGGCTGATCAACGCACGCTGGGGCCTGGTTCCGCCCTGGGCTCGCGATCCCTCGATCGGCAATCGCCTGATCAATGCCCGGTCCGAAACGGTGGCCTCGAAACCCTCGTTCCGGGCCGCGTTCAGGTCACGGCGGTGCCTCGTTCCCGCGGATGGTTTTTACGAGTGGAAGCGCGAAGGAGGTGCACGGCACCCGTACTGCATCCGTTTCTCCGATCACCGGCCGTTTGCCATCGCCGGGCTGTGGGAGCGCTGGCGCAGCCCGGCCGGCGATATCCTCGACACCTACACCCTGCTGACGACCGGGCCGAACGCACTCGTGAAACCGCTGCACGAGCGCATGCCGGTCATCGTCACGCCAGATGCCTACAGCGTCTGGCTTGACCCGCACGTAAACGATCCAGAGACGCTGCTCCCCCTCTTCGAGCCCTACCCGCCCGATGGGATGGAAGCTCGTCCCGCTTCGCGCCTCGTCAACAACCCACGCAACGAGGGGCCAGCATGTCTCGACGCACACGTGGCACAATAGGAAGAGGATCATGAAGAAGCTTCTTTTCTTCGTTGTGGCGGCTGTGCTCGCCCTCGTCGTGTTCAACTACGTAAAGACCGGGACGATCCGAATCATCCCGGCAAAGCCGGCGCCCGCCTCCCAGCAGCTCGACCGTCTGAGCGAGCAGTTTCACGCGCTCGTCCGGGAGTACAACAATGCTGGCCGGGCAGCATCGGTTTCGGGGCTGGATACGTCCTACGACGCAGGCGCCGTCCGCATCAAAGTACTGACGCTCAAGCAAGAGACCGATGAGCTCGCCGTAAAAATCACCAATCCCGCCGTGAAGGAGGACGCACAGAAGCTCCAAGCCGAGATGGAACACTTCCTGCAACAGATGCAGTAGAGGATGGTGCCGGTTCCCGGCCTGTTCTCGACGGCTGCAAGCACAGATTCCTCATTGCCACAACAAGGGCGTTGCGGCGTCTGGAAGGTCGACACGAATCGACAGATACGTAGATATCCGGTTCGCCTGCACCCCAAGAAATGGCCGAAATCACATTTCTCCCTGGAAAGCGCGCGAGATCGAGACATGTCAACCCACGCCGAGCAACCAGTAGATCGGCCGGCTGCCAAACCGCCTCGCCTCATTGCGCCTCTGTGCTGCTCCTTTCTCTGCGTACCTCGCAATCCCCATAGTGAGATCCTGCAGATGGATCTTCACGAGATGGGGACAGTGTTGAATTCATCTGAGCCTTTCTCTGCGAACCTCTGCGACCTCCGCGGTTGCCTTTCCCCGCGTTCGTTCCCCCGCCCAGATTCTTCGTCGGCTTCGCCTCCTCTCAACTAACAGCACTTGGATCATCCGGGAGAAGGTTACGTAACATACTGATACCTTGCCACTTCGAGAAACCGACCAAGCCGTACCTGAATGCCTGTTAGTCCACTGTCCCGGTGCCCCCTCCGGGGCATGTCGGTGCTCAGAATGACATATCCCCCACATGTCATCCTGAGCCGGAGGCGAAGGATCTGGGAGGGGGGCTCAAAAGGCTTCGTGGTGGGAACGGCGGCCACATGCATGAGATGGGGACAGTGTTGAATTCATCTGAGCCTTCCTCTGCGAATCTCTGCGCCCTCCGCGGTTGCGTTTTCCCTGCGGTCGCTCCCCCCCGCCTAGATTCTTCGTCGGCTTCGCCTCCTCAGAATGACAATGGAGGGATGGCTGCGCCTCCGCCCCTGGCGCTTCTGCGTTTCATTCCTCGTCCCACCGGTCTGGCAAAGAAGCGGCGCACAGCGCAACATCCCCGGAGCGAGATCAGCATGGAGCGTGCCTCGAGCAGCCCGGCCA
>WGCW01000101.1 GCA_015493585.1 Acidobacteriota bacterium
CCAGAACGCGTTGAGCGTACGATGCGGACTGAAGTCCGCGCTCCCTCGGGCGCTCTCCCCGCGACCGGTTGCCTTGGCGTTGGGGTGAGCGTGCTTCCATCGTGGTCGTATCCGCTGGGATCACACCAGTTCCGCACAGCGCAACAACCTCCTTCGGATCTCTCGATCGTCGTTGGCGTTCCCGGCAGCGCAACGCCCTGCGGCTTCGGGTCGCTTGAAATATCAGGTCTGCGTGGGTAGAGTACCGTGTTGAACGAACACTCGGAACAGGGATGAGGAGGGTTCTGCGTGGGGGATCGAGCCGCTAGAAAGATGCACGATCGGGCAAGTGATACAACGAAGGTCCGGCCCATGTGGAGGCAGCGGGTAGTGTTTGCGGCGTTGCTGCTCGTTACGGCGGTCTTCCCGGCCTTCGGTCAGCAAAACTCAGACTGTTTGTCCTGTCACGAGGACCGGACGTTGAGGGCGACGGTTGGCGGACGGGAGGTGTCGGCCTACATCGATTCCGCCACCTACCGGCGCTCGGTCCATGGCAAGCTCCAGTGCATCGCCTGCCACTCGGACCTCGAAGGATCGGAGTTTCCCCATCCGGACGAGCTGAAACCGGTGCGGTGCTCGAAATGTCATGAGGACGTGGCCAAGGAGCTTGCTGAAGGGCCACATGGGAGATGGGCCAAGACGCCGGGAGAGCCGTCGGCAAGCTGCATCATGTGCCACGGCGTTCACAACGTGCTCGCGCCGGACGACCCTGCCTCGCCGGTCAACGCGGTCAACGTAGGGCGTCTTTGCGCTCGTTGCCACGAGCGTGAGGCCGCCGATTACCGGCGGGGCGTTCATGCAGCATCGAACGGGGCGAGGCCGAATGCGGCGTGCACCGACTGCCACCGGGGTCACAGCATGGCGCAGCCAAAGACGGAACGAGTGGAGCTTGAGACGTGCGGACGCTGCCACCCCGGGGAAGCCAAACGTCAGGCGAGAAGCGTGCACGCCCGGGCCGCCCTCAAGGGCGATCCACTGGCGCCGAGCTGTATCACCTGCCACAATCACCACGCGATTCTGTCCTCTTCGGATCCGAAATCCCCGACCGAGAAACTCAATGTTCCCGTGCTGTGCGGCCGCTGTCATCACGAGGGATCGAAGGTCTCGCTGGAACGGAACATCCCGGAGAAGAACATCCTCAAGAACTATTCCCTGAGCATTCACGGCCAGGGCCTGTACAAGATGGGTCTCCGTGTGACGGCGGTGTGCACGTCCTGCCACAACGCGCATCTGATCCTTGGCCCCAGCGATCCAGATTCGAGTATCAACCCAAAAAACGTTGCGGCGACCTGTACGAAGTGCCATTCACGCATCGAACAGGTCCACGTCAAAGTGATCGCTGGCAAGCTGTGGGAACAGGCGCCGCACAAGATCCCGTCGTGCGTCGATTGCCACCGCCCGCACAAGATCCGGCAGACGCCCGTCAACCTGCAACGGGTGGCCAATAAGGAGTGCATGCGCTGCCACAGCGACAAGAACCTCACCATGGAGAAGGACGGCAAGAAGATTTCGCTCTACATCGATGAGGCGGCGTTTGACGCATCGAGCCACGGTGGTGTCGCCTGCGCCCAGTGCCACACCGAGGTGCGCACCGCGCTCAGACGGCCGTGCGCGGCGATCAAGCACAAGGTCGACTGCAGCACGTGCCACGCGGCGGTCGTCGACCAGTACCGGACGAGCATGCACGGGAAGCGGGCGGCGGCGGGAGATCCCAACGCTCCAACCTGTTTGACCTGCCACAACCCGCACGCGACGCAGAGCCACCGGCTTCCATCATCCCCGACCTATGCCTCGCACATTCCCCAGCTCTGCGGACAGTGTCATGCGAAGGGGCACGCGGTCGCGGCGGTGGTCGAGAAGAAGATCCCCCAGGCGAAGAACATCGTCCAGAGCTACATCAACAGCGTTCACGGCCAGGCGTTGCTCAAGGCCGGTCTCGTCGTGTCGGCGAACTGTGCATCGTGCCACACGGCCCACCATGAGCTTCCGAAGAGCGATCCTGATTCATCGGTGAACCCCGCCCACCTGGCGGATACCTGTGGGAGCTGTCACCAGGGGATCGAGAGGGAGTTTAAGAGGAGCATCCACTGGCCGGCCAACGCTCGAACGAAGAAGAAACTCCCTACGTGTGAGGACTGCCACACCTCGCACACGATCAGCCGGATCGATGTCAAGGGGTTCCGGACGCGGATGATGCACACCTGTGGGCGTTGCCATCAGGAGGAGGCCAAGACCTATTTCGAGACCGTTCACGGCAAGGTATCGAGACTCGGCGACGAAGGTGCCGCCAAGTGTTACGACTGCCACGGGACCCATAACATCCTGCCGCCTGACAATCCACGCTCGACGCTGAGCTACGGCAACGTCGTTCACACCTGCCAGAAGTGCCATCCCGGCGCGCACCGGCAGTTTGCCGGCTATCTGACCCACGCGACCCACCACAATCCGAAGAAGTATCCGTACCTCTATGCGACTTTCCTCTTCATGACGGTTCTGCTGGTCGGAACGCTCACCTTCTTCTTGATCCACACCGTGCTTTGGCTCTTCCGCCTGTGGCGGGACCGTGAGACGTGGCGCCCGGTCAAGGCGCTCAAGCGGGAGCGCTTCTACGTGCGGTTCACGTTGACGCAGCGGGTCATGCATCTGGTGATGATCCTGAGCTTCTTCACACTGGCGATCACCGGGATGACTCTGAAATTCTCCTACGCGGGGTGGGCCGTATTGGTCTCCCATCTCCTTGGCGGCTTTGCCGTGACCGGGGTCTTGCACCGGATCGCCGCGGTGGCACTGCTGTCCCTGTTCGTCTTCCATCTCGTGCAGCTTGGAAAGTTCAAGCGCGCCTCGGGAAAGAGCTGGTGGAGCTTCATCTTCGGACCGGATTCGATGATGTTCAACTGGAACGACGTCAAGCAGTTCTGGCAGCATCTCAAGTGGTTCTTCGGGCGGGGTGAACGGCCGCGGTACGGACGGTTCACCTACTGGGAAAAGTTCGACTACTTTGCCGTGTTCTGGGGCGTTTTCGTGATCGGCGGCACCGGCTTGATGCTGTGGTTCCCGACGTTCTTCACCCGGTTCCTGCCGGGCTGGATCATCAACGTCGCCCAGATCATCCACAGTGATGAGGCCCTGCTGGCAACGGCATTCATCTTCACGATCCACTTCTTCAACACGCACTTCAGGCCAGACAAGTTCCCGATGGACCCCGTGATTTTCACCGGCAGGGTGCCTCTCGAAGAGCTCGAGCACGACAAACCCGAGGAGTACAGGGAGCTCATGGAGATGAAAGATCCAGAGGCTCGAATCGCCGGACCGATGCCGCGGGAGAAGCTGCGCTGGATCCGCGTGTTCGGGTTCACCGCGCTGACGATTGGGCTAACGCTCGTGGGGTTGATTCTGTACGCGATGCTCTTTGGATACCGTTGATGTGGCCGGACGGCCGGCGGCACGTCTTTTCCGCCGGCGAAAGATAGTGTAGGATGAACGTCCGCCGCCACCCTCGAGGGCGCGGCGCCGAGCGCCGGCATTCCGGGGAGGGATGCGGGCGGGGTGAATTGAGGCACGACCCCATCGTCTAGCCAGGTCGAGGACAC
>WGCW01000102.1 GCA_015493585.1 Acidobacteriota bacterium
GATCAGGAAGGGGCGCACCCCTGCCGGCAGCTGGTCGAGCGCGTCCACAACCGCGGCCTCCTCGCCCTCCATCGTGGAGCCTGCGACCAGAACGGGCCGGCCGGCAGCCCAGGCGGCGATGCGATCGCCCCACGGGAGCGGCGTCGTATCCGCAACGAGATCGTACTTGATGTTTCCGGTGACCCGAATCCGGTCTGCGGGAATGCCGAGCCCGGCGAACCGGCCGGCATCAGCCTCCGAGCGCGCGAGCACGCGGGTGACGGGCTCCAGCAGGGGCCGCAGGAGCCCCCGGACCCGCCGGTACCTGGTAAAGGAACGCTGCGAGAGACGGGCGTTGACGACGGCGACGGGGACGTTCAGCCGGCCGGCGCGGGCGATCAACTCCGGCCACAGCTCAGTCTCGACGAGGACGAGGAGCCGCGGTGTGATCCGTTCGAATGCACGCCGCACGGGACCGGGGAGATCGACCGGGCACGGGTAGACCGGAATCTCCTCGCCAGCGAAGCGGCGGGCGAGCGCCAGCCCCGTCGCGGTCGTCGCCGTCAGCACGAGCGGAGGCGGGTTCGTGTGCCGCGTCAGCTCGGCGATCGTGCGACGGGCCACTTCGACCTCACCGACCGACACCGCCTGGATCCAGATAGCACCGTGCTGAGGGGGATGCAACCCGGTCCAGAACCGCTCGCGCCACGCTGGCCGCGTCTTGCCGGCGGCACGATCCTTGATCCACAACGCTCCAATGGCCAGCGGCAAACCGGCCATGGCAGCCCCGCGGTAGATCAGCAACGAGAAGGAGCCCCGTCCCATCCCGCCAAGGATACACGGGCTAGTCGAGCTGCTTGAAGATGCGGGCCAGCGGGTGTCCGGGAGCGGCGAGGTCAAGATCGAGGAAGTAGCCCCACGGTGTCTGAAACGCCGCGTATCCGGCCTTTTGGAGACGTTGCTGGGCCCGGTCGAGGAGGGCGCGGGCGGCCGCCGGCTCCGCTTTGGCCTCGCCAAGATGGGTGAACGAGTGGAGCACGACGGTCGTGACATCCCACTTGCGGGCCATCCACTTGGCGTTCTTGACGAGCTTCGTCTCGGCCGATGAACCTGCTTCGAGATCGGCCGGTTCGACGTGGATGAAGGCGACGACGGCCCGCTCGTGCCTGCCGGGCGCAGCGTCAGGCGCCTCGTCGATCGTCTTCAGCGCGGGTGTGTACTCGAAGCGGTCACAGAACCAGAAGAGCACGCGCATCGTCGTCCTCACTCTCCGAAGAGCCGGTCCCAGATGCTCTTCGTCTTGGAATCGTTGGCCTCAGCCTCGCGCGATGCGTCCACAGGCACGGCCCCGCGCGCAGGCGCTGGCGGGTCCGGGACGTGTGCGGCGCTTCCCGTCTCGGGCTTGGCGGCGGGCTTCTTGCGCCGGCGGCTCGGACGCCTCCGTTTGCGGGGAGCAGAGGCCGGCTCCTGGTCCCTGCTGGATTCTGCATCTGCCGTATCCCCGGTCTGTTGGCCCTCGTGCGTTGCTGGCACAACCTCTGGGCTGGGCTCAGGGGCGGGCTCAGGCGTCGCCGGAGGCTTCTTCCTTCGCCGCGGTCTCCGGCGCTTGCGCGGAGCGCCCTCTTCGGCGGGCGTGGCCTCCTCGCGCGCTGCGCTCCCCTTTCCGTTCCCGGCCTCGTGCCGTGGCTTGCCCCCGCCCGTGGTCAGATCGGTGACGCGGACGGCGGCCTGATCGGGAGCTTGCGCCTCGTCCTCGTGGAGCCGCTCCTTGATCCACTGGATCTCTTCCTCGGAGCGGTGCAGTCCGGGCTGCGCGATGATCTCGATGCGGATCCCGCGCTCGGCCTCCAGGGTGGCGAGCTCGGCGCGGTAGTTGTTCTGAAAAGCATCGGCGAGCTCAGGGTGGAGGCGGACCCGAACGCCGGTGATCCCGCCGGCCGCGGCTCGTTCCTCGATTCGTCGCATGACGCTGAGGCTGACCGTCTCGGGGCTGGGAATCCGGCCGCGGCCCCCGCACGTCGGGCAGACCCGGTGGGTGCGCAGCACGAGCGGGGTCTTCAACCGTTGCCGGTTGAGCTCCAGGAGACCGTTCGGGCTGATGCGCCCAACGCTGACGCGGGCGCGGTCCGTCTTGACGGCCTCCCGCATCGCTTTCTCGACCTCGCGCTGGTGTTTGGACGAGCGCATGTCGATCAGATCGACGACGATCAGACCGCCGATGTCGCGCAAGCGGAGCTGGCGGGCGACCTCTTGAACCGCTTCGAGGTTCGTTGCGAAGGCGGTCTCCTCCTGGCTCCCAGCGCGGGTCGAGCGGCCGGAATTGACGTCGATCGAGGTCAGCGCTTCGGTACCCTCGATGACGATCGAGCCGCCGGAGGGGAGAGTCACCGTCGGCTCAAAGATGCTCTCCAGTTGCCGTTCGAGGTGGAACCGGGAGAAGAGCGGCATCCGGTCCCGGTAGCGGATGAGCTTGGTCTTGGTGCGCGGCATGAAGGCACGCATGGCGGCCTTCGCACGGTCAAACGCCTCGTCGGTGTCAACGATCACCTCGTCGACCGAGGCGGAGAGCATGTCGCGGATGGACTGGACGATCAGGTCCTGATCGCTGTAGAGCAGCCGGGGTCCCTTCCCCTGGTTGGCCTCGGCGCGGATCCGTTTCCACAGCCGGAGCAGGGCGTTGAGATCCCGGTTGAGCGCGGTCTTATTCTCGTTGATCGCGTTGGTCCGGATGATGAAACCGAACCCTTCGGGGACCTGGAGCTTGAGCGCCGCCATCCGGATGGCCCGCCGTTCGTCCTCGTCTTCCACCTTGCGCGAGATGCCACGTACGTCGTCGTACGGCATCAGCACGACGTAACGTCCCGCCAGGCTGATGTTCGTGGTCAGTGCGGCGCCCTTGTTACCGGAGGGGTCTTTTGTGATCTGGACAAGGATCGGCTTGCCACGCTCCAGGATCCGCTCGATGTGCGGATGGCGGACGCCTTCCTTTGGGGTGCGGTGGTACGCCTGGGACACAACGTCGTGGGCCCGGAGCAGACCATCCTTAGCAGCGCCGTACGATACGAACGCCGCGTTGAGGCTTGGTTGCACGGAGGCAACGGTGCCGCGGTAGATATTGCCACGGGTCAACCGTGCGTCTGCCACGGCGACCTGATAGTCGTCCAATCTGTCGTCGGTCATGACGGCGATGCGCAGCTCCTGCGGACGCTGGGCGTTGATCAGCATTCGTCTCACGCGTGTCTCTCCTCAATCTGCGGGCGCCCGGCGTGATCACCAGCGGCCTCGCATCAACACTCCCTCAATGGCCTCACAGTATCTCAAAAACCCCGAAAAAGAAACAGCTTCCTTCTCACGCCCTCCCGCGAGGCGGTTCGTGTATAATGCACGTAATGGTGACCGGAGTCACACGATCCCATTCGACGCGTGAGGCGCATATGAGATTCACCAAGGTCTTCGTCGCTGGATTCATCGCAACGATCCTTGTCTGGGGGATGCCGGTATGGGCAGCCGCCCCTGCCGCCGGCCAGCAGAAAACGCCTCCCGCCCCCGTCAAGGCGGGCAACCCGTACCAGGGAGAGATCGCCTGCCGCCTCGGTGATACGGTCAACCCAAACGTCAATGTCGACGGCGTTGTCTGGCGGTCGCTGGCGGTCCAGCAAGTTGGCCACAAGAAGCTCGTTTCGGGCAAGGCGATCAAGACGCGCATCGAGATCGTGTTGGAAAACACCCGCGACCGGCGTGCCAAAGCGACGATCGTGCTCCTCTTCGAGGACGAGCAGGGCAACGCGCTCGACCGGGTTGAGCTCAATCCAATTGCGGTGTCCGGCGGGGCGATGAAGACGGCGCGGCAGAAGGTGAAGATTCAAGCTGACGTATTGACGGCGATGAGGAAGATCTACCTTTTCGCCGAGGTTCTCCCGCACAGCTCCTGACCCCGTTTGTGGGACGATCATTCTGCGGGATCGCCCGGGGAGGCTTCGCGGACGCCCGTGATCCGGTTGTTCTCGTCGACGAGCACGATCCGCGCACGGTGGCCGGCGACTTCACTCCGGTCCAGCTGTGCAAAGATCGCCAGGATCACGAGATCCCCCGGATTGACGAGCCGTGCTGCGGCGCCGTTGATCTTGATCTCGCCCGAGCCCCGGCGTCCGCGGAGTGCGTACGTGCTCAGGCGGGCGCCGTTCGTGATGTCGTAGATGTCGACCTCTTCTAAGTGGTCGATGTCCGCCGCGTCCATCAGGTCGGCATCGATCGTGATGGAACCGACGTAGTCGAGATCGGCCGCGGTGACCGTGGCGCGGTGAATCTTGGCTCTGAGAAAGGTACGCAAGAACATGTCAGATCTCCTTGGGGTCGACCGGCATGTTGTCGATCAGCCGGGTCGTGCCGAAATGTACGGCAAGCGCGAGAAGCACCGGCCGGTCGATCCGGTTAGGTGGTTGTAGGTCGTCCTGGGTGACGCAAACTGCATATTCGAGGGTGGCGAGCGGCTCCTGCGCAATGACCTCACGGAGGATCACCTCGACGCGGCGTGGATCGCGCTCTCCGTGGGCGATGGCGTCGCGCGCGGTGAGGAGGGCGCGGTAGAGGACAGGTGCGGCGCGGCGCTGCCCGGCCGAGAGATAGGTGTTCCGGGAGCTCATCGCCAGTCCGTCGGGCTCCCGGACGACCGGTGCGACGTCGATGCGGATGGGGAAGCTCAGATCCTCGACGAGCCTCCGGATCAGGAGCGCCTGTTGCGCATCTTTCTGGCCGAAGACAGCGGCGTCAGGCTCGACGATGTTGAAGAGCTTCGAGACGACGAGGCCGACCCCGGCAAAGTGCCCCGGCCTGCTGGCGCCACAGAGCACGTTTTCCAGTCCGGAGTAGCCGATCGTGACCTTTGGGGGCTCCGGATACATCTCTTCGGCCGATGGTGCGAATACCACGTCGGCGTTTTCGCGCTCGAGCAATGCGAGATCACGTTCGAGATCGCGCGGGTAGCGGTCAAGATCCTCTCCGGGGCCGAACTGTGTGGGGTTGACGAAGATCGAAACCCACACGCTCGACGCCAGCGTGTGGGCGCGCCGGACGAGCGAGAGGTGCCCCTCGTGCAGGTACCCCATCGTTGGCACGAGGGCGACCGTCCGGCCAGCGGTGCGATCAACGCTCCGGCGCTCGCGCGCGGCGGCAATGGTGGTCACGACGTCCATCACACACCTCCCTTCACGATCTGTTGCCATGCCACAGCGGTTTCGCCGGTCAGGTGATACGACTGCGCCCCGGTTGGGACGCGCCCCTCGCGAACATCGCTGGCCCATCTGGCAATTGCCGCCTCGGCCGCTTCACCGAGCAGCGCGTACGGTGTGACGAAGCGCGGCCGCGGGGGCGGGCTCATCCCGAGCAGATCGTGAATAACGAGCACCTGGCCGTCGCAGTCAGGTCCGGCCCCGATGCCGATCGTCGGGATGGTGACCGCTTTCGTCACCTCGGTGGCGACCTCGGCCGGGACGCCCTCGAGCACGAGCGAGAAACAGCCGGCCGCTTCAAGGTCACGGGCGTTCTCGATCAAGGTCCGCGCCGCCTCAGCCGTTGTGCCCTGCACCCTGTAGCCGCCGAACGCGTGAACCGATTGAGGTGTCAGCCCAAGATGGCCCATCACTGGAACGCCGGCCGCGACGAGCGCTTCAACCCGGTCGGGCCAAGCGCCTTCGAGCTTGACAGCGTGGACGCCACCCTCCTTCAGGTAGCGGACCCCGGCGTGGACGGCGGCTTGGACGCTGTCCTGGTACGTCCCGAACGGGAGATCGCCGACGACGAGGCAGTGCGACTGCGCACGCATGACGGCGCGCGCATGGTGAAGCATCTCGTCCATGGTGACGGCCAGGGTTGTGTCGTGGCCGAGCACGACCATCGCCAGCGAATCTCCAACCAGGAGGATGTCAGCGCCGGCGTTTTCAGCCCAACGCGCGGTCGGCGCATCGTAGGCGGTGATCATGACGAGGCGTTGTCTGTGCTTCGAGGCGAGTATCTTAGGTACGGTCACCAAGGGGGGCATGAGGTCCTCCGCATCCGTGCGTTCGTCCGTTCACCTCGACCCCCCCGAGCTCTTACCGTTCTTGGGAAGCGTCTCGGTCCGTCCGGATCCGAGCGGCACGTACACCTGGGTTCCCCGCCGGCAACGTTTGATCTGTTCGATCAGTGCGTCGAGATCGGCGGGATTGTTGACGAAATCGATATCGTCGGTGTTGACGACGAGCAATGGCGTCTCCGTGTAGTGGAAGAAGTAGTAGGAGTACGCCTCGCTGAGCCGCGTCAGGTAGGTTTCGTCGATGGTCTTTTCATAGTCGCGGCCGCGCCGCCGGATCCGCTCCAGCAGCACGGGGATCGACGCCTGCATGTAGATGACGAGATCGGGCTTTGGGACTTCCTGGTCGAGGACCGGATAGAGCTTCTCGTAGACGGCAAGATCGTCATCGTTGAGGTTGAGATACGCGAAGATTCGGTCCTTTGGGAAGGTATAATCGGCGAGGACGAGACTCTCGAACAGGTTCATCTGTGCGATCTCTCGCTGTTGCTGGAAGCGCGAAAGCAGGAAGTAGATCTGGACCTGGAACTCAGCGCCGGGCCGGTGCTCGTAAAACGATTCCAAAAACGGGTTCGTGATGTCTTCGAGGATCATGACGCCCTCGAAACGTTCAGCCAAGAGCCGCACGAGCGAAGTCTTGCCAACCCCAATAGGACCCTCGACGGCGATGTGGCGGAAGCTGAGCCTCTCGGTCATCAGAGCTGCATCTTAGCAAATAAAAAAAGGATGCACATGACGATGGAGAGCGTCCCGTTTGCCGTAAAGAACGCGGCATCGACGCGGCTGAGATCTCCAGGGTGAACGAGATGGTGCTGCCAGGCCAGCAGCATCCCCGCGAGGCAAACGGCGCCGTAGCGCAGCACACCGCCTCCGGCCATTGCGGCGAAGATGGCGAAGCCGGCAAGGGCCAGGAGATGAAATCCTCTCGCCACCGTCAGGGCGCGGGCGCCGCCGAGCCGCACGGGAAGGGAGTGGAGGTTATGCTGCCGGTCGAACGCTTCATCCTGGAGCGAGTAGATGACGTCAAAACCGGCGACCCAGAGCATGACGGCAGCCGCCAGAACGAACGGCTCAGCTGCAAAGCGTCCGGTGGCGGCGAGCCACGCCCCAACGGGCGCGATTCCAAGGCCCAGCCCGAGCCAGAGATGGGACGCCGCGGTCACCCGCTTGCTCAGTGAGTATCCCAAAAGGACGAGGAGCACAACGGGCGCCAGAAGCGCGCACAGCCTGTTGAGCTCGGCCGCCGCGAGCAGGAAGAGCGCCGATGCCACAACGGTCACAATCCACACAAAACGCCGGCTGAGCCGTCCCGCCGGGAGCGCGCGCCCGGCCGTTCGCGGATTTGCAGCATCGATCTCGTGGTCGGCGAGCCGGTTGAACGCCATCGCTGCGGTACGAGCGCCGGCCATCGCTACGCCGACCCAGAGCCAGACCCGCGCGGGCGGCCAGCCAGCGGTCGCGGTCACCAGACCGATGATCGCGAACGGCAAGGCGAAGACCGTGTGCTGGAGCTTGATCATCTCGGCCGTTTCGGCCAGGCCGCTCAAGAACCCCCATCCGGCGGTTCTTACCCGTTCCACCGGAGATCCTCCCTGGCGATCGTGACGCCGACCAGATCGAGCGCTCGCAAGCAGACATGATCGATCAGCTTCGGCATCGCACGATCGTCCCCCCCGACATAAAACGCGGGAACGGGCGGCACGATGTAGGCGCCGGCATGGGCAAGCCGGAGCAAGTTTTCGAGCAGGATGGCCGACATCGGCGTCTCACGGATGCCGATGACCAACGGCCATCGTTGCTTCAGCGCGACATCCGCCACACGCTGCCCAAGGCCGCGAGAGATGCCGTTGGCCAACGACCCGGCCATCCCGGAGGAGCATGGCAGCACACTCACCCCGTCGAGATGATGAGACCCCGAGGCGATGGGAGCGGTCAGATCACCGTCGTCCCATGCCACGCTCCGGCTGCGAAGCCCGTCATCGATGTCAAGATGCGCGCAGAACCCTCGGGCGCTCCCCCACGCCTCGCCGAGCTCACGGGCAGCGACGATCCGCGCAGGCCCGGTCATGACGACGTGGAGCCGGTGGACCGTTCCCGATCCGAGCGCCAGCTCGGCCCACCGCCGGGCAAGGATCGTCCCTGACGCGCCCGAAATCACCAGGGCGAGCTCAACCCCCATGGCCCCTCCGGAGCACGCAAAAACCCGGGATCGGGGCGGGACGGCAGATCGTTGCGGCGTACATCACCGCGGGAGTATAGCAGCCCGGCACTGACACAATTTTCTGTCACCTTCACCCACGGAGCTCCCAAGGGGATCTGCACGGTTTCTCTGACAGCTGACACGATGGTGTCTGCGCGGGCGTCTCACATAACTCCTGGTATGACAAAACTTGCGTCGAACATTACGCGTTGGCATGGCTCGTGCTCCTCCCTCGGGCGACTGGACAAGGAGGCTCGGACATGCACGATCCCTGACACCGCCCACATCCATTAATCACCAACCCAAACCAGCCTATGAAAGGAGGCATCATGATTCGCCGTATCGTTTCAATCATCGTTCTCGTCCTTGCCATCGCAGCTGCGGGGCAGGCGGCCCCGCCCGCCGGAGGCGTCGTCAACATCAACACCGCGACCGCCGCCCAGCTGGCGCTGCTCCCTCACGTGGGACCAGCCCTGGCCAAACGGATCGTCGCCTTCCGCAAGGCAAACGGCCCCTTCAAGAAGACGGCCGAGCTGGTCGCCGTTCGCGGAATCGGTGAGCGGTCGATCAAGACGCTCATGCCGTACCTCGTGACCACGGGTGCGACGACCCTGACATCGAAAGTTCACCTGCCACGCCGGCACGCTTCGTCCGGCACGGCCAACGTTCACTAAAACACACATCAGCAGCGTGGATGGGGCGCGGCCCTTACGGGCCGCGTTTTTCGATCCGCCTGAGAGGAGGGACCATGTTGCACCGGTATATGACCCAACCTATGCCCCATCAGGCCGGGACCACGCTCCCGGAGATCGTCATCGTCCTCGGGTTGGTTGCCCTGATGATGGTGATCGCGGCCCCGGCGTTGACGAGCGCGAGACGTGCCGCCGCGCTGGGCCGTGCCACGAGCCACATCCATGCCCTGCTCAGCTCCGGCCATGCGCGGGCGATCCTCAGGTGCCAAACCGAAGCGCTCGTCTTCGAACGTGACGCTGGAAAGTGGCGCTGCTTCCTCGCCGAAGACGGGGATGGCGATGGGGTTCGCCACTCCGATATTCGGCGGGGGCGCGACCGGATCGTTGGCGAGATCTTTGAGCTGGACGCTGGCGGCGCAGGCCTGGGCATTCTCCAGCACATCAGGATCCCAGACCCATCGGGCCGGGGCTGGCTTAATGGTGACCTTGACGATCCGGTCCGTGCCGGCCGGGGGGACATTATTACGTTCACGAACACCGGTACGGCGACACCATCGTCGGTCTACTTCACCAACGGCGTTGACAGGATGAAAGTCCTTCGTGTGTACGGTCCGACCGGGAAGATCCGGGAGTTGGAGTGGCGCCGCGGATGGTCCACGTGGAGCGCGCCCCGGTAGCGTTGGAGCTTCGCTCAGACCGGTGGGCTTTCCGGCAGCGGCTCGCCGAGGATGGCGCCACGGAGAACCGTTCCAGGGTTGATGGTCAGCGGACCGAGGACGACGGACCCTTCGAGGCGGCAGCCGGCGCCAACGGTGGTCCCGTGAGAGATCACGGACTGATCGAGGATGGCGCCGGGCCCGACGGTCACGCCCTCCCCAGCCATCGACCGGATCAGGCGCACGTCAGGGGCGATCGCCGCCGAGCGATGACGCCAGCTCGCGTCGTCGAGCGCATTGAGAACCGCTTCGCGGTACGCGTCTGGCGTCCCAACCTCACGCCACGTGCCCCGGACGATGACGCCTCCCATCCGTCCCGCACGGCGTGCCGGCGCCCAGAGACGCTCGCTGATCTCTCCTGGCCCGCTGGGGATGGCATCGAGAAGCTCGCGGGCCACCAGCATCACGCCGGGGTACAGCCACAGGCGCCGGTGTTCTCCCGGAGTTCCGGGCGGCACGAGAGCGCTGACGCGGCCGGACCGGTCCAGAGCAATTCCGCTCCACCGGCCGGGATCGGGGTGAGGCAGGAGGGCCAGGGTGACGAGATCTCCGGCATCTTGATGCCTTTCGAAGACCGGCGTAAGGTCGAGATCGGTGAGACTGTCTCCATTGAGCACGAGGACCGTGCCCTCTTCCCCAAGCAATCCTTGGTCGCGGGCGGCCGCCAGACCACCGGCGCCGCCGAGCAGCTCGGACTCGTGGGAGATTCCGACATCGCGCCCGGCGGAGGCTGAACGGATGGCAGCCTCCATCAGGCCGGCGAGATGCCAGACGTTGGCGGCAAGGCTCCGTGCGCCGGTGCGGATCGCCAGCTCTAGCGCCCACGCGGCGACCGGACGGTCGAGGATCGGGAGCGCGGGCTTCGGAAGGACGTCGGAGAGGGGACGCATCCGCTGGCCCCTGCCCGCGGTCAGAATCATCGCTGCGAAGTCGTCCGTGGAGGAGCTCATGTGTCGAAGGTCATGTCGCGCGGGAGGTCGAGCTCAGGATGCTGGCGCCGGTACTGCGCCCATAGGCTGACGTAGGAGGCCCGTACCGCCCGTGCTGGGTCCAAGCCGAGGTTCGTTGTCAGGCCGGCGAGCGACTCGTGCGGCCCCTCGATCTCGACGAAGTCGCCCATCGGTGTGTGATCGATGACAATCTCGGCGGTGCCGAGACGCCAGGTCTCCCGGTCCTTTTCGTACCGGATGACGGGCCGGAAGCCGAGGCGGTCAAGGATCGTCGAGAAGGTGTCACCATCGCCAACGGAGGTCTCGAGCTCTTCGCGGATCTTGACCGGCCCGCGCCAGATTGCAGGGCCCTTGAGCGTCAGGATCCAACGGCCATCGACCTGACGGAGCCGCAGGGCACGGCCGGCTGCAGCGATCGCGCCGGCGGCGGTATCGAACAACACGTTGACCTCGCGTCTGGAGCGGGCGGTGCACCGGGCGCCGAGCCGGTCGAGGGCGGCCCGCACCGCATCTGGGCTCTCGCAAGGGATCTTGATCTCTTCTTCGATGGGAGGTGTGCTGCTCATGCCACAACCCTACCGCCTCGATCTGCAAACGGCAACGAGTGTCAAGCACGAGAATGAAGACGATGGACATCGCGTGATCCGCACGATCCGACCGTTACGGGAGTGGCGGGCCGGGGTACCATAAGGTCATGCGTCACGTTGTGATTGGCACCGCCGGACATATCGACCATGGCAAGACCGTTCTCGTCAAGGCACTGACCGGGATCGACTGCGACAGGCTGCCAGAGGAGAAGAAACGGGGGATCACAATCGATCTGGGGTTCGCCCACATGGAAGAGGGCGATCTGCAGATCCATTTCGTCGACGTCCCCGGGCACGAGCGGCTGGTCCACACGATGATCGCCGGTGCCTCGGGGATCGACATGGCACTGCTGGTCGTCGCAGCCGATGAGGGGGTGATGCCCCAGACACGCGAGCATCTTGAGGTGATACGGCTGATGGGAGTGCCGGGTGGGGCGGTCGCCTTGACCAAGGCCGATCTTGTCGATGACGACATGCTCGAGCTGGCGGCCGCCGAGGTGCATGAGCTGTTGAGCGGAACGCCGTTCGCCGGCGCGCCGGTCGTTCCGGTCTCGGCACGCACCGGAAAGGGAATCACCAAGCTCCGGCAGGTGCTGGTCGAGCAGGCCTCGAAGGCGCGGCCTCACCTGACGGAAGATCGTCCGTACCGCGAGGCGGTCGATCGCGTTTTTACGATGGCGGGCGCCGGGACCGTCATCACCGGCACGTCGCTGTGGGGGAGGTTGCGCGCGGGAGATCAGGTCGTCGTCCTGCCCGCGGGACGGCAGAGCCGTGCGCGGCGGCTACACGTCCACGGCGCCGAGCGGGACGAGGTCGAGGCCGGAGAGCGTGTGGCGATCAATCTCGCTGGGCTTTCAACGAACGACGTGAGCCGGGGCGATCAGGTGATGAGCCCCGGTCCGTGGAAAGCGACGCGCCTCCTCACCGTACGGCTGGAGCTGTTAGCCGGAGCCCCCCATGCGTTGGATGAAGACGAAGAGATTGAGCTGCACGCCCTGGCGACCCGGATTCCTGCACGGATCCAACGGCTCTCCGAACGGCCGTTGCGGCCCGGTGGGACGGCAATCGCCCAGATCGGCCTGGCCCGTCCGCTCCTCTGTTTCCCTGGGGACCGGTTCGTGCTGCGCCGCCCGGCACCGGTCAATACCTTCGCGGGCGGCATGATCCTCGATGCACATCTCCCCCGTTTCCACCGCCGCGATGCGAAGCGGCTCGGCGAGCTTCCCTCGGTGCAACGAAGCGCATGGCCAGCCTTGCTCGAATCGTGGATCACCCGGTCAGGGCTCGGCGCGGTGACGGTGGCCGGGCTTGCCGGGAGGTTGGGGGTGCTCGAACCGGCGATCGAAGCCCCCCTGGGACGGCTGGTGGAGAGCGGGAAGGTCAGGACGCTTGCGGTCAAACCGCCCCGGCTGGTCGCTGAGCACCGCATTGAACGGCTGGCCGATGCGGCACGGGAGGCGCTCCAACAGCGGCTCGAGGGACAGGAAGTCTCCGCTGGGGTTCCCGCCCGTGACTTCGCGGCCTCGATCCTGCCCCGGCCGGCCCTTCCGCTGGCAGACGTCTACCTTGAAGAGCTGCGCCACCGGGGCGCTCTGGACATTGCCGAAGGGATGGTGGTCCCGGCAGGACGGCGCGAGCACATGACGTCGAGGGGCGAGGAGCTCACGCACGCCATCGAGAAACTCTACAGGGATGCGGGGCTTGATCCGCCCTCCCCTCAGGAGGTCGCAGCAACGCTCAAGGCGCGGCCGGCGACGGTCGATGGCATCTGTGCATTCCTCGTCCGCAGGGGAAGGCTCGTGCGGCTCGAGGGGAAGTTCCTGATCCACGCCGAGGTTCTTGAGGAGGTCCGCAGGTCTGTGCTGGCGTGGGGCGTCGGGAGCTTTGAGATCGGTGCATTCAAGGAACGGTTTGGACTAACACGTAGGCTGGCAATTCCAATTCTCGGCTGGCTGGATTCTGAGCGTGTCACGCTCCGCCAGGGGTCGCGGCGGCAGGTGCTGGGCCGGAAGGGTTGAATGTCACCTCCGGTTTGGGACGCACGGCCGTCGAGGACAGCTTCGAGAACTTCATGATCGCCCGTGTCTCGTACACCACCCAGCAGGCGACCGGCTGACTCGCGCGCTGAGCTGGGGCGAGGCGCCACGTTGCCAGATAGGCGCGGAGCCAGCTGACGAGCCCACGCGGAACATCGAGCGGAACGAACCGGTCGCACCTGCCAGCCGTCGTGACATGGATCAGTGCCCGAAGTGGGATCTCGAGCTGACGGGCCCGAACGCGGATACGCACCTTCTTCGGTTGCGGAGGCGTGGTCAACGTCTCTGGATTGGCAGCCGGAGAAGTGCGGAGTCTGCCAGGAGTATACGGCTGTTTCAAAGCGGCGGGCACCGGCGGCTTTCCCGGTGATGGCAGGTCCAGGCGTTCGCCAGAAAGGATGACATCCTTGATCTTTCCAGAGAGGGTGACGTCGAGCACGACCCACGCCGGCCGGGGTGTACGTCCAACGAGAGCCGGGTGGAATCTGGCTTTCCGGAAACCCTGGCCGATCGCCTCCGTCAGTGAGGGGAACGGGAGCTCGAGCGGGACGGCCCCATGGCAGAGCCCGTGTGCGTCGACATAGGCTGCCACACGCGCGACGCCGGAGACCCGGAGCTTCTGGGGGACTGTTGTGCTCGTCAGGGTTGGGGGGACGTCGAGCTGTACGGAAAACGGATTGACAGGAGCCACCGAAAGGAGGGGCACTGGAAGCGGTTCGTCGATCTGGAGCCGCTGCTGCCAGGCACGGACGCGGTTTTCCTGGGCGAAGGCTGCCCCAGCGAGGATGGCGATCATTCCAGCGATAAGAACCCTTTTCATACCAGCATCGTAGCCTACCTCGTTCCAAACGGGAAGCACGGGGCGAGCCGAGGTTGTTGCCCTGTGCGCCGCGTCTTTGCGGGACAGGTGCGAAGAGGAATGAATCGCAGAGCCGCAGCCTTCCCCTCCACTGTCATTCTGCGGAGGCGAGATCCTTCGCGGCGAGCCTTTGGCGCGCCGCTCAGGATGACAGGGAAAGGTGTCATTCTGCGCACGCACATGCCCCGGAGGGGGCACCGGGACGGTGGACGAACAGGGATTCGGATGCCGTTTCTCGATGTTTTGTATCATCAGTACGTTACGTTTCTTTTTTCGACGCGACGTAATTGCTGTTGTTGAAAGGACGCACAGGTTTCCCCATTTTGTCATTCTGAGGAGGCGAAGCCGACGAAGAATCTGGGCGGATGGGACATGCTACGGATTGCACGCGACGCGGCCCAAGACCGTCACGACCGCTCATGCATGAACCTCCCCGCCGCGCCCCCGGCGCTCTCAGCGGCAAGCTCTCTTGGGCCGACGGGCAAAAAGGCACGGCAGCGAGGCGCTGATATTCAACACCGTCCCCATTTCGTGATGATCCATCCGGAGCATCTATCCGGGGAGATCGCGGCAGCGCAGAGAGAGAGGAGGACAGCGGCACAGAAGGGTAGAGACGGTCTGCCTGGTCGTGCGGGTCGCTCTACGTGAGGTGGAATGTCGCCATCTCGCCCGCCTTCTTGGGGAAAACGTGCAATTTCGGCCGCCTCTTGGGGTGAAGCCGAAGCTGCCGTTTTGGGATCTCTCGATCCTCGTTGGCCTTCCGGACAGCGCAACGCCCTCGAGCGCAGCTGGGATCGACAACCTCCGGATTGGCGGACGGGCTCCAGCAAGGTCGAAAGGAGGGCGTCTTCGGACCCGCCCAGCACGGTTCGCACAGGCAGGCGGCCGGCGCAGCCACCGGCCTGCCGCTGTGCTCGAGAGGGTTCCGTTTGCGAGCCGCCCTGTCCACGTGCCGAACACCGGCTGGTTGGCAGTATGAAATGATCCGAACACGATGACACTTGACATCTGGGCCCCGGTGCCACAATAATGACGATAACGTGAGGATCCGAAGGGAGGATTGGATGAATAAGACCGAGATGGCCGTGAAGCTTGCGAAGAAAACGGGTTTGAGCCAAGGGAAGGCTGCAGAGGTTGTGGACGCGCTGTTCTCAGCGCAGCCGCGTACCGGGATCATTGCGACGGCGCTCGACGCCGGAGAGAAGGTGACGATTCCAGGTTTCGGGACGTTCGCCACCCGTCAGCGTGCCGCGCGTCAGGGCCGCAACCCGGCAACCGGTGCGACGATCACGATTCCCAAGCGTCAGTACGTCTACTTCAAGGCTGGCAAAACCCTGCGCGAGCGGGTCGAGAAGTAGGCTTCCTTGCGCCAGCGGCGTGGGCCCTGGACGTGCCAGGCCGTACGGGCTGACACGAAGGGGTTGGCGTCTACCTGATGTGGACTTCCTGATGGACCCACCCCGGCTGGGGTATTCCGGCCGGGGTTCTTTTACGCCTCGAAGGGGAACACCTCGCCGAGAATGTGCGCCGGTCCCTCGAGCCGGGTTGCGGACTGGGGCGGAGTGCCCAACGTCTGGACATGGAGGATCTGCCCCGAACGTGTAGCACATGCGAGCGAGGTGCCACCGTCCAGCATCATCCAAATGAGCGCTGTCGCGACGACACCGGAAGCGCAGGAGAGTGTCTCGGCTTCAACGCCGCGCTCCCAGGAGCGGACGTTCACGCGGCCTTCATCGCCCCGCGCCACGAACGTGACGTTGGCCCCAGCGCTGCCGAGCGCTGGATGTGACCGGAGAGCAGGCCCCCACCGTTCCACCTCGAACGTGTTGAGATCCGCCTCGACCGGGACCACGAGGTGAGGAACGCCAACGTCGAGCAGCCATCCTTTCCAGGTGCTGCCTTCGACGTCCAGCGTGAACGCACGTGGCTCTGAAGCGGGTGGGGGGAGCGTCAGCCGGACGCTCTCCCCGTCGACCTCAGCCGGGATCTCGGCCCAAGCCGTTCGGACGCTCAGACGCGGTGGATAACCGAGCAACGCCACAGCCGCCCGCGCTGCGCATCGGGTTGCGTTCCCGCAGAACGCCGCCTCTCCCCCGTCGGCATTCCGGTAAACGACACGGACCGCGCGCCCTCCATCGGGAAACAGCGCGAGCGTTCCATCCGCTCCGAATCCAAGGCGCCGCTGGCACATACGTTGAACGAGTGCCGCATCGGCGGCAAGGCGGCCGGCCCATGCGCCCGTGCCGAGCAGGAAGTCGTTGCCGGCCCCTTCAACCTTAAAGAGTCCACTTCTCATGGCCCTTGTCCGGCAATCGTCGTGCAGAATACGCCTTTCGATTCATTCCCGGCGGCGTCCACCGCCTTGACCGCGTAGATCAGGGTTCCCTGTGGCGGCGTGTGATCCGTGTATTCGTGGGCCTTGACGTGGAAATCGAGATGGTGCCAGCCCTCACCCTTCCGTTTCCTGAAGACACGGTACTCAACCGCATCGGTGACCGCGGACCATCGCAGGTGCACGAGACGGGTCTCGGGCAGGCAGATCAACTGTGCTGGAGGCTGCGGCGGATACTTGTCAGGATAGGCGATCTTGATGGGTTTCGAGGGCTCCCCGACGATACGGACGCCACCGACGACATGAATCGATCGCAGGCGGTATAGCCAGGTGGTGCCCTGCGCCGCGGAGACGTCCTGCCACGGCGTCTTTTTGACTGGCTGCGGGGTCAGTGTGTGCCACGTCTTCCCATCCGCTGATCGTTCGACGATGACGGCGTTCGTGCCAGCTGGTTGCCAGGCGATCGTGATGCCGTTGGCACTGGCACTGGCAGTCAGGCCAGTTGGGGGTAACGGTGGCGCCTGAGGCCGTAACCTGACAATGTTGGACATTTCCGATGCGTGGCCGTGGCAGCAGATCGAGCGCACGGCGTACCAGATGATGAGCGGCATCCGGCTATGGTTCTTCCGGTACCACACAGCGAGATCGTCGTGGTAGACGAGCTTGGGACCGCGTGTGGCGCGGTTGAGATCCTCTTTCTGAAGCGTGGCCAGCCTGCGCCCTTTGGCAAGGAGGAGCTCGACGCGGACCTTGCGCATCCGGGGGGAGGCTCCCCGCGGCTCCTGGCTTGGTGGGAGGCTGAGACGCCAGACTTCGATCGATTCGAGGTCGGGCAGCGGCCCGCCCGAGCGGGTCATCGAAGGGTAGCTCCACGTGAGAACCGCCGTTGTTCCCACCTGGCTGACCGCGAGGTCTCTCGTGCGTTCGGGCACCCGGACGACCGGCGGTTGAGGGGCTGCCTTCCGGCCGCACCCGGTCCCGAGGAGCGCTGCGAGCGCGGCGACGATCACCGGCACGGCTGAAACGGCGCGGCGCATCGGCGCGCTCACAGGATGTACCGCGCCAGATCGCGGTCCGAAATCAACGGTTCAAGATGTTCGCGGACCATGGCCGCTGTCACGATGTAGGGGGTCCCAGCGTGCTCCGGCGCGGTGAACGAAATGTCCTCTAAGAGGTGCTCCATCACCGTGTGGAGCCGGCGTGCGCCGATATTTTCGGCCGACGCGTTGATCTCAGCAGCGATCTGGGCGATCGCCTCGATCGCGTCCGTTTCGAAGCCCAGCTCGACACCCTCGGTCTTGAGCAGCTCGGTGTATTGGCGGATCAACGAGCTCTCCGGCTCGGTGAGGATCCGTTTGAACTCTGCGGCGCCCAAGGAACTCAGCTCGACCCGGATCGGGAAGCGTCCTTGCATCTCCGGAATGAGATCAGCCGGGCGGGAGACGTGAAACGCACCGGCGGCGATGAACAGGATGTGGTCGGTGCGGACGGGGCCGTAGCGGGTGTTGACGGTCGTTCCCTCGACGATCGGCAGCAGATCCCGCTGGACACCCTCGCGAGAAACATCGGGACCGTGTCCTCCATCCTCGCGGGCGGCGATCTTGTCAATTTCATCCAAGAACACGATTCCACTCTCCTCGACGCGGCTGAGCGCCTCCGATTCGACGCGGGAGCGGTCGATCAGGCGGTCCTCCTCCTCGGCGACGAGGATCCGCCGTGCCTCAGAAACCGTCATCTTCTTGACCGTCTTCTGCCCGAACATGCCCGAGAACATGTCCTTGAAATTGATGCCCATCGATTCCATGCCCTGGGGTGTGAACAGGTCGATCGTTGGCATCTTCTGCTCGGAGACTTCGACTTCGACCTCCCGGTCTTCGAGCTGGTGTTCCCGCAGGAGCCGCTTGATGACGCGGCGGTTTTCCTCCCATGACGGATCAGGAGCCGTGCCGTGGTGCTGGAGGAGCAGGTCGAGCAGCCGGTCTTCGGCCGCGCGCTCGGCGCGGACCTTGACCGCCGCGGCCTGCTCGGTCCGGACGAGCTGGATGGCCGCCTCGACCAGATCGCGGATGATCGATTCGACGTCGCGTCCAACATAGCCGACCTCGGTGAACTTGGAGGCCTCAACCTTGAGGAACGGAGACCCGGTCAGCCGGGCAAGCCGCCGCGCAATCTCCGTCTTGCCGACGCCCGTGGGCCCGATCATGATGATGTTTTTCGGCGCGACCTCCTCGGCCAGCTCAGGATCGAGCTGCTGGCGCCGCCACCGGTTGCGAAGTGCAATCGCGACGGCCTTCTTTGCCGCGTCCTGCCCAACGATGTACCGGTCGAGCTCGGCGACGATTTCCTTCGGGGTCAATGTATCCAGCCTCATGAGAGCTCCTCGATCGTGATCTGGTCGTTCGTGTAAATGTCGATCGATGCGGCGATCTGGAGCGCGTTCCTGACGATGTCGGCAGCCTCCAGACTGCTGTGTGCGAGAAGCGCCCGTGCGGCGGCGAGCGCATACGGCCCGCCCGAACCGACGGCGACGACGTCGTCATCCGGCGAGAGCACTTCGCCGGTTCCCGAAACCAGCAGGGTCGTCGTTGCATCGGCCGTCAGCAGCATCGCCTCGAGGTGGCGCAGCGCCTTGTCGGTCCGCCAGTCCCTGGCGAGCTCAACGGCGGCGCGCTCTAAGTTGTGACCGAACGCCTCCAGCTTCGCCTCGAAACGCGTAAAGAGCGCCAGGGCGTCAGCGACCGATCCGGCAAAGCCCGCCAGCACGGTTCCACCGGCGAGACGACGGACCTTTGAAGCTGACGCCTTGATCACCGTCGAGCCAAGCGTGACCTGCCCGTCGGATCCCAGGGCGACATGGCCGTCCCGGCGAACCGCGAGCACCGTTGTGTGATGCCAGTCGTACATGTGCGCCTCCGCTGCGATTGTGACGCCGCCGGTGACGCTGCGCAAGCGGGTATCGGATGCTAAAGTGGCATCAGACCAAGGGAGGGAGCTATGCGAATTGCAGGAGCTTTCTTGTTGATCGTTCTGATCGCCGTCGCGGTGGTCCTCGTGCTTCGGGGCACGGAGGCGAAACAAGATGTCGGCGCCGTGCGCTCGATCTCGACTGACCTGCACGAGAGCGGCGTCGAAGCGCGCGCGTTCGACCGGGGGACGGCGCTCGGCTACATCCGTTCGCTGGACGGCTTGCTCCAGGCGCCCGGCACGATCGCGTCGTCGGTGGACCAGCTCCAGACGATCGCCCGGACGGCAGCCGGCTGGGCGCAGGGCGCACCGGCCGGGAGCCCGGCGCTCGATACGGCGGTGGCGTTACGATCCGCCGCGGACGAGCTCCGCGCGTACGCCCTCCACGGCGGGGACCGTCATCTTGAGGAGGCGAGGCGCCAGGTCGATGCAGCACGTGCGAGCCTGAGCGGGGCATCCACCACGCGCCCGGCGACGGCTGACGTCAAGGACCGGCTGGAAAACCTTCAGCGGTCCGAGCAGGAGCAGATGCAGCACCTGGATGAAGCCCTCCAGCACTAGGCGGGCACGCGGGGCTCGGGCGGGCCAAGAGAGAGGTCTTCCCAGAGGTCTTCGGGCAGGTTGGTGGCCTTGAGGATTCCCGCGCCGGCCCGCCGGGCCTGGACCGCTATGAGTGCGAGCCATCGTTGGACGGCACGGGTCCGCTCAACCGGGACCGGGGCCCAGAGCCGGATCGCGGTATCACCGTGGTGGGGGGTGACCATTGCAACTGGGAGAAGGGGGCGGGAAAACTCGATGACGACACCCTCGACAAGGAGGGCGGCCCCATCGCCCCGGGTCCACACCGCCGAGGTCTTGAGGACGGCACGCCCCCACCTGACGATGCCGGGCTCGATCTCCCGGGCCAGCCGTTCCAGGTCGATCTCACCGTCGAGAATCAGGTGTGGCATCACGTACCCCCGATGGAACGAGTATAGGTCATCTGGGCGTGGAGATGCCCGGCGAAGCTCGGCCCGGTCCGGGGAGCCGCAAGGAGAGGCAGCTAACCCGAGTATAATGAGATGATGTCGCACTCGTTTGACCGTCTCGTCAGAATCATGGACCGGCTTCGTGGGCCCGGCGGGTGTCCGTGGGACCGGGAGCAGACGCTCGAGACGCTCGCCGGGTATCTGCTGGAGGAGGCGTACGAGGCCGCCGAGGCCGCGGTCTCCGGCGATGCGGACAAATTGAGGGAGGAGCTCGGCGACCTGCTCCTTGAGATCGTCTTCATGGCCCGGGTCGGCCACGAAAACGGCTGGTTCTCCATCGATGACGTCTGCGACGGCATTTCGGAGAAGATGATCCGGCGTCATCCGCACGTGTTCGGCTCGGTCCACGTCGATGGAGCGGAGGATGTGACGCGCAACTGGGAGGAGATCAAACGCTCCGAGCGCGAGGATCACCCCTCCTCATCGGCGTTGGACGGCATCCCCAGTGCGCTGCCGGCGCTACTCAAAGCGTTCCGGATGACGGAGAAGGCGGCTGCTCTGGGCTTTGACTGGGAAGGGGTAGGCGATGCCGCCGGCAAGCTCGAGGAGGAGGTTGAGGAGCTCAGGGCCGAGCTCGCACGGGGCGGCAACGGCCGGGTGCGGGAGGAGATGGGAGACGTGCTCTTCACCATGGCCAACGTCGCGCGTCACCTCGGTGTGGAACCTGAGACCGCCCTCCAGCAGACGAACCGGACGTTCATGAACCGTTTCCGGGCGATGGAAGCCAGCGCCCGAGCGCGCGGAACCCGCCTGCGTGATCTCAGCCCTGATGAACTGGAAGCCCTCTGGCAACAGGCCAAGCTTGAGGGGAGCACCGGTGGCGCTCATCCGGAACCGGAGAGCCAGCAGCCACGGCGAGCCGGCAACGCTGAGCGGCGCGCCGGAGACAACGGGGGCCAATCATGAGCGATTTTCATCAGCACCATCTCTTCACGACGCTCCACCGCCTGGAGCGGTGGAACCTCGAGGACCTTGAAGCAAGTCTTCACCACGCCGCAGTCCACCGGCGGATGGCCCTGCTCCTGCCGAGCCTTGCGTCGGAGATGGACGGCGAGGCGCTCCCGAAGATCCTGGAGCACCTCAAGGACGTCACGTACATCCACCGGATCGTCGTCGCGCTCGACCGGGCCACCAAGGCGGACTACCTGCGCGCGCTTGAGTTCTTTTCCGATCTTCCCCAGGAAACGACAATCCTTTGGCTGGATGGCCCTCGCGCCACCGGCATCTTCAAGCGTTTCGAAGCCAGGGGGCTTGTCAAGCGCGAGGGCGGGAAGGGACAGGCCGTGTGGTTTGCGTTGGGCCATCTCCTCGGCATGGGCGACTGCCAGGCCGTCGCGCTCCACGATTGTGACGTCGTCACCTACGACCGGTACCTGCTGGCCCGGCTCTGTTTTCCCGTGCTCAGACCCGACATTGATTTCAAGTTCGCAAAGGCCTATTACGCGCGGATCAGTGATCGTCTCAACGGACGGGTGACACGGCTGTTCATCTACCCGTTCCTGACGGCGTTGCGGAACTTCTTTCCTTCTCAGCCATTCCTCGAGTTTCTCTCCGCGTTCCGGTACCCGCTGGCGGGAGAGATGTCGATGCAGCTCGATCTCGCCCGCCATATCCGGATCCCATCGGACTGGGGGCTCGAGGTGGGCATCCTGGCCGAGGTCTACCACAACATCTCCACAAAGGAGCTCTGCCAGGTCGATGTGGCGGGCCGGTACGATCACAAGCATCAGCAGCTTTCAGCGGGGAATCCCAACCAGGGCTTGATGCGGATGGTCAGCGATATCACGGGATCGATCCTCCGGACCATCGCCGCCGAAGGGGCCAAGATCTCTCCGGCGATGTTGGGCGCCGTGCAGGCCTCCTACCTGCGCTTGGCCCAGGACTACATCGAGAGGTACGCTTTCGATGCCGCCATCAACGGCTACCCGTTCGACCGCGACCTCGAGGAGCGTTCCGCAGAAGCCTTCGCCCGGGCGTTCTACAGCGCCGGAGACCGTTACCTGACGAACCTGCTGCACGTCCCGCTCCTGCCGAACTGGAACCGTGTCGTCTCGGCGTTTCCCGATGCGCCGGGGTGGATGGGGGACCTGCCGTACGACGACAAGAAGGAATTCGCCTGACCGGTCATCGCCGCGGATGCGGCCGTGACAGCCACAGGGTGAAGCCGGCGCAGGACCCGACGGCAACCACAATCATGAGGGAAAGCAGATGGATGGCGATGCCGCTGGCGGCGGCGATAGGGACGGAAATCCCAACCGCCGCAAAACCTGCCGTCCACCCCGCTTCGAGCGTGCCGGCATTGGCGATCAGATTGACGGGAACCAGCGTCGCCAGCGAGGCAGCCGCTGCACCGACGAGCACGTCGCCAAACGGCCAGGTGTATCCGACCGCCCTTAGCAGCACCGCCAGCGTGACCCAGATGGCGAACCACAGCGTCAGCGAGACACCCATTGCCGCGATCATGCGTCCGGGCATCGCTGCAAGGGTGTTCAAGGCCCGTCTGACGCGGCGGATCCTCCGCGTCCAGCGCCGCCCAGTGCGGCCCCGCGCCGCCAGGAACCGGGTTGCCAGCCGGTCGGCCGTTCGAACCGTGACGGGGAGCAGGAACGCCGGCGCCACCAGGATGAGGCACGCCAGGAGGAGGACCGGCCGGCGTCCTCCCCACCGTGCCGCCACCGCGACGCTTCCCCAGATACCGAGCGAGGCGAGATCCAGCGAACGGGCGATCAGGAGCGCCCCCAGGCCGGAAGAGAGCTCGAGCGCGGCCACCCGTTTGAGCAGCACCGGGAGCGCCAGCTCGCCGAGGCGGGCAGGAACGAGGGAGGTTGCGGCTTGGGAGACGGCGGTGACCTGGATCGATACACCCAACCCCAGCCGGCCTGCGGGCAGGATGAGCCGCAGGCGCAGCGCGCGGAGCAAGACGACGATCAATGACGTTCCGAAGGCGATACCAACCATCCCCGGATCGGTGTGCTCGAGGAGCTGGACGACGTGTGTTGGTCTGGCAATCCAGACAACGGCGATCAGCAGGGCGGCGGCGATGATGGCTTGCACCAGACGCAACGCCCAGATCCCGGCCGGGGCGTGGGTCATTCGAGGCGATCCCTGGTGCGGTGCTCGATCTCCTCGACCAGCCGGCGGTTGACCGCGATCAGATCGGCGACGAGACCGAGGATGCAAATCTGCGCCCCGGTCACGATCAGAATCACCGCAAGGATCAACGATTGCACATGGCCTGCAGGGGATTCTCCCTGAACGTACAGCCATCCGAACCGGGCCAGGAGGAGGACGCCCAGGCCGACCGGTACCAGCCCGAGGCGGAGGAAAATCCGGAGCGGGTTGTAGAGCACGACGATGCGGGCCAGGCTTTCCACCGACCGGATCACGTACTCGATGTTCGAGCGGAAGAGCCGTGATTTCCGCTGCCGGTCCGGGTGAACCCTCACGGGGACGGACACGACTGTAAGCCCGGCCTCGCCGGCCTGCAGGATGGTCTCAAGCGTGTAGGTAAACCGGGTGAAGACGTGCAGGCCGAGCGCTGCTTGGCGGGAAATCGCGCGGAAGCCAGACGTCGCATCCCGGACGCCGGTTTTCGAAAGGCGCCGGACGAGCCACGAGCCCAACCGCTGCAAGATCCTCTTGGTCAGTGAGAAATGCCGGAGACGGGCGACCTGGCGATCACCGATAACCATATGAGCACGGCCTTCGAGAATTGGCTGCACGAGCGCGCCGATGTCACGGGCATCGTACTGGTGATCGGCATCGGTGTTGACGATCACGTCGGCACCACGCCGCACCGCCTCTTTGATCCCAGTCTCGAACGCCACCGCCAGACCGAGATGCACTCCGAGGTCCACGACGCGTGCCCCGTGCTCACGCGCGACCTCGGCGGTCCGGTCCTCCGATCCATCGTTGATGACCTGAACCTCGATCTCGTCGAAACCTGCAACGTGCTGTGGGAGCGCATCGATGACCTCGCCGAGAGACGCTTCCTCATTCCACGCCGGGATTTGAATGACGAGCTTCACCGTTTGCGCCCCTTTCCCGGCCATCCGGCCGCAGCTGCAAGAACGATCCACGCGAGCATCCCGATTCCGGAAATGGCCCAGCGGCCGGGAGGCAGGGCGGCTTTCAGATCGATCCGGTGGGTTCCGGCGGGCACCGGCAGACCGAGGAAGAGCCCGTTGACCCTCACCGGCCGGATCCGGTGGCCGTCGATGGTGGCACGCCACAGCGCCGGCCTCGACGGCACCGAGCTGACCATCAACGCAGGGGCTCGCAGGGTGGCGTGCAGCTCGTACGCCGCGGGAGACCATGAGCGGAGCACGAGCGATTCGCGGCCATGGGGGACGTGCCGGCCGAGCAGCGGTGCAAGCGCTCGCTCGACCCCGGGCGCGACCGCCGCGGCCCGGGTCAGATCGATCGGCGGCTGCGCCTTCAAGAGAAGGTTCAGACCGCCGGGGATCACCCGTCTCACCATCCAGAACCGCGGCGCGGCTCGCCGGTCCTCCCAGATTCTCAGGTCGGCCCCGCTGTAGACCGGCACGTAGCCGGAGACGTCGAAGGAAAGCCCAAGATCGCCGTGCACACGATGACCGTTTACGAGGAGCTCACCGTTGAGTGCATGCGGGTTAGAGGTTCTGCGTAGCCACACCGCGCCGGCTCTCAGGTTGGGGACGATAGTCAGGCGGACGCGGTGCCGGGCATCGAGCCCTGGAGGCACGCTGAGCCACACGAAGCCATCCGCCGCCAGCCGTTTGGCTGCGACATTCCACGATGCCCGCCGCCGCCCGCTGATCTCGTCGGTCAGCTCGACCCGTACGGTCCCAACCGGCTCTGGCCCCCGGCGTGCAGCGTTCAACGCCAGCCGCGAGCATCCCCGCGGGAGGAAGAGATCCTGGGTGACGGCGCTCCCCGTCACGATCGGACCGAGCAAGCGGTGACGCGGCTCGACTTCGATCGTGTCCTGCCCCAGAGAGAACTCGACGAGACTGTAGCGGGGATCTTCCAACACCCAGCGCGCGCCCAGCGCGCGGAGGTACGGGTGCTCGAGATCCACGGTCGCAGCGTTGAGCCGGAGCCCTTTGGACGGTTCGACACTGACCTGCGGGTCGATCAGCGAGAGCAGGGTGCGATACGCGCCGGACGGCGCCATCCGGCTCCGGAGATCCTCCAGTCCGTACGCTTGGGCCGTTTCAGGGGTCAGCGTGTCCCCGAGCGGTGCGACACGGGCCGGCGCCAGGGCAGCTTGGTGTTCGAGGAAACTGACCCCGCGCGTCGCCGTCCACCGTGCCTGAGCCGGAGGGAGGAACGCCAACAGGTGACCTGCGAACATCCCCTGTTCGAGCACGATGGCAACGATGAGGAGCCCGCATGCAGCACGCAACGTTCCCGATCCGGCGATCCGTTCCAACGCCGCCATTCCGAAGCCTGCCAGCACGGCTGCGCCCAGCGCGATGACCGGTGCAAGAGCGGCCACCGGGATGGCCTTTGCTCCCGGCAGCCACCCGCTGACCCGGCCACCCGGCGCCCACGCCACCGCCAACAGGCCCCCTCCGAGGATCGCCAGCCAGAACCCCGCCTCCCGCTTCCCCGTGGCGGCTCCAAACAGGGCAAGGACCAGCGTGACCAATCCGGCGCTGAGCACGGTGTCATGGAATGGGATCGTGCCCATGCGGGCCGGAGGCTCGAACGTCGCCTGACGAGGATCGCCGAAGGCGAACGGATCGGCGAAGAGACGAAAGGCCGCCGCTCCCCACGAGCCAGTTGGTAGAGCGCTCGTACTGGTGCTGGCGTGCACTCCCGCAGCCTCGTACAGGTGCAACGATGGTGCAAGCACGGCGATCGCGATTGCGGGGGCGATGAGCAGCGCCATCACCTTCTCTGCTGAATGCGTCCGGCGGCGTCTCATCTGAATCCACCGGAAGACGGCCCACGCGAGGACAACGGCGCATGCGGTGACGGTGACGCCTGGGGCTCCACCACTGAGGAAAAGGAGCCAGACGACGCTCCCGGCCGCGATCCAACGCCGGGGGCGTTCCGATACCAGTGTGACGTCGACGGCCCACAGGAGGAGCGGGAGCGCTGCAGCGGTCGCGCTCGACGGCCAGAGCCAGTTCGCGGTCAAAGGTCCGGCCAACGCAAATGCCGCGCCTCCAGCCGACGCGGCCAGGTCATCGAGTCCGATCCGGCGGAGGAATAGCCACGCACCGCCGAAGGCCAGGAGCAGCTTGATCAGCACGATGACATTTGGGAGATGGGCCGGATCGATCCAGAAGACGAACGGCAGGACGGCCGGGGAAAGCAGGCCGTCGTTCCACGTCAACGTTCCGGGGCCCCCGCAGGCTGCGTACGGATTCCAAACGGCGATCGAACTCCCGTCACGGTGGGCGGCCTCCATCAGCGAGAGGGACACCGTCGCAGCGGGGCTGAGATCGGGGTTGGTGACCTCGACAGGACGGTGTGTTGCCCGCCAGGGTGGCGTGTTGTACAGGACGTCGAGCGGAGAGATCACCCGCCCGAAAAAGAGCGACGGAAAGAAGACGACCAGCAACGCCAGCACGATCGTGCCGAACGCCACGACGGGAAACTTGCCGCTATGCACGGCTGCATTATCTCATTCCCGGCGGACCCGTCGCGTCCCACCGGGGGAGACCTGCCTCAACAGGTCAGCGAGCCGGGCCGGCCGGTGTTTCAGATCCTCCGCGGGAGAGGAGGCGGAGCAGCTCCCCCTTCGAGGATGTTCCCGTTTTCTGGTAGAGGCGTTTGATGTGATCCCGGACGGTGTGGGGGCTCAGACACATCGTGTCGGCAATCTCCGTCCGCTGCAAGCCGCTGGCCAGCAGCCGGAGGACATCGCGTTCCCGTGGGCTTAGCCCGAACTTCTTGACGAGGATGTCCAGGCGCAGGTCGGGCGCTGCAGTGACACGCTGCAGGAGGACGACGACACCGGTCTCTTCATCTTCGCCCGTGACGATGCGCAGGACCTCACAGGCAACGATGGTCCCATCGGCAAGCGTGACCACCTCGGTGCGAGCGGACGACCCGGGCGGAGCGGCCACAGCTTCCTCGACCCACCGGCACAGCAACCCCATCAACGGCGTGCCGGTGGCATCTGCACCGGCGGGGCGGGGCGGTTCCTCGGTCTGGTGGGTCAACATCGTGTCGGCCGGCGGGTTCGCGTACACGATATTCCCCTCCCGGTCGAACAGGAGCACCGCCGCCGACGTGTTATCGAGCGCGCCCTGGAGCAGGCCAACCTGCCGGCCGAGCTTGCGGACGCTCATCTCCTGTTCAACGAGGAAAGCTGCCTGCGCGACGGCCTCTTCACCGGCCGGGGAGGAGCTATCGACCTGGAGGGTCGCCCGGAAGTCAGGGGACTCGACGAGCACAAGCTCGCGTGGTTGACCGGCTGGCAGTCCCGACACGTAGCGGCACTCCCGGTTCCAGCCCTCTTGCCACATCGTGAGGATCGCCCACTCCGCCCCTGCCAGCGCCGCCAGGATGCCGGTCAGCCGGTGCATGCGCGGATCCCCGGAGGCAGGACACGCGGGATTGAGCAACAATCTGGGCGTCTCGGTCATGACCCTCCATCAACATTATAGGCTTGATCTTGCGTCCTTTGGACACTCCGCAAACGGGGTCCATCCGGTTCGGCCTTTTGCCTGGGATTTGCCCACACAATGTGTTGTACCACGTACCACCGGTGTGACGGCCGCTGGAGGATCTGGTTTCTGGTCCGTGGCAGAAAGAGCCCCACTGGTGATCGCACGCATTCCGTTGACACGGTGACATGACAGGGCTAGGCTGCATCCCGTTTGCAGCCATGGGTGTGCGAAAGGCGCTAGGCCCTCTCCAACCTCCATTGAGTTCCAGACGGTCTGGCGACAACTGGAAGATCACAAAGGAGGGATCAGATGTCTCGAAGGTTCATGGCGTTCGTGTTTGGGCTCGTCCTTGTTGTTGCATGCTCGCCAGCGTGGGCGGCTGTCAACGTTCTCTTCGACGCCAGCCACGCTCAAACCGTTGGGAATGCGGATTGGGTGATCGATGAAGATAGCTGTGGCGTCGCGCAACGGTATCCGACGCCCAGCCAGGCCAACGTGACGGGAAGCACACCAGAAACGTACTGGTCTGGGGCCTTTTCAGCCTTCGGAATCGCGCTGGTCAAGCACGGATACCATGTCGAGTCGCTCCCCTCCGGTGCATCACTGACCTATGGAGACACCAGTAATGCGCAGGATCTAACCCACTACGACGTCCTCGTGCTGCCAGAGCCGAATGTGCCGTTCACCGATGCTGAAAAACAGGCCATCCTCAACTTTGTCGAAAATGGGGGCGGGCTGTTCATGATTTCCGATCACGCCGGGGCGGATCGGAACAACGACGGATGGGATGCCGCAGAGGTGTTCAATGACCTGGGATCCGATGCGCATTTTGGAATTCATTTCAACGTCAACACTGAATCAGATAGCTGGTTCAACGATCATCCCGATGACCTCTACACCAATGACCCCAACTCTCCGATCGTCCATGGGCTCTATGGCGACTGCAGCCCGGGCAAGGGGCTCGGCCTGTACGGAGCAACGTCAATGACGTTGCATCCGGCCAATAACTCCACCGTCACCGGAGAAATCTGGAAAAGCGATGGCACAGTTGGTGCAACAAGCAAAGTCACGTTTGCCATCGCCAAGTACGGCCAGGGGCGTGTCGCGGCGATCGGTGACTCGTCACCGGCCGAAGATGCAACAAACACCTGCGGCCACACAACGCATGATGGCTGGGGGGCGGCGGCCTACGACAACGCCTTGATCCATCTCAATGCGATCGCCTGGCTGGCTGGATCCGGTTCGGGAGGGACTTCCGGTGGTGGCGGTGGAACGCCAACGGAGCGGATCTCCGATGGGACGTTCGAAGGCGGTCTGTACGGATCATCGAACACCGGTTCCTCTGGGACGACCGGTCCATGGAGCTGGACGTCGACGGGGAGCAACAACCCGATCAGCAATGACTCGTCGCGGGCCGAGCACGGGTCGTGGCTGGCGTGGCTCAACGGGTACGGTCAGACGGAGACAGACACGGTGCAACAGAGCGTGGCGATTCCGTCCGATGCGACGACGGCGACGTTCACGTTCGATCTCAAGGTGGTGACCAACGATGGAACGTCGACGGCATACGACAAGCTGTACGTCTACCTGATCGATGGATCGGGGACGTCGCACACGCTGGCGACGTACAGCAACACGAATGCGGCGGCGTCGGGGTACGTGACGAAGTCGTTCAACGTGCTTGACTATGCGGGTCAGACGGTGACGATCAAGTTCA
>WGCW01000103.1 GCA_015493585.1 Acidobacteriota bacterium
AGCTGATCTTCGATGGGCATTCGTTGGGGTTCGATCCGGCCGGTGATGTCATCGTACGCGCCCGCGATTTCGAAGAGGACCTCGTCTCCTACGAGATCCCGTCCGGGGCGTTGGGCGCGACGAGCCCGGCGCCAGCCGGAGAGATTCACGGCGTGTCGTCAAGCATCGCCGAGGAGGCGTACCGGGCGCTGACGCTGGGACTTGCCGACTACACGCGCAAGTGTGGCTTTACGCAGGTGGTGTTGGGATTGTCCGGCGGCATCGATTCGGCCCTCGTTGCCGCCGTCGCGGCCGGCGCGCTCGGCCCAGAGAACGTTCTCGGCATCGCCATGCCCACCCGCTACTCGTCGGCATCGAGCCTCGCGGATGCCGAGGCGCTCGTCGCAAACCTTGGAATTGAGTATCAGGTTGTGCCAATTGATGCGTTGTTCCAGGCATACCTCGACACGTTGGAGCCGGCCTTTCAGGGGTTGGCTCCCGATGTGACAGAGGAGAACCTTCAAGCGAGAATTCGTGGCGATGTCCTGATGGCGTTCTCGAACAAGTTTGGCAGGCTGCTCCTGTCGACCGGGAACAAGTCGGAGCTGGCGGTTGGGTACTGCACGCTGTACGGTGACATGTCTGGCGGGCTGGCCGTCATCAGCGATGTGCCCAAGACGATGGTGTACGAGATCTGCCGGTGGCTCAACCGGGACGGGGAGGTGATCCCGGAGAGTATCCTCAACAAGCCGCCCTCCGCCGAGCTCAGGCCGGACCAGAAGGATGAAGACTCGTTACCGCCGTACGAGCTGCTCGATAGGATTCTCGAAGCGTACGTCGAGCACAACCGGTCTGTCTCTGAGATTGTTCAGCAGGGGTTTGATCCCGCCACCGTCCGGGATGTCGTGCGCCTGATCGATCGCAACGAGTACAAGCGGCGGCAATCTGCGCCAGGTCTCAAGATCACTTCCAAGGCGTTCGGCGTCGGGAGACGCTTCCCGATCGCCGCTGACTACCGTGTGCTGCATCGATAGATCGGCTCGGGGCTCAGGTGTCGAGCAGCTGACCGGCGAAGTTGCTACCGTTGCGGACGAAGACGACCGCGGGGAGGTCGCCGATCAGCCCGGTGAGGTGGGCGGCATAGGACGCCTCTTCTCCGTGTGCCGGTTCGTGCAACCCAAGGAAGACGATATCGGCATCCCGTGATTTGGCCTGAATGATGCCGGAAACATCGGCAGCTTCCGAGCGAAGCGCAACTTCCGTCTCCGCTTCGATCCGGCTTTCCGTCAGCATCCGGCGGATCTCGCCCCGCGTATGCTCCCGCATCGCCTCGTCGTTGGCGATGCTGTGAACATGGATCTGCGCTCGCCTCCACACGCGATCGGCCGAGAGGAGGTAGGCGAAGAGCATGAGCATGTCGCCGTTGTTCTCAAGGCCGCCCCACCAGACGTCAATTCTCCGGGGATGGGTTGCCCAGTCCCCAGGGGGAACCCGGCAGATCAGCGTCGACTTGCCCAGGAGGCTCATCGTGCGCATGATTCGCAGCTGTGCGGCAACCCGGTCAGGCTTGGTGCTCCAGCCGAACATCAGGGTGTTTGACGAGATGCCTGCGATCCCGTTGGCCTGCGCGACGGAAATCACGCCATCCTCGAAAACGGGAACGACCTCGACTTCAGCAAATGCATTAATGCCCTCGTCCTCGAGATGGCGGCCGGCCCATTCCCTCTCCTGCCGGGCGACGTCAGCCAGCTCTTCAAGCCTGCCGACGAGGAGCTGACTGACGGTGAGAATGCCACGTTCCTGGTTGAGCCATGCGGCGAGCCGGATGAGGTTCTTCCGCCGGTCGGCCTTGCCGGCGAAAACAAGAATATGAGGCCGCCAGTTCCGTGGGGCGACCGGGAGCATCCTCAGCTTGAGGAGCGTCACACGAGCGAGCGACATCAATGCCCCGTAACGGAGGTCTCCCCAGGTGGCCGTCAACGCCCGGCGTCTGAGGACGAAATAGATGCCGATCTCAGCGAGGATGGCGATGATGCCTGCCACGTGGCTGATGAGAAACATCACGGCAAAGCAGCCAAACGCGGAAGTCAGCGAGATGATCCAGTGCACCCGGAAGGTCGGCCGGAACGAGGGAGCACCGGAGAGACGTTCCAGCCCCGCCACGAGGTTGATCATCCCATACGTTGTCAGGAAGAACATGGTCAGCACGGGTGCAACGGCGTTCAAGTTTCCAAGCGCGACCGCCGCCAGCGCCACACCGGTCGAGATCACGTGAGCTCGCCCGGGGCCGGGCGTCACACGCCGCGCGAGGAACCGGGGCATCACGCCGTCCTCGGCCAGCGCCTCCAACGTTCGGGGAGCTCCCAAGATGCTGCCGAGGGCCGATGAAAGGATGGCGCCCCACAGCCCGGGGAGCACGAGCGCAGGAACCGCGGAGACCTTCATCCAGACGAGCGGGTCGTGGATCAGTGTGTTCGTACCGGCGCCCAGGGCCAGGATGACGGGGACCGCCAGGTATACGGCCAGCCCGGTGAGGACGGCGGCGATCGTCCCGCGGGGAATGTCGCGCGTTGGGTTTCGAAGATCACCGGAGAGGCTGATCCCGGCCATGATACCGGTCACGGCGGGGAAGAAGACGGCGAAGAGCGTCCAGAAGGAGGGTGATCCGGTAACTCCCTTCCACAGCTCAACGTGGAGGTGCCCATGCTGCACGACACCACCGGCGAGGGACACGAGCGCCAGGAGCAGCAGGACCATGATGGGAAGCTGCATCGTGAGCGCGAGATTGGCGCTTCGTCCCGCGAGAAGGGCAACGGCGAGAATCGTGACCGCTGCGACGGCTTGCACCGGAACGGTGGGCCAGACGAAGCGCATACTCTCGGCAAAGCCGAAGGCGTAGAGCGTGACGGAGAACGCCTGCGCGAGAAAGAGCGGAATGCCAATTGCGCCGCCAATTTCGAGCCCGAGGCTCCGTGCCAGGATGTAGTACGCGCCGCCGGCGCCGACCCGCATGTTGGTGGCGATCGCGGAGACCGAGAGGGCGGTTCCCAAGGTCATAGCGTTGGCGATGAGAACAATGACGAGGGCGGGGACGAGCCCAGCATTGCCAACGATCCAACCGGTTCTCAAGAAGAGAATAACGCCAAGAATCGTCAGGATCGACGGTGTGAAGACCCCGAGGAACGCCCCAAGAGGGTGATCGGTAGCGGGGCCGGAGGATGTGTTCATGAGGAAAATCTACAGTTCACCGGTGTTGGGAGCAAGCGGATGATGACCCGGGCGCCGTGATGCAGGGGCGGTCAGACCCCACGCCAGCGCAGTACCAGATCGTTCGGATCAGCGCTCCGGCATGTTTCTGATCAGCTCCTCGGCACGCGCCGGCGGGACAGGGTGCGAGAAGAGGAACCCCTGGCCCTGGGGGCAACGCATGCCTCGAAGGAGGCGGAACTGTTGCAGCGTCTCGACGCCCTCGGCGATGACGTTCATCCCAAGTAAGCTGGCGAGACCGATGATCGTCTCGATGATGGCGTCGGCGTCCCCGGAGTTAGCCATCTCGGCGACAAATGACCGGTCAATCTTGAGGGTGTCGTAGTGAAAGCGTTGCAGATAACTCAACGAGGAGTATCCCGTTCCAAAGTCGTCGATCTGGAGCTCGATGCCGAGAGCCCGGAGCTCGGTCAGCTTCTTGAGGGCCGCCTCCCCGTGGTCCATCAAGATGTTTTCAGTGATCTCGAGACGGAGGCTCGAGGGGTCGAGATGGGTGTGTTCCAAGATGCCCACGACCCGGTCAACCATGTCCGGTTGACGAAAGAGCTTGCCCGACACGTTGACGCTGATCGATAAGGGCGGGTTGAAGGGGAACCGGCGCTGCCACGTTTCGAGCTGCCGGCACGATTCCTCGAGGACCCACCAGCCCAGGGGAACAATGAGCCCTGTTTCTTCGGCCACGCCGATGAACTGCTGGGGCGCCACCAGTCCGCGCTCCGGATGACGCCAGCGGACGAGACCTTCGAACCCGACGAGACGTCCTCGTGTCAGCGACACGATCGGCTGGTAGTACATGATGAAATCGCCGTTCTCGATGCTGCGGCGAAGATCCATCTCGAGCTTGAGCAGTGCGACGGCGGCGTCGTGCATCTTGCGGTCAAAGATTTGGGTCCCGTTGCCGCCTCCGGACTTCGCCCGGTACATCGAGATATCGGCATCACGGAGGATTTCTTCAGCACTTCCATAGCCGGTCGTGGTCAACGCGATGCCGATGCTAGCCGAGGTAAACACCTCGTTTCCCCGGACGAGAAATGGCTTGGCGAACAGTGCGTGAATACGTCCGGCAACGTGGACGGCGGCGCTTGGCTCATCGACGCCGTTGACGAGGATCGCAAACTCGTCTCCACCGAGCCGGGCCAGCGTATCGCCGGGACGCAGAAAATCCGCCAATCGTTGTGAGATGAGCTGAAGCAGTGCGTCGCCGACGGCGTGCCCGAGGCTGTCGTTAATGTTTTTGAAGCGGTCGAGGTCGAGGAAGAGGACCGCAAATTGGCCGTTGTCCCTCCGTTTGGTGGCTTCCAGCGCCAATTGCAGCCGGTCAAGGAAGAGCGCCCGGTTGGCCAGCCCCGTGAGCGCGTCGTGAAACGCGTCGTGGAGCAGCCGGGCCTCTGCGTTCTTTCTGGCCGTGATGTCGGTTTGGGAGCCCGCCATCCGGACGGCGGTGCCGTTTGAATCACGGACGGCGAGACCTCGAACCAGCATCCACCTGTCACTCCCATCGGTGTGCCGGAGCCGGTACTCCGCCTCCAGGTGTGGCGTCCGCCCGTCGAGGTGTGCCTGGATCGCTGCCTCGAGCGCCGGCCTGTCGGCAGGATGAACACGGCCGAACCACTCCTCGGGGTTGCTGGTGAGCTGGTCAGCTCCGGCGCCGATCATCTCTTTCCACCGCGGCGAGAAGAAAATCGTCGAAGCAATCAGATTCCAGTCCCAGATGCCATCATTGGCTCCGCGGATCGCCAGCGCGTACCGTTGCTCACTCTCCCGCATGGCCTTGTCCGCCGCTTTACGTTCAATGGCGTACCGGATGGCGCGGACGAGAAGCGAAGCTTCCGTGTCCTGCTTGAGGAGGTAGTCCTGCGCACCCCGTCGAACCGCCTCGTTCGCCATCTCCTCGTCAGTCTGATTGGTCAGGACGATCACGGGTACCGAGGGGCACTGGGCGTTGACGCGGTCGAACGTCTGCAGCCCACGGCTATCGGGGAGGTTGAGATCGAGCAGCACGACATCGAAGGCGCCGGGGCGAAGCCTGGCGAGCGCACCGGACAGACGGACCCGGTGCTCGATCTCGAAATGGGATGCCCCAGTTTGGGAGAGCATTTCGCGCACGAGATCTGCCTCTCCAGGGCTGTCCTCGACGAGCAACACGCGAATCGGCGTGGGATCGAACATGGTCCCTCCAGTCAGTGCTTCTTTGGTCATGGCCACTGCCCAATATGTTTGGGAATGGTAAAGAAAAAGGTCGTTTGATGGCCGGGATCCGATTCGAACCAGATGCGTCCCCCGTGCCGCTGGACGATTCGTTGGCAGAGGGTGAGCCCAATCCCCATGCCCGGGTACTCATCCTGCGTGTGCAGACGCTGGAAGATTTCGAAGATTCGAGACGCCGCCTCAGGCTCAATGCCGATGCCGTTATCGTGTACTGAGAAGAGCCAGTCTTCGGCACGTTCTTGAGCCCCAACATGAATGGTGGGCGGCTCGCCTCCCCGGAACTTGAGGGCATTGCCGAGGAGGTTCTGAAAGAGTTGAACCATCTGGGTTTCGTCAGCGGCCAGCGTGGGCAAGAGGTCATGGGTGATCCCGGCGGAGGTTTCAGCGATGATCTGCTCAAGGTTCGCCGTCGATTCGGCGAGGACCGCCTCGAAGTCGACTGGAGCAAAGGTGCCGCCGCGGGTCTCGACGCGGGAGAGCTCGAGGATCGCATCGATCATGCCGCGGAGCCGGACGGTCCCGTGGACGATGTGGTCCAGGTATTCCCCGGCCTTGGCGTCTAAAGAGGGGCCAAGTTTTTCAGCGAGCATCGTACTGTACCGTTCGACGAGGTGCAGGGGTTCCCGTAGATCGTGTGAGACAACTGATGCGAAGTTCTCAAGCTCCGCGCAGGAATTTGCAAGGACGGTGTTTCGCCGTACCAGCTCCTGATGGGCCCGCTTCTGCTCTGAGATATCCTCAATGACGCCCTGGAGATAGGTCTGTTCCCCGGAGCCCTGCCCTGCGAGCCACGTTGCAAGGCGGACCCAGACCGTGCCGCCGTCATGACGCCGGAGAGTGACGTCGTTCCCGGCCCCTGTCCGAACGTCGTTGAGCTGCGCCTGCCACCGTTTGCCCTCGCCCGCATCCGCGAAGAACTCCGGGAGCAGATGTCCCGTCAGGGCGTTGGGCGACCCGAATCCCAGGATCGTTGCCAGGGCCGGGTTGGCGTCGAGGATCTGCCCGTCGTGCGTCGCCGTGAACACGCCAAATGGGAGTGCAGTCACAAGACGGCGATAGGAATCGTCCCCGGCGTAGCGTTTTTGGAGGCGGCGCGCTCTGAACAGGGCGGCCTTGACGGCATCCGGAAGATCGAGATAGCCGCGTGAGGTTTTTGGAACGAAACTGTCGGCACCGGCCTCGAGCGCCGGGACAGCTAAGGATCCATTTGCCGCGCACGAGCAGAGGACAATAGGAACCGTTGCGAAACGTTCGTGAACCGTCCTGACCAGATCCGGAACGGTGATCCACGACAGGTCGAGCTCCGTGATGATCAGGCGTGGCTCTCCACTGAGGAGGGCGCTGGAGAAGTCCGCAGCACCCTCGATTTCCCTGATCCCTGTCGATGAGAAGGGGTCCTGGAGAACGTAACGGATCAGCGCACGGTCATCCGGGTTGTCATCGATGATGAGGATGGGGGAGGACGTGGTCATCAGCTTCGGCAGTGTGTTGTGGCCGGACAGCCAGGAGCGATCCTTCCATGACCGTTCGTTACAACGGCTGCCTCCCGCGTACGCCGGACAGTCGTTCGAACTCCCATCGTTGGTGCAGAGTGTACCACGAAACGGTGAAGGGCTGGTGCCATGACGCCGATCTGTCGCGTTCCCGCGCATGATTGTCGCGTTGGGCTATGGAGCTCTTCCCCGCCTCGTGCCAGGCTTGAGGAGGATGAAGAGAGAGACTTCCAGGAGGAGGTAAAGATGGCCTTATGGAAGAGGAAACGCGATGTGGTGGCACCGGAGGTGCGGGTCCAGCAGGCGCTTGCGGAAGGTGAGGCGCTCGTGGGAGAAAAGCCGAAGATGGTCTTGAAATCGCTGGATCGTCTCAAAGGGGATGCCTATCCCTTGATGACTTTCGGAGGTTCGTACCATCAACGATTTGTCCAGGTCGTCGCGCAAGCCCTTGGCTGGTCCGGGCCGGTTCCAGATGTCCGGGCCTATCCGTGGAGCACGTGGCATGGGCGCATCACATTAGGCGACATTGTCGCCCTCGCACGGGAGACCATCGAGCCTGTGCTCTACCTCTACGTGCCTCCCGGCCGGCTCGACCGGGGGCCGGTCGCGGAGATTGAGGCCCTTGAGGCGTTGGCCGAAGACGAGCAACTCGTCATGGTTGTCGTCGGAGAAATGAACGCCTTTCTGAGATGTGACCTCTTGGTTGGTTTGGGAGGGCTTGCCGATCTCGAGACTGAGGAAATTCTGCAGGAGATCGTTGATGCTGCGAGGAAGGCAGGCCTCAGGACACTCTCTATCGTTGGTTGACGGTTCCCAACGTATTCGTCATCTGGGGATGCTTATTGTCCAGGCCCGTCATTCGTTGGACGTGAGCGGGGGTGTGAGGAACGGGCTCCGAGGGCTTGCTGCCTGTCGGCGAGGAGCTGATCCAGCGGTTGATTGGCCGCTTCGAGGATGCTTTGGGCGCGGTCGAAGAGCTGCTTCGCCCCGGCCGTATCGCCGAGGTTGGCGTGGGTCAGCGCAAGGCCGCGAACGATTTCAGCGACGGCTGGGTTCCGAGGTCCCAGCTTTTTCTCGTCGATTGTCAGGGCACGCTGATAATACGTTTTAGCTTTTCGATACCTTCCTCGGAGCCGGTTGATTTCACCGATGTTATTGAGCGCCATTGCCGTGTAGGGATGCTCTGGACCGAGCTTTGCTTGGAAGGCGGCCAGCGCCTGAGAATACAGCTGTTCAGCCCGATCGTAACGGTTTCGGTCCTCCTCGAGTGCACCGTAACCGAGATAGGCGATAGCGGTCACGGGGTGTTGTTTCCCAATGTGTCTTTCCAGAATGGAAACCGCTCTTTGGAAGTGGCGCTCGGCTTGAGCGAGATGACCCTGATGATGCTCCAACATCGCCAGGTTGAGGAGCACCTTGCCGGTTTCAATGTGATTCGGACCGACGGTGTTCTCCCTGATGGCCAATACCTCCCTGTAGAGGGGTGCGGCTTCTTGATAGCGGCCCTCGTTGTCAAGGGTGTTGGCGAGATCCGTGATGAGGCTGATCCGGAGGGGGTGGTCTTGGCTGAGTTGGGTCTGAGCAATCTGCAGACCCTTGCGGTAGTCGCTCTCGGCTACTTTCAGGTGGCCTGCAGCGGTCTCAAGGTTCCCGAGATCGGTGAGCAGCGCTGCAACAGCTGGGTGGTTTGGCCCCGTGGCTGGTTGAATCGTTTCAAGTGCCAGTTCGAGATGCTCCCTGGCCTCATCGTACCGGCCGAGGATGTTTTCGACGACTCCGAGACGCTGCAAGGTGAGGGCGAGGGCGCGAGGGGATTGATCTGGCTGCGCCAATCTGAGCTCGTAGACGTGTTGCAGCATGGAGAGAGCCTGCTTGGCCTGGCCTCGATCTTCAGCCAGTAAGGCGAGTGATTCCAATGTATCCCCGTGTCCCGGGGTCCAATGGCCGGGATGGGTCTCCTCGATGGAACGCGCCGCTTTGAGAGAGCCTTCCGCCTCCTTGAAATGCGTCTGTAGGCGTTTGACTTCTCCAAGCTCGCGGAACGCCTCTGCGATGCGAAGATCGTTGGGAGGAAGGGTGGCGCGCCTGATGGCGGTTGCCTGCTGGAACAACGAGGCAGCCTCTCTGTAGTGCCCAATGTTTCTCTGGATTCGTCCGAGGAGCACCATGAACCGGGCCCTCGTCAGGGGTTGCGCCGCAAAACGTTCCTGAATCGTTCTCGTGCCTCGCTGGAGCAGCTGTTGGACGGTCAGAGCCTGCCCGGGCGAACGCTGGCCCTTGTGGGCGAAGAACGGGTTCGAAAGCTGGAACAGCTCTTCAAGGAAGTTGGAAACTTCTCGGGTCTCAGCCAGGGAACGGCGGGCGCGTTCGGCCTCCCGGCTCGCACGTGCCCACTGAATCGTCATGCCAGCCGCGAGGAGTGCCAGGAGCGCCAGGGTCGCTGTAACCACGCGCCGCTTCTTGCGCCGCTGGGGTGCCCTGAGGATGAAGTCGAGCCGGTCGGCGGCGTCACGGGCCGATGGTCTGTCAGCCGGCGCGAGGCTCGTGAGGCGTTCTACAAATGCCCTGAGAGGAACTGGAAGCTCCTGAACATGTTCGATGTCACCCCACGCGACCTTTGCCAGGAGAACCTGAAGAGGGATATCGTGCGGGTATGGTGGTTTGCCGGTCAGCATTTCGAGCACGATGAGAGCTGTTGCATAGATGTCGGAGGCTGGGGTTGCGGTTTCACCCCGCGCCTGCTCCGGGCTCATGTAACGGAGCGTACCGACCAAGGCCCCTTGACCGGTCAGGATGCGCCGCTCAGACGTGAGAAAAAGTTCGTCGTTTGATTGTGATGGCTCGTTATCGAGCTGGGAGAGGAGGGCATCGGGGTCTACGCCGGCGGCTTCAATCCCGGTCGTTCGCGCAATGCCGAAGTCCAGGACTTTGATCGCTCCGTTGGGTTGCACCATGATATTTTCGGGTTTCAGGTCCCGGTGCACGATCCCCTGGCGATGAACGGCGGCGAGCACATTGAGAAGCTGACGGGCGATGGAGAGCGCTTCCCTTTGACTGAGCCCTTCCCGAATCCGCTGCCGGAGGCTGACGCCCTCGACAAATTCCAGCACGAGGATGTCTCCCTCAGCAGTATCGAGTAGATCGTGTACCTGACAGACGTTGGGATGATTGAGCCGGGAAAGGACCCGTGCCTCGCGGAGGAACCTGCGGCGAGCCTTCTCCGACATGCGCCGGTCTGCCTTGATGAGCTTGATGGCAACTTTGCGTTCAAGCCTCTCGTGAAAGCCGGCGTAGACGGTACCCATGCCGCCCTTGCCGAGCACCCCCGTCATACGGATCTGCCCGATCCGCCGTCCCAAGAGAGGCTCGCTCTGTGTCATTGATTCGAGTATACCGGAACTGCAAGGTCGTGTTGGCTTGAGGTTGTTGCGCTGTGCGCCGCTTCTTAGCGGGACAGGTGGGAAGGGGAATGAGACGCAGAGGCGCAGCCATCCCTTCCCTGTCCGTATGATGGGTTATGTGTTGGGGTGGCCCTTGGTACTGTCTGCTGGCCGAGCCGATGGGCGATGGCCTAGCTTGAGAATGATATGCCCCCCGGCGCAAGAAAAACGGGCAGCGAGTCGCCGGATACCAGATTGCATCATGGTGATGCCCAACCGTTTACGGACATGCGCTCGCTGCCCCACACCACGTGGAGGTGATGCTATGAGGAGTATAG
>WGCW01000104.1 GCA_015493585.1 Acidobacteriota bacterium
ATGTGTATAAGAGACAGGTGATGGACGATCCCCGTAAAAAACACCGAGAGCCGCTCACCAACCCAGACCTCGTCGACCGGGAGACGCTCAACCTCCTCACCCCCCGGGACGACGTGCACCGCCAGCACCCCTCCCTCGAGCGCAGCCCAGTAATCCTGCGTTCCCGCCGGCGTCCCGAGCACCCGGGCCTCGAGATCTCTCAGCGTCGCAACGAGGCGGTGGTCCTCCATGAGGTCGCCTTTCAATGCCAGCAGTGCCCGTGCCAGCGCCACGGCATACGCGGAGGAGCCACCAAGGCCCGACCCAACCGGCGCCTGTTCCAGCACCTCGATGCGGATCCCGCCGTGTGGAGCGAAATGGAACGCCACAGCAGCGGTCAAGCCGGTGTGGGCTTGATCATGGGTCAAAACGCGGGCCGCTAAACCGGCGACGTGGTGAATCACCTTCCCTCGCGGTGCATCCGTGCTGACCTGGACCCGGACGAGAACCGGGATGGCGACGTTGACCGTGACGGCATCGTCCTGAAGAAGGCCGAGCGGCCAGATATCGAGCGTGCCACCAGCGAGGTCGGCACGGCACGGCGCCGTCACTTCAACAACACGCACCGGGGGCTGGCTCCTTGCCATCGAGAAGGTCCCGGACCGACCGGGCGTAGCGCAGGAAGCGTTTCAGCTGGTTCGGGGGGACCGGCTCGGCGGGAGGCGAGGCGATCCGGAGCGGGTTGATCCAGTGTCCGTGATACCGCACCCGGTAGTCGAGATGCGGCCCGGTTGCCATGCCGGTCTGCCCAACGAACCCGATGACCTGCCCCTGATGCACGCGCACACCCCGGTGGATGCCACGGGCGTACCTGCTGAGGTGCAGGTAGTTGGTTTCATAGCCGTTCGCGTGGCGGACGGTGATCATCTTACCGGCGCCGCCCCTCCGGCCCACCCACCGGACGACCCCGTCAGCCGTGACGTGCACCGGCGTGCCAACCGGCGCACCGTAGTCGACGCCGTAGTGTGGCATCACGCGGTGCAAAATCGGATGGTACCGGTGCATGGTGAATCGCGATGTAATCCGGGTGAATTTGAGCGGAGCCCGCAGAAACTCCTTCTTGAGCGGGTGACCCTCGAGATCGTAATACCCGAGCTCCCCATGGCCACCGGGGTACACGACGGCGTCAAGGGTCCGCTTCCCATTGACGAACCGGGCCGCATAGATCGTGCCATACCGGTAGAACGATCCGTTGACCCGCTCCTCATCGGCGATGACGACGAAGCGGTCACCCGCCCGGAGATCCCGGAAGAAGTCGATGTCCCACCGGAAGATATTGGCCAGCCGGACGGCGAGCTCCGGCCGTCCACCCTGGGCCTCGACAGCCCCAAACAGCGAGCTTGAGATCGTACCGGCCAGCCGGATGATCCGGTGCTCGATGGGGGTCACATCCCTCCTCGTCATGATCCTGTTTCCATCGAGTGCAACTTCGACGCTGGTGCGGCGGTCGAGAGTGATCCGGACGCGATGCAACTGCCCATCAGAGGTCCGCCAGCCATCAACGGTCATGCCGGGCCGCAAGCTTTGCGGATCCATCTCCGTCAGCAGGGCATCGCGCCAGGCGACCCAGTCACTCCCCGCCAGGCTCCGGCAGATGCTTTCCACCGTATCACCAGGCGCAATGACCAATCGCTCCGGCGCAACGTACCGTTGGAGCGGTACAACCCTGACTGGAGCCGTCCCCGCCATCGGCGAAGCCGCAGCACACACAATCACGATCAGGGCGCTCAGCACCAGCCGACCTGCTCTCACCGCTTCTCCCACCTTTCAAGAGCGGTGACCGAAACATCGAGCGTGGCCACGAGGTGGCCTTTCCTGTCCAGAATCAGGAGACATGGGATTCGAACCAGCCGGTAATGCTTGAGAATCGACCCGTGCCGGTCATGGATCCAAGAGATTTTCACCTTTCGAAGAGCGGCGGAGGCGTGCGCGAACGTCTCGCTGACATCGGCGACGGCAAGGGAAAGCCCCCGCGTGTGGCACGCCTCCCGCAGAGGCCCGAGCTGAGCAAGAGCGGCGTCCGAGCGTGGCAGCCACGAGGCCCACACGACGAGCACGACCGGGCCATGGCGCGCAACCCAGCTCGACCATCTCACGGGCGTCGAATCGGAGGCCACGATCCCTGTCACGGCGGGTGTCCCGGCCTGTGCAGCGGCAACATGGATGCCGCCTGAGAGGAGCACACACACAATCAGCGCCGCAGCGCACCCTTTCATGCGGCCAGTATACCCTGCCGGCCTGCCGTCCCTAGATCTCTCGCAACGCCGGGATATTGACGACACGGCTCTCCTCGGCCCGCCGCTTGATCCGTTCCAAGGTCGCCGGATCGAGATGGACCTCGACCGGCTCACTGTTTGAACGTCCATTCCGCGCGCGCTCAACGTGCACAGTAAAGCGCGGCCCAGGCGTTTGCCTCTCGGAGATCAGCACGAGATCGGCCGCATCCTCCAGCCTCCTGATGCGATCCCGAAGCGTGCTCGTCGTGGCCGTGTACAGCCAGGAAAAACGCCGGTCATTGTGAAGCTGGTGCTCCAACGTCGTAAACATGTCGTCAGCGAAGGTTTTTGAGAACAGCAGGAGATTGACAGCGCTGGCAAAAATCAGCGTCCCCGGGTCGCCTCCAGGAAGGCTCACAGCCGACAGATCAATTGCCCGCGCGAAGTTATCTGGGTTTGTCAGGTTGCACGCGAGCTCTCCATCCTTGAGCAACATGATCCGCTTCTTGTACGGATCCATCGTCCGGTCGAAGCGGATAAAGGCAGTCGAACCCTCGTACTCCTCGAGGTCCAAACCATACGCGTCCTTCATGTCCTCTTCGATCACGTCCCGGCCCGGATGCTGGAGAGGGATGAAAACGACGCTCCCCCCCGCACGCAACCACTCGGCCGCCAGGCCAAGACCGATGAGCGGCTTCCCGGACCCGCCCGGCCCGGAGATCAGGATCGACGAAGGGACGGGGATGCCCTCAGGCAACGCTTTTGGAAACCATGGGATGTCTGCGCGAAAGACCGTCATAATCACCTCTCCATTCTCGTGCCTCTGTTACCGGTTGCTCCGGTCCTCGTTCGATGGCTCCTCAGGCTGCATCGCTTCGAGGGACTTCTTGCCATATGCGGGGCCCCTTTCCCGCTCAACGTACCGGGCCCCCACCGTGCTCCAGAAACGGACTCCGTACCGCTCAATCACCTGCGCTCTCCCGTCAGCCTCGAGCTGGGCGAGCGCCTCGCGGACCTGCCCCGGCGTCCAACGGGCAAGCGACCGCTCGAGCTGATCGGACCGCATCGGATGCCGGGTAATAATGCCTACCACTGCATCAATAACGTTGTCGTACCCGCCGAGATCAAAGCTCCCCTCGACGGGATGAACGATCTGGGCAGCATCGCCAAGGATGGCCTCAGCCCGCATCAGCCCTTCCTCCGAAGCTGGCCGCACCCACGATTCTGCGGGTGGCCTCGACGGCACGTCGAGGTGAACCGCGTCGGGCCTGATCCGGCTGACGGCGCCTGCGAGATCCTTCAGGGCTGCCTCGGTGTCATTGACTCCTTCGAGCAGCATGATCTCGAGCCAGAGGCGCGCCCCATACATCTTCCGGAAGGCGATGAGGCCTTCCATCTGCCGTTCGAACGTCAGCTGTGTGTGTGGCCGGTTGATCAGCCGGTAGAGGTCTTCACTTCCGGCGTCAAGCGATGGGAGCACAGCATCGGCTGCGGCGAGCTCTTTCCGGACCTCGGAGCGATACAAGAGGGCGCCGTTCGTGATGATGGCCACGGGGATCGAGGTCATCTCCTTGACGCTCCGAATCAACCGTCCAAGGCCGGAATGGAGCGTGGGCTCTCCCGATCCAACGAACGTCACCCAATCGATCTCTCCCGGCTTGTGCCGGTCAAGCGCCGCTTCGACCTGTTCCAGAATGAGCGTTTCGGGTACCCACTCGCGACGCTCGTTGACGAGGTGTCCGGTCCGCCCAAGCTGGCAGTAGACACAGTTCCAATTACAGGTCTTCAGCGGAATCGGATCGATTCCGAGCGACTGGCCGAGCCGTCTCGACGGCACCGGCCCAAAGACGGTTTGGATACCCTTCGTCTGAGATCGTGTCACCATGGCGGGCTCCTCTGTCTCTCCGCTACCGGCTCCCGGCCGCGTGCTCGCACCCTTTGACGGCGTACCAGCGGTGCGATTTCGAACGGGCGAATCTCTGTCACGTGACGGGGATCTGAGAGAGCGATCCACCGTACCTCTCTTCCAGGCTACCAAACCGGTCAACTGCCTGTTCGTCCTCCGGTAGAGATCCAATGTCGGTGCTACACTTCTGATACGAATCCAGGAGGTTCTGAGCATGAGCCAATCCTCACTCGCCTCATCAATCGATTTCGACACCGATGTCGCCATCATCGGCTCGGGCTTTGGCGGTTCTGTCGCCGCGCTCCGGTTCACCGAACGTGGATACAACGTCCTGGTCATTGAAAAGGGCAAGCGCTGGAAGCCAGAGGACTTCCCAAAAACCAACTGGAACATCCCAAAACAGTTCTGGTTTCCCTGGCTCGGGTGTTACGGAACGTGGGCGATGCACCTGCTGCGTGAGGCGCTCGTGCTCCACGGAGTCGGCGTTGGTGGCGGCAGCTTGATGTACGCCAACACGCACTACGATCCGCCCGAAACCGTGTGGGACGACCCGCAGTGGAAGGATCTCGCCGATTGGCGCAATGAGATGCCCGCGTTCTTCGATGAAGCCCGGCGCATGCTCGGCACAACGAGAACACCCCGCATCGGCGCGGCCGACGAGGCATTGCGCCACGCCGCCGAACGCCGAGGCCGCGGAGACACGTTTGAGCACACACCGGTCGGCGTGTTCTTCGGTGAGGCCGGTGAAGAAGTTCCGGATCCATACTTCGGCGGAGAGGGCCCTGCCAGGACCGGGTGTACGTTTTGCGGATCGTGCATGGTTGGATGCCGCGACGGTGCAAAGAATACGCTTGACAAGAACTACCTGTACCTGGCCGAGAAGCGGGGAGCCCGTGTCATTGCGGAAACGAGGGTCGACCTGATCGAGCCGTTGCCGGGAGGCGGGTACCGGCTCTTCTGGCGGCGCTCGACGAAACATATCGTGCGAGAAAAGGGCGCGTTGACGGCACGCAAGGTCGTCGTGTCCGGAGGCGTGTTGGGGACCGTTCCCCTGTTGCTGAAGTGTAAAGAAAAGGGTTCCCTTCCCCACCTTTCAGACCAGATCGGCAACTACCTGAGAACGAACTCCGAGGCGCTCCTCGGTGTCACGTCGAGAACGCACACCGATCTCTGGAAGGGTGTTGCAATCGCTTCGAAAGCCGAAATGGACGAGGTCACCCATATGGAACCGGTCCGGTTCCCCAAGGGATCAGACGTGATGATGCTCCTCGGAACACTGCTCACCGACGGTGGCCCTGGGATGCCCCGTCAGCTCAAATGGATTGGGAACGTCCTCCGGCATCCGGTACAGGCCATCGAGGTTGCCAAGCCATGGGGCAAAGCAGAACGTTCGTTCGTGCTTCTCGTCATGCAGACAGCCGAGAATCACACGCGGCTGGTCAGGAAACGCCGCCTCATCTGGCCGTTTGCGCGAACACTGACGACCCAGCCTCAGCCGGGGCAGCCCAGCGTCCCGTCGTACATTCCGTTGGCCAACGACGTCGCACGCGACCTCGGTGCGGAGCTCGACGCGATTCCGCAGAGCACTCTCAATGAGGTGCTCCTCGACACGTCAACGACCGCCCATATTCTCGGCGGATGCGCCATGGGAGCCAGCCCCGAACACGGTGTGATCGATGTCAACGGCGAGGTTTTTGGCTATCCCGGCCTCTACGTCATGGATGGATCGATGGTCGGAGCCAACCTCGGGGTCAACCCCTCATTGACGATCACGGCGATGGTAGAACGGGTGTGTAGCCGGATCCCTCCGAAGGATGCTGCCCCCAAAACGTCCTAATGTTTCTGCTTCGGCATGCTCGACGCATGCACCGGCCACACAACGGACCGCCGTTGATCTGCTACCCTCTGGCTGATGCTCTGGTGGCTTCTCGTTCCTGCGGTCCTCGCTGTGCTGGCGGGGGCGGGCGTCATCGCCGTCTCCAGAGCATACCGGCCACCTCAGGTCCCCCACCGGCGGGATCCAGCAATCTTCAGCATCCCGTTTGAGGAGATCCGCTTCCCAACTGTGCACGGCAAGACGCTCTACGGATGGTGGATCCCCGCAGCATCACAGAACCCGGACAAGGCCGCGACCCTCATCCTGATCCATGGCTGGAGCCGCAACGCCGAGCGGATGATGACCTGCATCCGCAAACTCCATCCCGCCGGATACAACCTCCTCGCGTTCGACGCCCGCGGCCATGGAAGCTCAGATCCCGACGGCAATTCGAACATGCTGAAGTTCTCCCAGGATATTCGAGCCGCGCTCGACGAAGCGATCCGGCGAGGAGCCGACCCGGAACGCCTCGGCGTCTTCGGCCACTCGGTTGGTGGTGCTGCTTCCATTCATGCCACGGCGCACGATCGCCGGATCCGCGCCCTCATCACTGTCGGCGCCTTCGCCCATCCCGGCATCCTGATGCGAGATGATCTGCGCAAGAAAGGGGTTCCGAAGCTTCTCGCCGCACTGATCCTCGCGTACGTCCAACACAACATCGGCGCGAAACTCGATGAGATTGCTCCCGAGGCCTACATCGGTTCGATCGAGGTCCCAGCCCTCATCATTCATGGAGAGCAGGATGCCGTTGTCCCGGTCGAGCATGCCCGGCGGCTGAGTGCCGCCGCAGGCCCGAATGCCACCTTCCTCATCCTTCCCAAACGGGGGCACTCCGATTGCAGCCGGGACCCGGCGTTCTGGCCCGCCGTCCTCGCACACCTTGCACATTTGAACGCGTGAGGGCCCGCACCTCGTTCTGGGATACCGCTCACAGCAGCAACGAGGGTTGTCGCGGCACGTGCTCCAGCCATTGAAGACGGAATCGTCCCCTACCGAGCGGTTCGAGCGAGAAATGAGGCGGATGATCTTTCGGCCACGGGACCAGCCCGTTGCGGAGGAAAAACTGCTTGATCTTTGGAGATCTCAGCTCCGGGCAACGTCCCCAGAAGCTTTCGGTGACCGGTACCTCCACAGGCTCAGGATGATCGGGGAAGATCAAAAAAACACTGCCCCACTCCCGGCGGAAGTACAACCACCGGCCATTCCCGAGGATCCGCAATCCGTACACGTACCCCCGGCCGTCGCTCCACGCTGAAGCAATCATGCTGTCATCAGTTTACCTCACACGCAAGTTCGGGCCCGCCGCACCACACCCCGCCAACGGAGCAGCGCGGATTCATGCGGGAACCGTCGTCTTCTCCGGCCTTCCATCGGGAGCAAAGACAAAGCCCCCACTGTCGGCGGGCTTCACGCCTCGCCGTTCCAAAACACGTAAGAAGCTCCGCACAACCTTCGGATCGAACTGATGCCCCGCTTCCCGTTTCAGCTCTCCGACAGCATCCGCGATCGCCATCGCTCCCCGGTATGGCCGGTCAGAGACCATTGCGTCGAATGCATCAGCAACGGCGACAATTCGGGCGCCGAGTGGGATCTCCTCCCCCTTCAGCCCAAAGTGCCCTGCAAAGCGGCCAGAGGTTTGGCCATCCCAACGTTCCTCGTGGTACTGGACCATCGGTGAGACATCTTCCGGCAATCCGCACCTGCCGAGGATTTGTGCGCCCAACTCAAGATGCCCTTCCATGGTCTCGAATTCTTCCGGTGTCAGCGCACCCGGTTTCTTGAGGATCTCCGTCGGAACCCCGACCTTTCCGACATCGTGAAGAATGGCGGCATACCGGACCTTGTCGACCACATCCTCATCGAGCCCCATCTCCTTGGCAATCTCCGACGCCAGGAGGCTGACCCGCTCGACGTGACGCACCGTCTCGACATCGCTCGCTTCCAACGCCGCAGCAAGAGCGACGACCGTCGCATCCAGGCCTTCCTTGGTTTGACGCCATTGCTCATGCAGTTTTCGCGCAAGCTCGATGTTGCGCGTCCGGATCGTTCCGCCGATCACTGCAAAGAGCCAGAAGACAATGAGGTTCCCATAAACAACTGCGAGACGGTCCGGGCTCTGGAGCGGGCTGATCCCCGCCACTCTCGACTCGAGTCCAAGGGTCAGGAGGTAGAAGAGCGCCGTGACGGCGTTGCCAAGCGTAACCGCGGGCAGACCGCCTCGCACAAGGAGCATGGAGAGCGGTACCAGATACAGCAGCGCAGGCCAGTTATAGCTCCCACCGACGACGACGTCATGAACGTACATTAGAACCGATACAACGGCCATGGACCCAAAGGCCCGGATCATGAGACCGCGCCGCCGCAAGAAACGCCATGAGAGAAGACGTGGATTCTGCATAAAAAGATCTGGGCGAAGCCAGAGAGCGAGCGGGAGGGCAAAGATCATGATGGCGATCGCATCCGCCGACCACCACATGATGCCGGCCTTCATCGCCGCATGATTCAACGGTTCGACGCCCGCAAGGATCTTCGGCCCTCTGCTGATCAGCACGTTCAAGAGCGTGTTGGTCACGACCGCCCAGAGCAACACCTTGAGTAGCAGGGCCACGTCGCTCTCGCTCTGCCGGGGTCTCAGCACCAACGCCGGAAGCACCGCCTCGACCGTGTTCCCGAAGGCATAAATCAGCATCATCCCGAGCGATGCAAAGGCGCTCCACGGAGTTAAGAAAGTTGCGATGAAAACCGCGATCCCCGTTTCCAGCGGCCAGGCGAGCGCCGCAGCAACGCCAACGGCCGATGCTGGGTAGATCATCGAAATGCCGGGCACAACCCGGAACGTCGCGGCCAGCAGGTTCAGCGCACCGTAGATACACCCAATCACAACGATGCGCAGCACGAACCGCGGCGAAATTTTGAGAGACACATTCCCTCCCGATTTGAGATCCTGATTCAATTATACCGCAGCGTGTCACGGGAAATCGTACCAACTACTCCGGCACGTCTCCCTGCCCACCGGTCGTTTGGGAACCCCCGAGAGGGACGGCTGCCAGACGGGAATAGACGGCGCCCGACGGTCGAAGCACACTCGAGAAGAGAACAAGCTCTGAGCAGCGGAATGGATCCAACTCCAGATGCTCGCCCCATTCGAGAAACCGGCTCGTAGCCGTCCGGGACCACGGGGATCTCAGCCGGGCGAGGGTCAGATGCAAGCTCCAGCGCCGCTGCTCTGCGGCCCAGCCGGCACGCGCGGCGCTTCGCTCGACGGAGGCGATGACCGGTTCTGCGCCGGTCGCCGTGCCACCGATCCACGCGACTCGAGGGCGCCGGGCCGATGGGAAAAACCCAGTTCCGTTGAGGGCAAACGTCACAGGATGCAGCCCCTCGAGCGCCGGTGTCAGTGACTCTACAAGGGCATCAAGGCGCTCAGATTCTGACTCTCCGAGAAACTTGACCGTCAGGTGCACCCCTTCCGGACGGACCCACCGTGCCGGCGGAAGCTCTCGCCGCAGCCGTCTCATTTCGGCGTTCAGACGTTCCCTGATCCCAGGAGGGATCTCGAAAGCGAGGAATGCCCGCACCATCCGGGGTGCTGGATCGGGCCGGTCTGCCGGAGCGCCACCGCTGCCAGATCTCATGTGGCAGCCTCTGCGTCGAGCATCCGGCGGAGCAGATCCAACGAAAGGTTCGCACTCCACGTCCGGATCATCGAACGCCCACCCGGAAAGACACGATGCGCGTTCCGGGTCCCTTGAGGACCGGCAACCGCCCAGTGCACGAGACCAACCGGCTTGTCGTTCGTGCCACCTCCTGGTCCTGCGATCCCCGTGATTCCAAGGCCCCAGTCGGTCCCGAGCCGCCGGCGGACTCCTTCCGCCATGGCGCGGGCGGTTTCCGCGGAAACGGCGCCATACGATTCCAGCACGGTGGCCGGCACGTCCACCAACGCCTCCTTGACGGCATTTGAATACGAGATGACGCCACCTGCATACACATCGGAGGATCCCGGAACATCCGTGATCAACTTCCCGACCAGCCCCCCCGTACACGACTCGGCCGTCGCCAGCGTTTGGTTTTTCCCGCGAAAACGCTCGAGAATCAGCCCGGCCAGCGTCCCGCCGCCGGTTCCCGCAACATCGCCACCGAGAACAGCACGAAAGGCCCGTTCCATCTCATCGAGCCTCCGGGCCGCATCTTCGTTCGATCCGGCCGCCATCATGATGAGCCGAACAACGCCTGGCGCTGCCAGGATCGTGATGTTCTCCCGCCCGAAGCGTTCGTACAGCGGCTGAATCCTGGCTTCGACCCGGGATTCGACCACCCCCGAGAGCAGCAGTGTTCGGGATGAGCGGATACGGCCCGGGTTTCTCCTTTCGAGCTCCGGTACCAAGTATGTTTCGAGCATCGCCTCCATCTCGCCTGGGACACCTGGCAAAACCGCGAGCAGCCGGCCTCCCGTTTCAATCAACATCCCGGGGGCCGTCCCCCGCGAGTTGTGCAACATCCGCGCCCCGGGCAGTCTCTGGGCCATCCGGGAACACATCTGCGGCATCGGAAGACCAAGCTCTTCGTACCGGTGTTTGATCCCCGCCATCAAGCCCGCATCAAACTCGAGATCGCGTGCGAGCGCCCGTGCCACGCCCTGCCGTGTAACATCGTCCTGGGTCGGCCCCAGTCCTCCCGTCACGACGAGCAGATCGACCGTTTCAAGTAAGCTTCTGATGGCGGCCGCAATCTGTTCCTCCTGGTCGCCGACGATCCTCTTTTCGGTCACTCGTACTCCGGTGCGAGCCAGCGCCTGCGTAATCTTCAACGAATTCGAATCGAGCCTTCTGCCCCCAAGTAACTCGCTTCCCACCGCAAGGCACGCCGCCGTCTGAACCGTCATGCCGCCCTCCTGCCGGCATGATACGCCATACCCGCCTCTGTATAATTAGAGCGTTCAGCTTTGATCCCGGCCCACAGTCCGGGTCACGGAAGGAACCAAGATATGAGTTATGCGCCCTCGTGGGATCTTTTAGTTTGTGGTGGTACCGTCCTGACGATGGAGGATGGCGCCCGTCCAATTTCGAACGGTGCCGTCGCCATCGCCGGCGGCAAGATCATCGCCGTCGGCCCGGCCGAGGAGCTTCTCGATCAGGGACCGCAGGGCGATGTCCTCGACGCAAGCGGCTGCATCATCATTCCCGGGTTCGTCAACACGCACTCTCACCTCGCCATGACCCTGCTTCGCGGCCTTGCCGATGATCTCCCGCTCAAGGAGTGGCTTGAGAAGCACATCTGGCCGGCCGAAAAGGAGCACATGAACCGTGAGGCGGTACGAGCCGGTACGGCGCTCGCCGCAGCCGAGCAACTGCTGGCCGGTGTCACGACCACGACTGACATGTACTTCTTCGACGATGAGGTGGCCAGTGTCCTGGCTGAGGCCGGAATGCGGGCGGTCGTCGCTGAGTCACTCCTGGATTTCCCAACTCCGCGTTGTTCGGGACCGGACGAGATGATCGAACGGCAGCGTGAGTTGATCGAGGCGTACCGGGATCACCCGCTGATCACACCGTCCGTAGCGCCACACTCTCCGTACACAGTTGGTGCGGCAAGCCTTGCCCGTGAAGCCGACCTCGCTGAGGAGTATGGGGTCCCCTTGCAGATTCACCTCTCCGAAACGAGGTGGGAGGTCAATAAACTGCTCGAAGAGAAGGGCGTTTCACCCGTGCGATACCTGGCGGATCTCGGTGTGCTCTCCGATCACACCATCGCCGCCCACTGCGTGCACGTATCACCCGACGATATCGCGCTGCTGGCCGAGCTCGAAGTCGGTGTCGCACACAACCCGATTAGCAACCTCAAGCTCGCCTCCGGGATTGCACCGGTCCCAGCGATGCTCGAGGCTGGTGTGAAGGTCGGCCTGGGCACGGACGGAGCTGCCTCGAACAACACGCTCGATCTGATGCGAGACATGCAGACGGCGGCGCTCCTGCACAAGGGCGCCAGCGGACAGCCGACGGTCATTCCTGCCATCGAGGCGCTCCACATGGCAACCACAGGCGGGGCGGCTGTCCTTGGGCTCGACGACCGGATCGGTGTGCTCCGCGAGGGAATGGAGGCGGATCTCATCTGCATCGACGTGACCGGACCGCATGCCACACCGGTCTTCGATCCGGCGTCACATCTGGTCTACGCGGCGCGTTCGGCGGACGTCCGGCACACAATCGTCCGCGGGAAAGTCCTCGTCAAGGACCGGGAGCTCCAAACCATCGATCGGGCCGAAACGATCGCGCACGCCACCGAAATCACGGCCAAGATCGGCTCGTAGTCCGCGCTGAGATGCCCTCGTTTCCGGGCTCGAGCTCTGATAACCGGGCTCTCCCCGGCGCTGTGCCTACTCGCCGCGATTTTGCGGTGGGGGCACCATGCCAAATGAGAGGCGTACGTAGCGCTGCGCCTCGCTCCGGAATCGTTCCAGACCTGGGTCGGCACCGTTGACAACCAGCCCATGGCGGTCGAGGTTTGGATTCCCACAGAACCCGGACAGAGGAACCCCACCGATCCCAGTTTCGAAGTAGAAGGCAACCGTCGGCGAGACGCCGTAGGCGCGAGCGGCGTCGAGGCACCGGTCGGAAAGGCGAATCACGGCGTACATCGAGCCTTCCCAATCGAATCCCAGAGGATCGGGCAGCAGCGGCTGTTCAGTGTCGACGAGATCACGGTTCCGATCGAAAATCCGCTCGAGATGCAGGCGCCGCCGCCTCTGCAGATGCCGTCCGATTCGAAGCTGGAGATCGATGGCATGTTCCTCCAGCTCCTCGTCACCGGTCAGGAATGGGGAGAGCAAGGCCAATGACACCGCTTGCATCATGTTCGAGGGTCCGGCCATCACGTTCTGGGCATATCGCACGATGCCGCCGGTGAACGGTGCAGCCTTGGTCATCACCGCACCAGACCGCAAGCCGGTCACGCCATGCGTCTTCGAAAGCGAATCAATGAAGATGACATGTTCCGCAAAGCGGGGATCATCGAGGTACCAGCGCAGAAGCTCGCCGTGGCGGGGATGGAGCCGGACGTAGACCGAATCGAGAATGATGCCGGCGTGGGGCCACCTGTCGAGCACCGCCGTGATGAACTTTTGCATCTGTTCGGGAGGGAGCGTCCGGCCGGTCGGGTTGTTGACCGGCATCATGTACACGCCGTCGATGTTGACGTCATCGGGAATCGAGCGGAGGTCCTCGGGACGAGGATCCATGTCCGGGCTCGACGGGGGCAGGAAAACAACCTGCATCCCCTGGAGAGCCATCTGATCGAGTGGGCAGGAGAAAGTCGGCAGCGGCACCAGGATCGTTGGGGGCACTGCGGCTCCATCCCTTTCGCGGTGGGCCTCAGCGACTCCGAGCAGTGCGGCCTGAACCGCCTGATTGCCCCCATGGAAGAGGAAGATCTCGGGCATCAACCCGCGGCCGTTGGCAAAATCGATCCCAACCTGCGTGTGCCAGACGTGCGACCACGCCTGAATCAACGACGGATACCCGACCGAATCAAGGTTGTACCCCAACGGATGAGATGAGAGCTGCCGCATCCAGCCCGCGGCGTGATCAAACGCCCAGTCCAGCAACCTCCCCCACTCCTCCCGCAGGTTCGGATCCTCGGCATCGCCCGCCGGAACCGTTCTCCAATCCATGTCGCCGATGGCTGTCGCCTGATCGTCGAATCCCTGTGCCCGCATGGCGCTGACCACCCGGCTCATCAACCGGATCGGGGCGCTGGCAAACAGATCCTTGAACTGGTTGTACGTCGCAATGCGCGTCTTGAGCTCACGGCTGGGTTCTGGAACGTCCATCGGTGTACCTCCTCGCATTTCGTATCGTACGGGGATCCCTGACCTGCGGCAACCCTCAACACGGGGTAGGACAAGGATGTACGCGCGTAGGGGAACAGTGGCTCGTCTGAGGTCGCACGAATAGCGTCCAGTGTCGAATATGACCCCCCTCCCAGATCCTTCGCAGCGTGCCTCTGGCACGCTGCTCAGGATGACAGGAGAGGCAAGGCTTCGCCGCCTCTCAACTAACAGCACTTGCATCACGTTGGGGGCATCAGCGTAACATATTGCTAACACGACACGTAGAGAAACCCGAGAAACGGCACCCGAATGCCTGTTCGTCCACCGTCCCGGTGCCCCACACTGGGGCATGCGGGTGCTCAGAATGACATATCCCCCCAATGTCATCCTGAGCCATGCCCCTTCCCTGGTCATCCTGAGCCCCTTGACTCGCTCCCACTGTCATCCTGAGCCGCTCTACCCTCCCGCTGTCATCCTGAGCCGCTCTACCCTCCCGCTGTCATCCTGAGCCGCTCTACCCTCCCGCTGTCATCCTGAGCCGAAGGCGAAGGATCTGGGAGGGGGCCAGAAGGCTTCGTCGTGGGAACGGCGACCACATGAGTAGGGGACAGTGTCGACCTTATCCCGGCCTGCCTCTGCGAACCTCTGCGCCCTCCGCGGTTGCGTTTTCCCTGCGGTCGCTCCCCCCGCCTAGATTCTTCGTCGGCTTCGCCTCCTCAGAATGACAATGGAGGGATGGCTGCGCCTCCGCCCCTGGCGCTTCTGCGTTTCA
>WGCW01000105.1 GCA_015493585.1 Acidobacteriota bacterium
GGCCGGAGGCAAAGCCATCCCCCCTTGTCATCCTGAGTGGTGCGCCAAAGGCGCGCCGCGAAGGATCTGGGCGGAGGGCGACCGCGAGAAAAACGCAACTGCGGAGGTGGGGGATATTCGCAGAGGAAGCCTCAGATGAGTTCAACAGTGTCCCCATTTCGCGGAGATCCATCTGGAGCAGCTAACCGGGGAGATCGCGGCAGCGCAGAGCGAAGAGGAGGACAGGGGCACAAGGGGATAGAGAGGGTTTGCCTGGTCGTGCGGGTCGCTGTGCGTGGGGTGCAATCTTGCTATCTCGCCCGCCTTCTGGCGGAGAACGTGCAATTTCGGCCATTTCTTGGGGTGAAGCCGAAGCTGCCGCGTTCGGATCTCTCGATCCTCGTTGGCCTTCCCGACAGCGCAACAACCCCTGTTTGCGATCCGGCCTGGCGCGCCTCATTCCTTTGACGCATGACGTCCATTGGGAGGATGGAAATTTCCTTGAAGATGTATGGCGTGCCAACGTGTTTTCACGTTGGCACGCCTCCACCTGACATTTCCAAACCTCGTGCGTGTGCTTGCGAGGATCCCGGTACTCGGTCAGTTCATCCAATGCAGCCCGAGCGCCTTGGCCAGATAGATGGCCATTTGAAGACGGGTCACGGGTTGGCTGGGGCAGTAATGGGTTGAGTCGCATCCTGCCGTGATGCCGGAAGCGGCCAGGGCCTCCACCTCGGCAAAACCCGCGCTCCCAACCGGCACGTCGTCGAACGTCGCAGTGGCCGGTGCGGGCGAAACAGTCCGGTGCCACGCAACCATGACGCCTGCAAAGCGTAACGCATCGGTTGTCCCCGGAAGGTCTATCGTGAGCCGATAGGCGGTTGCGCTGTCGTTGCCGTCACCGTCGAGGTCCGTCCAGTATCTGATAATGGTGCTGTAATCGGTAAAGGCCAAGTGGGTAAACCCTACGGCTCCACTGCTCGTCACCCGTTTCAATTCAATGTAATGCGGACTGGTCTGGCTTCCAAAGGGGAGCGAGTAGGCGCCAAACGTAAAGGTGATGTTGTCGGTATCGGAAGAATCATACACGTAGGCGGACATCCACTCGATCTCGGCTCCGGCTGGCAGCATGAGTGGAGCCCAATAGGTCGAGTTCGATCCGCTTTCCCGGAAGATGTAGCCGCTCCCGGAATAGTGCGAAACGGCATCACCCATCGGGGTGAAATCCGCTGCGGGGATTGTGTGCTCCTGAAAGCCGTTGCCGAACGCATCCGGGTTGGGGGCCGGGACTGACTCGACCGTCGTGTTTGGGCCTGGTTCATCGAGACCCTGGGAAGAGGCCGGCGCGACCCACCAGAGGACAACGGTGGCGACTGCTACGATGACGAATAGACGAGAGCTCCTGAACATCTTTTGCCTCCTTTTGCCGGGCGGGGGGTTGAGTATGCCGCCCGTATGATTCAACGATGCCTGTTTTGGTTGCGCTGCGCCTGCACCGTTACGACAGGCCGGAACATGGGAGCGACAGACTGTTGCACGAACACGCCATCGGGCCGAGACGATGGCCGTTGCGTCGTGGTAAGCTCGTGACGGAGATGCCGCCAGAAATTCTGATTCTCGTATGTGTCGTGGCTGGCGTTTTGGGTGGGCTGGCCGCAGCCGTCGTGTACCACAAACGGCAGCTAGCCAGCATGCGCGCCCTGCTGACCCGCCTTGAGGAGCTGACGAAGATTGCGTCTGGAAAAGGACCGGATGAGGAGGCTACGGTCAAGGCCTCCCCCGGCCAGGCGTCAGGGGAAGCAGCGTCGCTGAGCGTTATTACGGCAGACGTCCTCGCAGGGCGCACGAAGCACGTCAACGACATCCTCAAAGCTGGCAACGTGAAAGGCTTATCGCTGGCAGATCAGGCCATCTTTCAGATCTATGCTCACATCGAAGATACGCTCTCACCTTCAGAGTTGGCCAAGAGTTTGAACGTGTCGCTGCGATCTTTGGAGCGCGGTCTCTCTCTCTCGCTCGAGTGCACGCCGCGGCAACTGATCCTGGCCGTCAAGATGCGCGAAGCCCGCCGGATCCTGGAGGCGGGAGAGCTCAATGTGACCGGTGTTGCGTACCGGCTCGGATTCTCGAGCCCGTCACATTTCTCCAGGCGGTTCCAGCAGTTCTTTCGGAAGTCACCCTCCGCAGTTGCCCGTCGTGTCGCCTGAGGCCACAATCGGGTGAGATCTTCGCCTCAGAGAGCCTGACGTGCAGGTCAGACTGGCGCCAATTGGGAAACCTGGTACCGCACGGAGAAACATCTGACGAGTGATTCGGGATAAGATGCCCGCAAAGGGGATTGTGATGCGCGGGGAAGGACATTTCAGGGCTCTCGAACGGATGTACGATTCGGCGCCGTGCAATGCCGGTCTGCGCCCGCGGTTGAGGGTCGAACGGGGGAAGGCCGAAGTCCGGATGGAGGCCACACCAGCGATGCATCATGCGGCTCACGCGGTCCATGGGGCGTTTTACTTTAAGATGCTGGACGATGCAGCTTTCTTTGCCGCGAACTCGCTCGTAACGGATGTGTTTGTATTGACGGTTTCGTTCAACACCGAGTTGATGCGCCCGGTTCAGGATGGAGAGCTGATCGCGCGCGGCCGGGTCGTCCACGCGGGGCGGAAGTTGATTTTTGCTGAATCCGTTCTCAGCGATGGGAAGGGGCGGCTTCTCGCCAAGGGGAGCGGCGTTTTTGCCCGGAGCAGTGTCGTGTTGGACGAGCACGTGGGATATGTCATTGAGGGCGGCGAGGGTGCTGCGCTCGACGGTAAGGAATGAATGGAGGCGTCATGGAGCATGAATCTGGAGGAGATCGCCCGGCGGGTGTTCCGGCAGATGCCTTTCGCGGCTTGGGCTACAGGTTGGAGCCGGACTACACGCGTCCTCTGATCGAGATCCCCCCGGACGCTCAAGAACGAATTCGTGACAAGTTGGCCATTCTTTACGGTTCGGATGCCGCCGATGAAGTCTATGCCGGGGTCGAACGGCTGATCAAGGTGCATTACGCCCATCACACCCCGGAGCTGATTGAGCTCGAACGGCGGTTCGATCCCACGCAACGTTTTTCAGAAAAGGACATCATCCTCATTACCTATGGCGACATGGTCGTCTCCGAGGACCGGCGGCCGCTCCAGACGTTGGCAGATCTCATGGAAACGTTCTTCAGGGGCGTCGTCAACACGATTCACATTCTGCCGTTCTTTCCGTATTCGTCGGACCGGGGCTTTTCCGTGATCTCGTACGAGGAAGTCGATTCTAGGTTGGGGTCGTGGGAAGAGATCGAGGAGCTGGAAGCCGGTTTCAAACTGATGTTCGATGCGGTTTTCAACCATGTTTCGTCAAAGAGTTACTGGTTTCAACAGTTCAGGAACGGAGATCCGGACTACGAGCGGTTCTTCACGGTGTTCTCCACGCGAGAGGCGATCGACCCCGACCGGCTCAAGCTGATCTTAAGACCGCGGACGACCGATGTTCTGACGCCGGTCGATACGATCCATGGGCTCCGGTACGTGTGGACGACGTTCTCGCCCGATCAGATCGATCTGAACTTCAAGAATCCGAAAGTCCTGCTCAAGGTCCTGGAGATTTTGCTGTACTACGTCAGACGCGGGGCGGATCTGTTGCGGCTCGACGCCGTGACGTACCTGTGGTGCGAGCTCGGAACGAGCTGTGCTCATCTTCTCCAGACTCACGCGATCGTCAAGCTCTTCAGGGCGGTTCTCGACGTGGTCTCTCCGCACGTTGGGCTGGTCACCGAGACGAACGTGCCTCACAAGGACAACATCAGCTATTTCGGCGACGGGCATGACGAAGCGCAGCTCGTCTATAACTTCGCGTTGCCCCCGTTGGTGCTCCATTCATTCCTGACCGGAAATGCCGAGGTGCTGACGGGGTGGGCCATGGAGCTCGAGCCCCCTTCGGACACGACGAGCTTCCTGAACTTCCTCGATTCGCACGACGGCATTGGCCTGCTCGGGGCGCGCGGCATCCTTTCGGATCGTCAGATCATGCATATGTGCGACAGGACCGAAGAACGCGGCGGTTTCGTTTCGATGAGGCTCAACCACGATGGCGGCGAGAGCCCATACGAGCTCAACATCACGTGGTTCTCGGTGCTCAACCCGCCTGGCGAGGGCGAGGAGCCCGAGCTTCAGATTTCCCGCTTCGTCGCCTCCCGCGCCGTCGCTCTGGTGCTCCGGGGGGTGGCTGGGATCTACCTGCCGAGCGTGATCGGCGCAAAAAACGACGAGCACGCGGTCCTCAAGGATGGCTCGAAGCGCTCGGTCAACCGTCCGGTGATCGAGGAGGCGCGGTTCTTCTCCCTGCTGTCCAGGCCCGGTTCACTGCATGCGGAGATCGCCCGCCGGTACATTGCCCTGCTCGAGATCCGGACGCGGGAGCCGGCCTTTCATCCCAACGCCGGTCAACGGGTTCTCGATCTCGATCGAAGGGTGTTCTCGGTGTTGCGTGATCCCGAGCATCCGGAACGTGCCATTCTCTCGGTGATCAACGTCTCCCAGATCCCGGTCGAGCTCCAGATTCCGTGCCGTGAGCTTGGTCTTGAGGGAGAGCTGACAGACCTGGTCGGGGGGGAGGGCTACAGTTGCCCCGGCGGGATGCTGCGCCTCCGGCTCTGGCCGTATCAGGTCATGTGGCTGAGACGGAAGGCTTGAACTGGTCGGGAATGTCGCCTCCCGGCCGGAGGGGCGACGGGTTATGGAGATTCATCCGTTTCCGTCGTCGGTTCAGAACGAATGGCATCCCATGCCCAGCGATAGGCGATCTGTGACTTGATTCGTTCAATCTCTTCGTCCTCGGCCTTGGCGCCAACGAGAGCGGCCAAAGTGGCAATCACTTCGAGACTCGTGGGAAGCTGACCCGTGACAGAAAGATAGGTATGCCGGATGATTTCGAGCCTCCGAGGTGTCGCTAGAGTCCCGAGATCTCCAACCGTCTCCAGGCCGCGGCTGTAGAGAAGCTTGAGGATGTTGTTGAGATCCCTCTGAGCGCAGGTCAGGCCGATTTCAGCAAGAACCGAAGGGAGATTCTCCACACAGAGTGGATCCTCTGCGCTGTAACTGACGGTTTGCTGGAACCTGTTGAGCTCTTCGTACAGGAAATTGAAGTGCTCATCGATCGCGGCGATGTGTTTGGCGAGGATGCGGAGTTGCCTCCGGGCCGAGACGTTCGACCGCCGGCCGGGCTTGTAGCCAAGGTGGTGCTCGATCTCGCTCCAAAGCTCCTGAGCGAGTGTCCGCACTTGCAGCTCGAACCAAGGCCGCTGGCTCTTTGGCACGGAGGTGTGGCGCAGACGTATCGTGTAATGGACTGAGGAGTAGCCGCTTTCCTTTTCCCGTTGGACGAGGTGATCGAGCCCAAGCATGCGCGCCTGATCGGCGCTCGCGTAGATCATCGGTGGTTCCTTCTTGGAAATCTCGATGTCTTTGGAGGACCGGATCTCCCGGTCGATCAGGGCGAGGTGTGAGAGGACGAAGACGATGACACGAACGCCCAGCGCATCGTTCATGCTCCGGAAGCTGACCGGCTGAAGACCGGCTGGAAAGCGTTTCGGCTTCCGTAAGATCTTGTCGACGACTTGCTCAGGACGTTTGATCCTGGAAAAACTCGTTCGAATCGGTGAGGGCAGGGCGACCCGCTGACCGGAGGTATGCCGGCTCCAATAGGCGGGATTCTGACGCTCCTTGAGGAGCTTCATGACCTCCGCCTGCGTCGGGCGCAGGACCTGACGGACGTACTCCTGGTACGCCGCCAGGAACCGTTCAAGACGTTTCGGGGCAACGGCCATCTGTCATCCTCCAATGCCTACACTATACGATGGTACGCCGTTTGGACGAAGGCCGTGGCGGCCTGTGGTATCCTGCGCGGCGAAGGGCCGGTCGCGGCACCGAACAATCCGAAGGGACGATGAGCGAGCAACGACGATTTGGAACGTGGCTTCCGTGGGCCGGCTGGTTCGTAGTGCTGGTGTGTTTCGTCGCATTCTTTGCGGCCCTCCACCACAGGCGTGCCGTGGAATCCCGTGGCGAGGGCGTGATTCGTATGCTGTTTGTGCCATCGGTCGAACAGGGCACGCTGGTCAGGCGCGGGGATCAGCTCGCACGGTTCATTCGTTCCGACTCCGGCCTGAGGCTCCGCAGCGAGGTGCCGACGAGCTATGCGGCGGTGATCGAAGCCGTTGGAGCCGGGCAGGCCGATGTCGTCTGGGTACCGGCCTTCGCCTACGTGTTGGCACATGCACGGTACGGTGCCGAAGCCAAGTTACAGGTCGTTCGTTCGTACGATCTGTTCGGGATCGTCGTTGCACGAGTCGGTCCAGGACAGCCGGCCACGCTGCACGATCTTGCTGCGAGGAGAATCGCAGTTCCCAAGAACCTCAACCATGATTTGCGCACGATCGTGGTCAGCCGCCTCAACCGGCTCGCGCCGGGATGGATCGAAGTGCCCGCCGAGTCGGACAAGGATGCCGTGAAGAAGCTTCTGGATCAGCCGGGGCTGGTCGACGCAGCGGTGTCGAGCCATGTTTTCTCCGGACCGTTCGACCTGACCGGTGACGGCCGCAAGGAGCTCGAATATGACCGCCCGGGGACCTTGCGGGAAACGCGCGTTATCGATATTACGGAAAATCCGGTTCCCGAGCTGACAACGTCGTACAACGGGTGCATCCTGACACGTACGGACTCCGGGATCCGGCGTCTCGAAGATCTCAACGGCCGGTCGTTCGCCTTCTCCGATGAGACGTCGACATCGGGACACATCTTTGCCAAGGCTCTGCTCAACCGCGCCGGGGTTGTCCTGGGGCACACGTTCTTCGCCGGGGGGCATCCAAACGTCGTTCAGGCCGTGATGGATGGCAAGGTGGCCGGTGGGGCCGTGTTCTATTCGCCACCGGGAAAGCTTGAAGCCCGGGATCACTCGCTCGTGGGCGATGCGCGCCGGCTCATTATCAAGAATCTGCCGACGGAGGAGGCGCGGCGCCACCTCCTTGAAGAAGTTCGTATCCTTGCCTTGACCGATCCGATTCCGAATGATGTGTGCTGCGTTAGGCGTGGATTTCCTCCAAAGACGTGGGAGCGATTCGAACGCTCTCTTCAACGGTTCTTGAAAACCCCAAAGGGACGTGAGGCGTACTACGACCTTGTCGCGGGTGTTGCGGCCGCACCGTGCTCGGACGCGACCTTCGACGGTTTCCGTGCCGCCTTGAAAGCGGCCGGCGTGTCGGCGAGCCGGCTCCTCAAGGCGGAGGAGGCCAAGCTGAAGCGGCGGCGGGCGCATGAGAGGCACGGCTCGTGAGCGAGGGACTGGCGATCCGGATCGAGGGGTTGGGCAAGGTTTTCGATGGCCGGATCCGTGCCTTGTCAGGGATTGACCTGGAGGTTCGGGAGCGAGAGTTTCTCGTGGTCCTTGGCCTGTCAGGCTCGGGGAAGTCAACGCTTTTGCGTTGCATCAACCGGTTGATCGATCCAACGGAGGGCCGGATCTGGATCTTCGGCGAGGAAATTACGGCGGCCAAGGGTGCACAGCTGCGGCGGCTCCGGCGGCAGATTGCGATGATCTTTCAGCAATTCAACATCGTCCGGAGGCACTCGGCAGTGACCAACGTTCTCTCGGGCACCCTGGGCCGGGCCTCGCTGCTGCCCAGCCTGTTTCTCAAGTTTCCGCAATCCGAGCAGGAACGCGCCGTTGCGGCACTCGAACGCGTCGGGCTGGGAGGACGTGAGCGCCACCGGGCCGACACGCTGTCGGGTGGCCAGCAGCAGCGGGTTGCGATCGCCCGGGCGCTTTTGCAGGAGCCGAAACTGATTCTGGCGGATGAACCGGTGGCCTCGCTCGATCCGGCGCTGCGCCATTCGGTTATGCGCCATATCGAGGCGCTCAATAAAGACGAAGGTCTGACCGTTGTCTGCTCCTTGCACGATGTTGATCTCGTGCGCCGGTACGCGACCCGCGTCGTTGCGCTGCGCGATGGACACCTCGTGTGGCAGGGGCGTCCGCATGACCTCAACCGCGACACGTATAAAGAGATTTACGGTACGGAAGCCGAACCGGCGACAAATGCGACGATCTGAGGGTGTGATGCCGAGAGGAAACGAGCTCATCCGGTCATCTCAGCGTTTTGAGAAGAATATCGCCCGCCTGCAGGCGCTGGCGGCCGATGCAATTCTCATCGGTACCTTCGGCCTGATGATCGAGTTCCTGGTGGTTGTGTTCTCCTGCCGCCGCGGTCCGACGGGGCTGTTGATCACCTCCGAAGAAGCGCTCGGCGTCCTGCACTACGCGTGGATGGCCGCCGGTGCCGTCATTCTGGCCTTCGCCTGGAACCTGTTTGCCAGTTGGATCGGAGCTTCACCAGGCCGGGCACTGATTCGGGGCGTACCCGAATGGGAGCGGGAGATCGACTGGACCCACACGCTGCGCGGGTGGTTCACCGTCCTCTTCATCGAGATGACCTTCTTCTCTGGTTGGTTGATCACCGAGGTCGACCTGCCGTCGTTCTTTACGAAATTCTCCAAGGCGTCGAATATCGTTCACGGGCTCGTGCATCCCTCCGGCGCCGTGCTGCATCAAGGGCTCGTCCTGCTCGTGCAGACCGTGTTTCTCGCCTTCATGGCGACGGCGTTTGCCATTCCGCCCGCCTTTGCGCTCTCGTTCGCGGCTGCCAGAAACCTGACGCGCTCCAACCGCTTCAGCCGCCTGATGTACACGGCGGTCCGGACGGGGATGAACTTTACGCGGGCGGTCGAGCCGCTGGTCTGGGCGCTGATCTTCATCTCCTGGGTCGGCATTGGTCCGTTCGCAGGGGTGCTGGCGTTGTGGGTCCATTCGATCGCGGCGTTGACGAAGCTCTATTCGGAATCGGTCGAAAGCATCGATCCGGGGCCGGTCGAAGCGATCACGGCGACGGGAGCCGGCACGCTCCAGATTCTGCGCTACGGCGTGGTGCCGCAAATTATCCCGCCGTACCTCTCGTTCACCATCTACCGGTGGGACATCAACGTCCGGATGTCGACGATTATCGGCTTCGTCGGTGGCGGTGGCATCGGTTATATCCTCAAACCGCGTGTGGACCTCGGAGAGTGGGGGCAGGTTGGCACGCTGGTGCTGCTGATCGCGGTCACCGTCTGGCTGATGGATCTCATCTCGGCCAAGATCCGCGAGAGGATCGTCTAGGGAGTGCGGTGGCCCGAGAGGTACATGAAGCGAAAAAATGATATGGTGTCAATCCACGAGGAGACACGCCCCTTCGACATCTGGTCGGTTGAGACGCATCTTCCAAAAACAAAGGAGCTTTCAGGTATGAGACGAGAGGTGATCAGTGGAATCGGAATCGTGTTGCTCGCCGCCGGATGTGCGGTGGCTGGCACGGCAACGCCAACCAAGAAGAACGTGGTCATGACGGTCAATGGAACGCCGATCACGCAGACGGAGATTGACATGGCCGCCGGCGGGCTCGCCCAACAGATGGGTCAGCGTGGTCAGAAGGTTGGGAAGGACCAGCTGCTCAAGATGGCGACCCGCGAGGTCGTCGATGAGACACTGTTGGTTCAAGAGGCGACGAAGCAAGGGTTCAAGCCGGAGACGGCTGCCGTAGATCAGCGAATGCAGCAGCTCGTCAAACGGGCGGGGAGCCGGCAGAAGCTGGACAGTATGCTGGCGGCGAGCGGCCTGACGTACGATCAGTACCGGAAAGCAATGCTCGATTCAAGCGTCGTTCAGCAGTTCATCCGCACAAAGATCGCGCCGACGGCGAAGGTCACCGAGGCGGATGCAAAGGCGTTTTATGACAAGAATCCTCAGTTCTTCAAGCACCCGGCGCAGGTGCGCGCCCGTCACATCCTCTTCACCGTGAAGCCGAATGCGACGCCTGCGGAAAAGAAAGCGGCAAAGGCAAAGGCCATTGCAGCCCGTCAACGCGCATTGAAGGGTGAAGATTTTGCAAAGCTCGCCAAGGAGCTGTCGCAGGGTCCGAGCGCCAAGAACGGTGGTGATCTGGGCTACTTCTCAAAGAACCAGATGGTCAAGCCGTTCGCCGATGCTGCGTTTGCCCTCAAGCCCGGTCAGATCTCGGACGTCGTCGAGACCCGATTCGGGTACCACGTGATCAAGGTGGAGGATCGCCGGCCCGCTGGGAAGCGCAGCTTCGACGAGGTCAAGGGAAATATCGAGGGCTTCCTGCAGCAGCAGAAGGTCCAAAAGGCTGTGAGGACCTACGTCGATGGCCTGCGTGCCAAGGCGAAGATCGTCAACCTTCAGCCGAAACCAGCAACGGCGCCTGCCGTGACGAAAGCCGGATCGCAAAGCCCAAAGAAGTAAACGGCCCGACCTGGTTTGAGCCGATGAGTGGAAAAGAAAGCCCCGCATGAGCGGGGCTTTTTGCGTGCGGGCTGGTGACCTACCAGCGTTCGGAGCGGCGTTGCCGGGGTTCGCGGGGATGTGCCTCGTTGACCCGCAGCGGACGGCCGTCCACCGGGGAGCCGTCAAGCGCCTTCTGAGCGGCCTCGGCCTCCTCGCCAGATGCCATCTCGACGAAGCCGAACCCCCGGGATCTGCCGGTTTCGCGATCACGAATCACGACGGCGCTCTCAACGGACCCGTACGCGCCAAACGTCTGCTCAAGGTCGGCATCCGTCATGCTGTACGGCAGGTTACCAACAAACAACTTCTTTTCCACCTATACTCTCCTCTTTGCCCGCAGCCTTCTGACACCACCATCGGCACGGCACCATGCCGTGAACGTGATGGGGACAGAATCGATGGCTGCATCAGTGAATAACTCCGGGCCCCCGTGAAGGACCCGGAGCGCTTATACCATAGAGCACAACCGCCCGCAAACTCCAGACAGCATGTTTCGAGATTTTGCTGTGAGAAAACGTTGGGAGATAGGCTGGCGATCCTAGGGCGTTTCGAGTATGATCCGAGCGGTAGAATGCGTGAGACGGCGTGTGGTGTGTGTGTTACAATCGCGAAGATGCCACGAGGGCATCATGAGGACGAACAGGGTTTCAATCGAGGAGGTGAAACATGCGGAAGAGTTTGAGTGTGTCGTTGGTGGCGGTCGCAGCGATCGCGGGTCTGAGCCTGTCGGGCTGCGCCACAAAACAGTACGTTCAGCAGCAGGTCCAGCAGAGTCAGAAGGTGACCGAGGCGAAGGTCGCCGAGGTTCAAACGTCGGTCGAGGCAAATCAGGCCGAAATCACGAAGCTGCACCAGACGGATGCTCAGCTTGAGGGGAAGATCAACGATCTGTCCGGGACGGCTAAGGAAGCGCTCCAGCGTGCCGAAGCGGCGGGCAAGCTCGCCAAGGGCAAGTTCCTCTACGAAGTGACGTTGAGCGATAACGACGTTCATTTCGGCTTCAATAAGTACAACCTGTCCGACGAGGCCAAGGCAGCTCTCGACCAGTTTGCCAATAAGATTAAGGCTGAGAATGCCAACGTGTACATTGAAATTCAGGGGCACACCGACAACATCGGAAGCGAGAAGTATAACTTGAAGCTCGGCTATGAGCGTGCCGAGCAGGTCATGCGGTACCTCAACATGCAGCATGGATTCCCGCTTTTCCGGATGAGCGTCATCTCCTACGGTGAGTCAAAACCGATCGCCGACAACCACACCAAGGAAGGCCGCGCAAAGAACCGCCGCGTGACCTTGGTCGTGATGCAATAACATCGATTTTCGATCGAAGAGGCCCGGGCCGTTGGCCCGGGCTTTTTTACGTACAGACCTGTGAGCGGTCGTCACGAGCTGGCGTGAAGAAAGATGTGGACCCGGTTCACGGATCGGCTGACGTGATGATACCGGTCAGTGCGTGCCAAGCTCTGAAGGGCAAAAGACACGGAGCACGTGGCGGATAAACTGACGGGTTTCCCGGTACGGGGGGATTCCACCGGCCCTCGTGACGGTGGCAGCCCCGGAGTTGTAGGCGGCGAGAGCGAGCGGGAGCGAACCGAAACGGTCGAGGAGATGCCTGAGGAAAGCAGCTCCCGCACGCAGGTTCTCAGCCGGGTCCCACACGTCGTGCACGTGTTCATCCGCCGCGGTGACGGGCATCAACTGGGTGAGACCGGCTGCGCCAACGGGAGAGCGCGCGTGTGGGTCGAAGCCCGATTCGGCCTGAACGAGGGCGGCCAGGAGCCACGGATGGATGCCCGCTCGTTGAGCAGCGTCCATGATCTCGTCACGAAACGGTGTCTTTGGTGGAAGCGGCACGGCGCTCCACGCCCAGGAGCAGCTTCCGGGCGGTGGGAGAGTGAGCGGCTTCGGCCCGGGTTCGATGGTGCCGTCGATAACCCGCTCGATCCGGGTTGCTGGCACGATCAGGGAACCACCGCCTGGGAGCGTCAGTTTGATACGTTGGCCCTCGATGGTGGCGTTGGCAACCTCGAGGATCCGTCCGTCGGTGAAGACGGCGAGCTTGCCCCACGCAGTCGAGCTCAACAGGATCATTGACAGTGCGCACATGCCAAGCCGTGCCGGCCACCCGGCCCACACGCGGTTACGCACGGGGATGCTTCTCATCGTAGAGTCTGCGGAGGCGCTCGCGGGCGACGTGCGTGTAGATCTCGGTGGTGGTCAGAGAGCTGTGCCCAAGCATCATTTGAACGGCCCGGAGGTCGGCCCCATGTTCGAGGAGATGGGTTGCGAACGAGTGACGCAACACGTGCGGGCTGAGGTGAGAGCGAACGCCGGCCTGGATTCCGTATGCGCGCAAGAGTTTCCAGAAGCCTTGTCGTGTCAGTGGATGACCCCGGAAGTTGAGGAAGAGCTCGGCGCTGCGAAAGCGGTCGAGCACGGGCCGGGCCTCGGACAGGTAGCGTTGAATCCATCCGATCGCGGAATGCCCAAGCGGCACCACGCGTTCCTTCCGCCGTTTGCCGATGACCCGGACAAAGCCAGGATCCAGCCGGACTTCGTCGGTCAGGAGCCCAATGAGCTCGGAAACACGTAACCCGGTGGCATAGAGGGTCTCGAGCATCGCCCGGTCGCGCAGTCCGGTTGGCTTGCGTGTGTCCGGCGCGCCGAGGAGCGCCTCGACCTCCTCGGCCGAGAGGACCTCGGGAACCGTGTGCCAGAGGGCCGGTGAGTGGAGCTCAGCCGTCGGATCGAAGCTGAGCACTTCCTGCCGGAGAAGGAACAGAAAGAATCCGCGAAGGCTCGAGAGCAACCTGGCCGCCGAACGTGCCGAAAGCCCAGCGTCACGCCGCGTCCCGATGTATGTTCGCACCGTGGCCCTGTCGACCTTCGCCAGAGGAAGCTTGTGCTGATCAAGCCAGCTCTGGAACCCGTGGAGGTCCCGGGCATACGCATCCAACGTTTGAGGAGAGAGATTGCGTTCCACGGCCAGGTGCGCCAGGTATTCGGCGATCCAACTGGCAGCGCCGGGCGCTTCCTCGTGCTTCATAGACGTATGGTACCTCAGTGGCCGTCGCGTCTGGCGTTGAAAAAACCCGGGCCGAAGCCCGGGTTGTCAGTTCCTCACACAAAGAGCGTCTAATTGTCGAGAGGCGGCAGCGGCGCCAGCTGGACACCCTTGCGAAGCTGATGTCTCGACTCGGGGATCACCCGTCGGTCGACGTGGTGGCCTGATCCGCTGGCATTGTGACGGATCTGCTGGAGCCGGGGCCCGAAGACCTGGAGCAACCGGTCTCCGGTTTGCTGGGTGAAGGCGCGCTCGGCCTCTTGAGCCGAGACTGGGGCCGGCTGATCGTGCGGGCTGCCCGTCATGATGTCGTACATGTTTGGCAGAGGGATGTTCATACCGTAGGTCTTGTTGATCCAACGGATCATGTTCATTGCGAGCATGCCATATCCGATCGCCTGGGGATGCACGCCATCGTACCCAAAGATGCCACCCGTCAGGTATGCGGTGCTCAGCTCGATGGCGCCAACCGTGGGCTTGTAGCCGGCGGCGATCCGGTTGAAGTACGCATTGACGTCATAGAGCCTGGCGCCAACCGCCTTGGCCGTGTCCGCGATAATCTGGTTGAAGGCGGCGACACGATCGTTGATGATTTGCACTTCTTCCGGCCTCAGTACGACACCAGGAATGACCTGATCGCCGGCGATCTGGAGGTCCTCCGGTAACGGCTGTCCCGTCCCGCCGAGTGCAGTCGGGATGCCGATGCCTTTGGCGAGGAGCGGTGCCGCAAGGAGCGTGACATACGCGTCTTCAGGCAGCGGACCGTTCGAGCCGATCAGTGGAACATGGGTGCCATCCGGCAGGGTAATGTACGGCTTGATCGTTGTCACGAACGGGATGGCGGTCACGTCCGGGATGTTGATGACCATGATGTCAGCGTTCGTGTTCGTTGCGAGCGCTCCCAAAGCGGTTTCGTACATCTGTTTGAAGTTGGCCACGGGGGTCATCGTGACCCCCTCGATCGGCGTGGCCGCCGTCGCAGCGCTCAAGACATCGTTGTTACCGATCCACACGCTGACAAACGTCGGATTGAGCGCAATCGCCTGCTCGAGGGCGGTGTGCTGCCCGTCGCGCAGGATCAGGTCATGCATCACGTTGTCGAAATGACCGGCCAACAGGTTTTGAATGTTGCCCGTCGTAAAGAGCATGTCGTACAGCGTTGCGCCGGGGACGCCGAGGTTGTTGTACGGCGCTGGATACGTCGCGTTAATTGGTTGGCCGGGAACGGCGGCCGACGGAACAAGGACCGGGGACGGAACCAGATGCTGCAACATCAGCAGCGGTGGAATGCCCGGAGCCGAGACCAGAGGTTGCTCGAAGACCGGGGAACCGGCCTGCTTCGCAATAATCGCCGGATACGAGTGTTCCTGGTAGTACTCTTCCAACCCTCCCTGGGAATATCCGGCCGTCAGGCTATCTCCCAGAGCCACGTAGGTTGTGAAGTCCGCCGCGGCCGCCGGCAGCGCGGCCAGCACGGCCACAACGGCAAAGGCGGTAAGAACCTTCTTGATTGGTTTCATGGTATTCCCCCTTAGAAGCTCATTGTGATGCTCGCGCCGATCAAATTGGCGGAGGTGGTTTTGTAGCGGCCGTCATATCCGTCGTACGACTGTCCGTTCGTCGCACGTTGATCGACGAACAGGTAGAGGTCGCCAATATCGAGGCGCCAGTTCGGATGGACCCAGCTGAGGCCCAGTGAGATCCCGGTGCGGTCGCCGTCGCCGAGCAGTGGGGACATCGATGCGGCGGGTTGTGGTGTCTCGTCGTAGAGCGCACCGGCCTGGAATGCCCAGCGCGCGTTGGGGCGGTACTCGATGCCGAAGCGGTACTGGCTGACGTCGTCGTACCCTTCCTTGACGCTTTCGCTGAGATCTGGACGGGTTGGGAAATTGATGTCCAGACTGTTGAAGCTGGACCATCCCTGCTCGTTGTACTGGATGGAGACCGTCCACTTTTCACCGTTCCAGGCAAATCCGACGCTCCACATGTCTGGGAAGTCGATCTCGGTCTTCATCGGGATTCTGTGGCCGAACGGCAGAAGCTGGGCAACTGCCGCGTCGTATTCCGGATACCCGGTTGCGAACTGGCTAAACGAACCGTAGCCGTCATAGTTGAGGTCGACTTCGGAGCGGTAACTCAAACCGAACGTCCAGTTGAGCGGGAGCCTGACGAACAGGCCAGCGTTCCAGCCCCAGTCATCGTTACCCATGCCGTCGGTGTACATGTGAACCTGGCCGATGTCGGTGAGTTTCTGAGTAAATGGGTTGATCGCGCCAATCCCACTTGTCAGGTCGATCTGGCCGACGTAGTAGTCAACGCCAACCGAAACAGCGACCTTGTCCGAGAGCTTGATCGCCAGGTTCGGATTGAGGTCGAACGTTCTGAGATCGATCCGTTTGCCGATGAAACGGCCAGCGAAGTTCTCAGGCCACCACGTGCCCAGGCCGAACGGTGTGAACAGCCCGGTACCAAGCGTCATCTTGTCATTGATGTGCCACACGAAGTAGGTATGGGGCGGGTAGAAGACCTGATCTTTTTGGCTGGTGAAGTACCCTGAGCCGGGATACGGATCTTCGCCGTAGAAATCCTGACTGACCGTAATGAACGTCGCACCGGCCATCAGCTCGAACTTCTTCCCATGGTTGTCCTGGAACGCGAGCCCGGCCGGGTTCCAGAAGATTGCCGATGGATCATTGGCAACCGCGGTGAACGCACCCCCCATCGCCATCGCACGGTTGCCGTGCTCAAAGATGGCGAATCCCGCCCCCCACGTCAGGGCCGGGACCAGGAGCAGCACCACGGTGGCGGCGAACAGCTGCTTTCGGTTCAAAGATGACACATCAAGCCTCCTTCCCTCGATCGTTTTTCATAGCTGAGATGATGGTAGCCCGGAACACCCCAATCGTCAATGTCAAGTTACCTCACGGCTGTGTGTGGAGCTGGCCTGGATCATGAAACACAGGAACCATCAAAAGCGACAGCTCCTGGTAGACTCATCGCCGATGAGTCTGGAGCTTGAGCTTGCCGTTCGTTTTCTCCGCCGCCGTTCACGGGGGCTATTGCGGGGGACGGCGCTCGCGGCTCTCGCGGGCGTGGCTCTTGCGACGGCGTCCTTGGTGATCACGCTGGCGGTGATGACGGGCTACCGGCAAGCAATTGCAACGGCTTTGCAACGCGGGAACGCACAGATGATTGCCTTTGCTCCCCGGCCGTTGTCTCTCAGCGCCGCAGCGAAGCTGGTGGATGCGGTCACTCGGGTTCCGGGCGTTAAGACCGCCGGCCCGGTGATGTACGTCTCGGGCCTCCTGCAGGATCCACGGGATCCGTCAAACCCGCTGGTCGTCGTTCTCAAGGCGGTTACTCATCCTCCCGCCTACACGCATCTGGCCCAGTGGCCGTCCGGGGGCCCGGAGATCCCGGCCGTGTTGGGATACCGCCTGGCCGAAAAGGCAGGGGCGCAGAAGGGAGGTAACGTCCAGGTCTTGGTCGCGCCGAAGGCGGGGAGCCTCATCCTTCCATCGATCTCGTGCCGTGTCGCGGGCATATTTCATCTTCAGTTTTCAGAGTTCGACGAGCAGTGGATGATCGTGCCGCTCGATCGTGTGCTCGCCGTGCTTCCAGGAGCGGGCGCGACCGGTCTGGAGATCACCCTCGACGATCCAATGGCGGCCCGGAAGCTCCGCCCGGCCGTGGAACGAGCGCTCCCAAGCATGATCGTGACCGACTGGTTCGACATGAACCCCGCGCTCTTCGCGGCGCTCAAGTGGCAAACGCTGTCGCTCTTCATTGTGTTGAGCCTCGTGGCGGCCGTCGCCTCCTTCCAGGTGAGCTCCGCACTGGTGATCGTATCGGTTGAGAAGCGGAAGACATCGGGTGCCTTGCAGGCGATGGGCGCCTCTCCGCGTCTCGTGCAACGCGTTCTGACACGTGTTGGGTTCCTCCTCGGTGGAGCGGGGGCCTTGACCGGCATTGGATTCGGCTGGTTGGTCAGCGCCGTCATGACCCATTTCCGGATTTTGAGCTTCCCGCCCGGCCTGGCCAAGGTCTACATGGTGGAGTTCATCCCGCTGCGGGTCACCCCCGTCCATCTGGCCGCCGTGGCCGCCGTTTCTGCCCTCATCATCGCCATCGCCTCGTGGTGGCCGGCCCGTCAGGCGGCACGCATGGATCCGGTGACAGCTCTCAGGTCCGTCTGACCCGCACGTTTCACTCGTGATTGCCTCCAACGCAACGATGACTGATGCATCATACGGGCTGAGACCGGCTGGCCGCGGCCCAACAACCTCATGATCATGCGGTTTTTGACACGAGCTTCCTCATACCTCCAACATGGGACCAGATGAAGTGGTCTTATGAGCCGCGTCATGCGGAGCGCAGCCTTCGCGACCTTTGCGCTCATGCGGCGTTTGTGCATGAGTTGGGACAAGACGGGGGGGAGAGCCAATGCCGATTATTACCATCTCACGGGGATCGCTCTCGGGCGGGACGAAGCTCGCCGCGTGTCTGGGGAAGACGCTTGGATACGAGGTTATTTCCCGGGAGGATCTGGTCACCAGAGCCGCCGAGCTCTATGGCATTGAGGAAAGGAGACTGTTCGAAGGTTTGAGCCGTGGTCCAAAACTTTTGGAACGGTTCAAAACCAACCGGCAGACGTACCTTGCCGTGGCCCAGGCTACGCTCGCCCGCATGGTGCGTGGAGACAAGGTCGTGTACCACGGCCATGCCGGCCACCTGCTCCTCGAAGGGATCCGGCACGTGTTTCGGCTCAGGATGATCGCCCCTCTCAAGCTCCGGATCCGTGTGGCCATGCGTGAGTACGGCCTTGATGAGGCCGAAGCCACGTCGTTGATCGAAGCGCGCGACGCAGAGCGAAGATCATGGACACGATTTCTCTACGGCATTGAGTGGGGTGATCCTGAGCTCTACGATCTCACGATCAACTATGACAAGATCGGTTTTGAGACGGCGTGTGCGATCGTGGAGGCCACGGTGAGCGGCCCCGAATTCCTCCCCGCTGATCAAGACGCTCAGAAGCTTGATGATCTTTACCTCAAAGCTCATGTCAAGGCGAGCCTGTTCCTCGATTCCAAGATTGGCGCTGTCGCCGCGGCGATCGAGGTTAGCGCGGCGCAGGGGAACATCACACTGAAGGGGATCCTCCCTGGATCACAGTTCGTCGAGAGGGCGGTCGCCCTGTGTCAAGACTTGCCGGAGGTCAAGGGCGTCGATGCATCGTGGCTGGGAGGCCGCCAGAATCGTGTCTAGCACTTCTGAAATCACCGTTTCCCCGGTGTCAAGATCATCCCCATGTGGGCGATTCTCTCAGGCGATCTGCACACGCCCACGCCTCCTCCTGCGGAGGCAGAGCCTGAAGGCTCAGCCGGCCTGCGGCCAGGGCGTCGGTTCCGGTCTCTTGCGCTCTTTGCACGTGCGCCGATGCTCGACATACCTCCAGGTATGCCTCCGCTCGTCGCACGCGCCAGGCATCAAGATCTTGGCACATCTCATCCGTCAGGATCGCTCACCTGAGGATCATGCCGATTCAAGGTACCGTTACGTAGAGGTAACGGTTCCGCGGCTGTAACCTTACCGTATCTACCTTATATCATACATATTTTACTTATACTTAGGTAAAAACCGGTTCAAGCTACGGGCGACGGATCCATGGCTCTCCCTGGATTCAAGACGATCGATATTCCTTCTCGATTCCTCTAACATCCTGTAGAATAATGAGTTCCACTGCATGTGAACGATGGTACAGCTCTTGCTTTCCTCGGAGATGAGGCGTGTGGAAGGAGTGCCATGACGAGGAGGTGATGCCTGAGAGAGAGTCAATCGGGAAAAGGGTGCCAGTCGTTTCGGATGTGGAAGCATGACGCCGCCACCACCTGTTTCAAGCGCTGCAAGACAAAGGCGTACGAAACTGCCGTTTGCCATCAGTTTCAACGTGGCGGCACGCAACCGGAGCGGCTCGGGCGTCATTCATGAGTGGCCCAATGAACAGGGTTTGGAGGTGTGCATGCCTAGTTTTGTCAACCCAGAAAAATGTGACGGGTGTAAGGCTCTCGATAAAACCGCCTGCCAGTACATCTGTCCCAACGACCTCATGGTGCTCGATAAGGACACGATGAAGGCCTACAACCGTGAGCCCGAAATGTGTTGGGAGTGCTACAACTGCGTCAAGATCTGTCCGAACCAGGCTATCGATGTGCGCGGGTACGCTGACTTCGTCCCAATGGGAGCCTCGGTGGTCCCCCTTCGTTCAACCGATGCGATCATGTGGACGGTCAAATTCCGTGACGGCAAGGTGAAACGTTTCAAGTTCCCGGTCCGCACCACTCCCGAGGGACAGGCACAGCCGGCGGGTGGTTTCGACACCGCCCCCGATCTGGATGGTCCGGTCCTCTTCACCGAGCCCGATTCGCTTGGGCTTTCTGCCATCTGGGTCAAGAAGAGTTAGGAGGCGGACATGGAGGAAATCAAAACCGTCAGTGTTGATACGGATCTGTTGATTCTCGGCGGTGGTATGGCGGCGTGCGGCGCCGCCACGGAAGCCGCCTACTGGGCCAAAAAGAACGGCCTCAAGGTGACCATGGTTGACAAGGCCGTCGTGGACCGCTCGGGTGCGGTCGCCATGGGCCTTTCCGCGATCAACCAGTACGTGGGCCTCAAGGACGGGTGCAATACCGTCCGGGACTACGTCAACTACGTCCGGAACGATTTGATGGGGGTCACTCGCGAGGATCTCGTCGCCAACATCGCCCGCCACGTCGATTCCACGGTGCACCTGTTCGAAAAGTGGGGTCTGCCGATCTGGAAAGATGAGGAGGGGAACTACGTTCATGAGGGCCGCTGGCAGCTCATGATCAACGGTGAATCGTACAAGGTCATCGTGGCGGAGGCTGCCAAGAACGCCATCGGACCGGAAAACGTCTATGAGCGCGTGTTCATCACTGGACCGATCATGGATGGCAATAGGTGTGCGGGCGCATACGGCTTTTCCGTTCGCGACAATACGTTCTACGTCTTCCGCGCAAAGGCCGTCGTTGTGGCGATGGGCGGAGCGGTTCACGTATTCAAGCCAAGGTCCTCCGGCGAGGGCCAAGGGCGTGCGTGGTATCCGCCCTGGAATGCCGGTGCCTCAACCTACTTCACCCTCAAGGCCGGTGCCGAGCTGACCTGTCAGGAGGTCCGGTTCATTCCCGTCCGCTTCAAGGATGCCTACGGTCCCGTAGGTGCCTGGTTCCTGCTCTTCAAGTCTCGGGCGACCAATGCCTTCGGCGGCGAGTACATGCAGGAACGGCGGGACGAGCTGTGCAACTGGGAACCGTACGGCCACGTGAAGCCGGTCCCGGCGAATCTCAGGAACTACCTGATGATGCTTGACGTCATGGAGGGAAAGGGGCCGATCTACATGCGTACCGAGGAGGCGATCGGCAAGCTTGCGGAGAAGTACAAGGACGATCCGAAGGCGTACAAGAAGAAGATGAAGGAGCTCGAAGGTGAAGCGTGGGAGGACTTCCTCGACATGACGATCTCCCAGGCTATCCTGTGGGCTGCCACGAACACCGCCCCTGAGGAAAAGCCATCGGAGATCGCGGCTGCGGAGCCCTACTTCATCGGCTCGCACTCAGGTGCCTCGGGTGCATGGGTCAGCGGTCCCGCCGACCTCGCGCCGCCTGAGTATTTCTGGGGCTACGAGAACATGTCGACGGTCAAGGGGCTCTTCTGCGCCGGTGACGCCTCTGGCGCCTCGTCTCATAAGTTCTCGTCCGGATCGCACACCGAGGGGAGGATCGCCGGTAAGTCGGCGATCCGGTACATCGTTGAGGAGCATCCCGATCTTCCCGAAGTCAGCGACCAGTTGATCACGCAGCTCAAGGAAGAGGTGTACAAGCCGCTGGTAACCTTCGAGGAGAACAAGCCGTTGACGACGCAGCCGGATGTCAATCCGGCCTACATCAGGCCGAAGATGTTCATGCTGCGTCTGCAGAAGATCATGGACGAGTACGCCGGCGGGGTGACAGCCCAGTTCACGACCTCGAAACCATCGCTGGAGAAAGGACTTGAACTACTGACCTTCCTCAAGGAAGATGCGGACAAGCTTGGTGCCGAGAATCTGCATGAACTGATGCGGTGCTGGGAGAACATCCACCGCATGTACCAGGCGGAGGCGCACGTCCGATCTGTTCTGTTCCGGGAAGAGACCCGCTGGCCCGGCTACTACTTCAGGGCCGATGTCCCCAATATGGACGAGGAGAACTGGCACTGCTTTGTCAACTGCCGCGTCGATCCAGAGACCGGCGAGTGGGAGATGATGAAAAAGCCAATCGTTCCTCTGTTCACACCGAGCTCGGATTTCGAAAGCACGATTGGAGGCTGAGGTCTTGAATGTGATCCTGGGCGCTCCGGCGCCCGGGATCTTTCTCCATGTTTGAACGGATCGAGGTGGAGGTGATGCATGGATGATCTGCAATGCCCGCACTGCGGGATGGCGCTCACACCGATTGAGCTTCCCGAGGTCACTGGGTGGAGCTCCCCGTTCCATCTTGCCTGCATGAATGATGATTGCCCGTATTACCGGGAATCGTGGCGATGGCTCGAACAGCGATTTGGGGTGAAGGCCGGATACCGGTACCGGCTTGATCCTGAGACGGGGAAGGCCTCACCGCTGCCGGTTTGGTCGCCGACGGCGCTGAAGGATCACATCCTGGATGCCGAGGTCACCCGGCAACGGCTCTCGCCGGTTCGCGTGAGTACTGCGTCATGAACACGGCAGTGGAGACTCCGCACTGCCTGGAGGGGCGGAAAACACTCGGCGAAGACGGTCATTTCCAGTTTCACTGCGGACCTGAGCTGGCCTGCTTCAACACCTGTTGCGCTGACATTAACATCATCTTGACACCTCTGGACGTTCTCAGACTGGCGCGTCATCTCCAGATGACGACGACACTGTTTCGGGCCCGTCACACGGTCACGCTCCAGACCAAGGATCTCCAGCTTCCCGTTGTGGCCCTGAAGATGGAGGAGTCCGCGGGACATCCCTGTCCGTTCGTCGGGCCTCATGGGTGCCGCGTGTACGACGAAAGACCCTGGGCGTGCCGGATGTACCCGATCGGGTTGGCGATGCCTCCTGCTCGGGCGGGCCAGCCACCCGAGCCTCTCTACTTCCTCTTCGAGGACGGCTTCTGCCACGGCCGGGAAGGTGGGACCGATTGGACCGTCGCCCGGTGGCGTCGGGATCAGGGTGTCATCGAGCGCGATCGCATCGAGAGGGGTTTTCGCAAGCTCGTGACGCACCCCTGGTTCATCGGAGGCCGCAAGCTCGATCCACGCCGGCAAGAAGTCTTCCTCATGGCGTGTTACGACCTCGACCGGTTCCGGGAGTTCGTCTTTGAATCGTCGTTCTTGAAACGGTTCGAGATCGACCCTGAAGAAGCCGCAACCTACGCCAGAGACGACGAGGCCCTCTTGGCCTTTGCATTTCGATGGACCCGTTTTGCGCTGTTTGGAGAACCTACGCTGACGGCACGGCCGATCGGCGTGGGATCGGGGAGGAAAAGATGAGCCAACTTTCCAAGCGGCCGGTGCTCGTGGTTGGCGCCGGAGCCGCAGGGCTGACCGCGGCCCTGGAGATGGCCGAGACGGGACGGGAGGTGGTGCTGGTCGAAAAAGAGCCGGTCATCGGTGGGCGTGTCGCCCGTTTCCACCATTATTTTCCCAAGCTCTGCCCGCCGAGCTGTGGTCTGGAAATCAACACGAGGCGCCTGGAACGGAATCCACGGATTCAGGTGCTGATGAGCACGCGGGTGAAGGCCGCCCGCAGGGACGGAGATCACGGTTGGACGGTTATGCTCGAGACGGAACCGGAATACGTGACGGACAGATGCACGGCGTGTGGCGCGTGCACGGAGGTCTGCCCCGCCACCTGTTCCGACCGTTTCAACTTGGGACTGCAGGAGGCGCCGGTCATCCGGCGTCCGTTCCCCCACGCCTGGCCCGAGCGGTTCATTCTCGAGCGGGATGCGTGCGCCCAAGGATGTCACGAGTGCGTGGATGCCTGTCCATACGATGCCATCAACCTCGACGCAGCCAGCTCTCTGCAAGAGATGCAGGTGGCGTCCGTTGTCATCGCAACGGGGTGGCATCCGTATCCGGTCGAGAAACTGCCGGAGCTGGGAGGCGGGCGATTTCCGGACGTCATCAGCAACGTCGAGTTGGAACGGTTCGCCTCGGCGGACGGCCCGACCGGCGGGGTCATCCTTCGTCCATCGACGGGAACACCCCCGGAAAAAGTCGCCTTCGTCCAGTGTGCCGGCTCGCGCGACATCAAGCATCTGCCGTACTGCTCGGGAGTCTGTTGCCTGGCATCGATGAAGCATGCCTTCTACGTCAAGGAGCAGCTTCCGGAGGCCGAGGTGACGATCTTCTACATCGATCGCCGTGCTCCAGGGCGGAACGAGGACTTTCTCGTTCGCGTGGCCGAGACGAAGGGCGTCCGGTTCGTCAAGGGCAAGGTTGGCAAAGTCGAGGAGCGGGACGGCACGCTCGAGGTGACGGCGGAGGACGCTGAGGAGGGGAAGCTCCTGCATGAAACGGCTGACCTGGTCGTTCTGGCGGTGGGCATGGTTCCGGAAAAGGAGGAGGATCCTTTTGGTTTGCCCAGAGATGACGACGGGTTTGCCGTGAACGATCCGGATCGTGGTCTTTTCGTGGCCGGCGTGGCCCACAGGCCGGCAGACGTCGCAACGAGCATTCGGGACGCGACGGGTACGTCTGCACGAGCCCTCGCGGTGGGAAGGAGGTCGTGATGGAGCGTATCGGCGTCTTTCTCTGTTCAGGTTGTGGAATCGGCGAGGCGCTGGATCTCGAGGCCGTCAAGCGGATCGCTGAAGAGCTCGGGGCCACGTGCACAATTCATCCATGTCTCTGCTCGGAAGAGGGAGTGGCTGCGCTTTGCTCCGTCCTCGATGATGGAACGAACGACTCCCTCGTCATTGCCGCCTGCTCTCCGAGGTCGCAGTGCAGGGTGTTTTCGTTTGACGCCGAAAAGACCACCGTCGAGCGCGTAGGTCTTCGTGAGCAGGTTGTGTGGAGCCATCCGGCGGGCGACGAGGATACGCAGGCGATGGCAGAGGATCTGGTCCGGATGAGCATCGCCAGGATGGGAGAGGAAAAGCTCCCGGTCCGTCTCGAAGAGGAGATCGCCGACCCCGTTCTGGTCGTTGGTGGCGGTCTCACCGGGATGGAAGCGGCTCTGGCTGCGGCCGGCATGGGCCACCCGGTGTTCCTGATCGAGTCCAGCGATCATCTGGGGGGCGCGTTGTCCGGGCTTCCCGAGGTGTTGCCCGTTGCGCCTCCGTACGATCGTCCGCACCAGTCGATGATCCCGGCTCTCATCGAGCAGGTTGAAAAGAACGATCGCATCCGGGTTCTCCTTTCAACGAAGATCAGTTCGATCAAGGGACAACCGGGCCAGTTCGAAATGGACGTCGAGGGGCCTGCTGGCGCAGAACATCTCCTCGCTGGTGCCATCGTTCAGGCAACCGGCGCGCATCCGTACGATGTCTCGAAGGTTGTTGGGCTTGGCTATGGCTCGTTGCCGGATGTCATCACAGCGGCCGAGCTTGATGCCATGCTGGCCTCGGGCCGCTTGGCCAGGCCGTCTGACGGGCAGACGCCGAAGCATGTTGCCTTTGTTCAGTGTGCAGGTTCGCGCAACTCCGATCACCTTCCCTACTGTTCGGGTGAATGCTGCGCAACGACCATGCGGCAGGTTCTGACATTGGGGCGCGACTTTCCGGGCACCGAGGCTTCGGTGCTGTACAGGGATATCCGGACTCCGGGACAGTTGGAGCACCTCTACCAGGCCGCGCAAGAACAACCCGGAGCGTTCTTCATCCGGGCCACGGTGCGCAGCATCGAGGGGAGCGGTGACGGACGGATGTCTGTGGCTCTCGAACAAACACTGTTGCCGGAGCTCACTTCGATTGAGGCGGATCTCGTCGTGCTGGCCACGGGGATGGTTCCAAATTCGGCTGACGGTGAGGCGATCCGGATGCTTCACGACGCGCAGAATCGTGTTGAGCACGGCGAATCCGACGTTCAGAAAGAGGAGGCGCAGAAGATCGTTGACGAGCTCCGGGCTCATGAAGGAACGGAGATCCTGAACCTCGAGTACCGGCAAGGTCCCGATCTGCCCGTGCTGGCGTACTCGTTTCCCGACTCGCACTACATCTGCTTCCCCTACGAGACACGCCGAACCGGGATCTACGCGGCAGGAGCCGTCAGAGCACCGATGGATCCGGCGCAGGCGATGGAAGATGCGTGGGGCGCCGCGCTCAAGGCGGTGCAGTGTATCGAAGCGGCAAAACGTGGCGAGGCGGTTCACCCGCGTTCGGGGGACATCGGGGTACCGGAGTTCTTCCTGCAACGGTGCACGCAGTGCAAGCGCTGTACCGAAGAGTGTCCGTTTGGAACGTTGAACGAGGACGAAAAGGGAACACCCGAGCTCAATCCTTTGCGGTGCCGTCACTGTGGGATCTGCATGGGTGCGTGCCCGGAAAGGATCATCTCCTTCCCGGATTATTCCGTGACCGCCGTGTCGGCGATGATCAAGGCGATCGAAGTGCCAGAGGAGGACGAGGAAAAGCCGAGGATTCTCGGCCTCTTGTGCGAAAACGACGCCTACCCGGCATTGGATGCGGCGGCGCAACTCGGGAAGAACTGGAACCCGTGGGTCCGGATCATCCCGGTCAGATGTCTGGGGTCGGTGAACGTCGTCTGGATAGCCGACGCCCTTTCACGCGGAATCGATGGCGTCATTCTCATCGGGTGTAAACACGGGGACGACTACCAGTGTCATTACATCCGTGGCTCAGAGCTGGCGACGACCCGATTGGAGAACGTCCAGGAGACGCTGGACCGGCTCGCGCTCGAATCGGAGCGAATCCGGATCGTTGAGCTTGCGCACGATGAATTTTCGCGGATTCCAACGATCCTCGATGAGTTTGCAGAGACGATCGACGAGCTCGGCCCGAACCCGTACAAGGGCTTCTGAGGGAGGCGAGAGATGGCACGTACCAACGTTCTTGCGCCATCGGCCGAGCTTCGCGAAGAGCTCCGGCGCCGGGGTGGCGCATCGGCACAACGTTGTTTCCAGTGCGCGACCTGTTCGGCCGTGTGCAACCTGGCGCCCGACGGCCAGCCATTCCCCCGGCGGCAAATGTTGATGGCTCAACTCGGCCTGATCGAATCACTCGCGGCCGACCCCGCCGTGTGGCTTTGCCATAACTGCAACGATTGCACCGTGCGCTGTCCCCGTGATGCCCGCCCGGGCGACATCCTTCAAGCGGTTCGATCGATCGTGATCGAACGGCTCGCGATGCCTCACTGGTTTGGATCGATCGTGGCGCATGCACGCTCGACATGGCCTCTGCTGATCGGTTTACCGTTGGCATTCTGGGTGGTTCTGCTGGGTGTGACCGGACATCTGACAATGCCCGCCCGGGTGGCCAATTACGGGCAGGTGGTACCGCACGTCCTGATCTACGCCGTGTTCATTCCGGTGAGCCTCTGGGTTCTCTGTGCAGCCTGGATGAGCGGAGTGCGTTTCTGGCACCTTTTAGGATCGGCAGGCCCGCCGCGCCGGGGCTCATTCATCGGAGCCACATTCTCTACTCTCGGCGAAATTGCCAGCCACCGCCGTTTCGCACTGTGCGAAGCTGCGCACCCGCGCCGCTGGGGGCACTTCTTCCTCATGTGGGGCTTCATCGGCGCCGCCGTCACGTCCGGGCTCCTGGTGATTGCCCTGTACGGCTTCCACATGGAGATGCCTCTCCCGCTCGACCATCCGTTCAAGATCCTTGGCAACCTTTCGGCTGTCTTCCTCCTGACGGGCGGAACCATGTTGAGCTTCCAAAGGATCAGGGGAGGCGATGCAACCGGTCAAACGACGGCCTTCGACAGCTTCTTCCTTGGCGTGGTCGTGCTTGTGGCCGTGTCCGGGGCGTTGGTCGAGATCGGGCGGTTCTTCTTTTCGGGAGAGGTCGCCGGGTGGTTGTACATCATGCATCTGACCGGGATCCTGACACTCTTCGTCACGTTTCCCTACTCGAAGTTCGCACACATGGTGTACCGGACGGAGGCCATGATTCACCAGAAGATGACGGAGGAGGGCTGAGACCGGCGGCCCAAGGAAGGATGCATGAATGTTCCTCGCGTCCAGATGATGGTGATGGCGGCCGGCGTCTGGTCTGGAGGCCCGCCGTGGGCGACGTTTGTTCGCCTCCTGTATTGGGTCGCCGGTCCGTACGGAGGCAGGTGCCGGTCTCTTCGAGCCGTTCCTCGTATGCCCATCTGTGACGATGTGGCATTCAGGAGCGGAACGCACGGCCGGCCTCATCTTCCGGTGCCTCACCAGGTCGTCGTGGCTTTGCGTGTACTGGCCGGATGCGTGTGTTTGGGAGCGCTTTCCGGATGATGAGCGCATTCGTGATCTCGTTGGTGCTTGCGGGACACGCCGTCACAGCAACTGGTGCACCGGTCAGTGCCGGTCCATTGGCGGCGGCGCATGCCGGGCTGGCGTGTGAGGCGTGTCATCGGCAGGGACGAACGGCGGTCGGGGTGAGCTGCTCGTCAGCACAATGCCATCCCGGAATCCAGAGATCGTTTCGGGCGTCAAAGCATGACAGGGTTCACCTGGCTGGAGGTATCCGTTGCGTGGCGTGCCACGGCGGTCATCCTGTCAGAACCGGTGCAGCCGCCGCCGCGGCGGCAAGCGGTGGCAGCGCCGAGACGAGGTGCCTGTCGTGTCACGCTGCGGAGCGGTTCATCCAGGGGCCGGGTTTCAAGCCGCCCGTGCTCGCGGCAACGCCGGAACACAACATTCACGCGGCAGCGCGGAGGCGCGAAACCTGTGCGGCTGCCAGCGTCAGCTGTTTTACGTGTCACGGCATCCACGGCACAGCTCCGATTGAGAGCCCGGATTCTCCGGTATGCCGGGCCAGGGTTGCAACGACGTGCGGCTCGTGCCATGCCCCCGAACGTGAGGCGTACCTCGCCAGTGTGCACGGCCGTGGTGTCCGTATGGGGATGGAGTCCGCACCGACGTGCGTTTCATGTCACGGGGCGCATGGCGTGCAGGGAGCGCGGGCCTCTCAGGCTCGGACGGCGCCGGAGCATGTCGTGTATTCCTGCGCCGGGTGTCACGAGGACCCGAAGGTCACGCATGCCACGGGACTTTCCGGTGATGTCGTGATTGGGTATGAGACATCCGTTCATGGTCTCGCGTACCAATGCGGAATCCACGACGTGGCGACCTGTGTGAGCTGCCACGGGAGCCATCGCGTTGTGGCGCCTGACGATCCATCCTCACCCGTCAATCCGACTCATATCAGGGAAACCTGTCGTCACTGCCACGGTGCAGTAACGGGGCGCATGATCCAGCGCATTGACCACGTTTCCAGGCAGGGAGGTGGGAACCCAATTCATGGGCTCAAGATCTATCTTCCCGTGGCTGGGACGGCGATCAATCCATTGCTGGCCTCTGGAATTGGTACCCTTGTCGGATTTCTCTCCGGGATTTTTGGCGTTGGTGGTGGGTTCCTGATGACCCCTCTGCTCATCTTCATCGGGATTCCTGCAGCAGTGGCTGCAGCGACGGACTCGGCCCAGATTACGGCCGGCGCCAGCTCCGGAGCACTATCCCATGCGCGTCTTGGCAATGTGGACTTCAGGATGGGGCTGGCCATGGCCGCTGGGAGTTTACCGGGAGGATTCCTCGGCGTTGATCTCGTTCACCTTCTGAGAGGCATGGGCGATTTCGACTTCATCCTCAAGCTTCTGTACGTCCTGCTGCTGGCCTTCACGGGCGGAACGATGCTCGTTGAGGGGTTCCGGGCGTTGAGCAGGCGGCCGGGTGGACACGCGCCAGGAGGTCCGCGAAAGGTGGGCTGGATGCACCGCCTCCCGTTCCGCATGGATTTTCCCGCATCGGGACTTGAGATCTCGGTGGCCGTTCCGATTCTGGCGGGTGTGAGCGTGGGGATTCTGGCTGCGTTCCTCGGGGTTGGCGGCGGCTTCATCCTCATGCCGATGATGATTTACATGATCGGTATCCCGACACGGGTTGCGGTCGGAACTGGCCTGTTTCAAATCATGCTGACATGTGCCTACGTAACGGTGGCACAGGCTGTCAGCAACCACACGGTCGATGTCGTGCTGGCCATGGCCCTTTTCATCGGCTCGACCATCGGCGCCCAGCTTGGCGTGTTGATCAGCCGGCGGCTCCGGGGTGAGCAGATCCGGCTGTTGTTAGGGATCATCGTGCTCGTCGTCATGGGCGCGCTGGTGTACCAGCTTGCCGCACATCCAGCCCTGCTGATCCAATTCGCGCACTCGGGAGGAGGCTCGTAATGCGGCAGCATCTCAGGAATACCGGTTCGGCCGTCCTGGCGTTGCTGGCCGTCGTTACGGTATGCACGGCGCAGGAGGCGAACCCCCTGCTGCGGGTCGACGTCCGCCGGGTGCAGATCTCACTCGGCTTTGCCGGCCAACAGATTCTGATCTGTGGTCAGGTTCCGCCGGGCACCAATCAGGTGGTTACGGTGATCGAAGCTCCCCCCGCCGGAGAAGTCCGGCTGATGCGCAAGGGAAGGAGAGGGCCGTTTTGGCTCGGCGTCGCGCAATACGCCGTGGGCAACATTCCGGCGCTTTATAAAGTGAGCATCAGCTGCCCCGGCGGCAATGTTGTGCGGCCGTGTCCCGATCAAAGCATCCTTGCGTCGGTCAACCGCCGCCTCGCGTTGGATGCGCTCGTCGTGGGACCACAGGCGATCATCAGGCGGGCGAACGTGAGGGTCCTCCGGGGCACATGGTCTGTGAAGGATCGTGCCCGGCTCTTCGATGGTCTGTGGGAGCTTGAGGCATCCCAAGAGTTGTACTCGATCGATCCAAACGGAATCCACCTGACCAAAGATGGACGATACTTTTGCAAGTCAGTGATTCCAGCGCATGCACCGGAAGCGAAATACACGATCACGGCCTATTTTCTCAACTCGCAATCGCTCCTCGATGCGGCACGCGTTGAGCTGTTTGTCAGCCGTTCAGGAATCGTCGCGATGCTCGCACGGCTGGCGAGGCGGCACGCCTACATCTATGGAGCGGTCACCGTTCTAATCGCCCTAGCAGCAGGGTGGCTGGTTGGGGTGTTGTTCCACAGGAGGAGGCGTTCACCAGCATGATTGAGTATCAACCGCACGTGGTTCCTTCCGGGCCACGGTACGAAATGGAGAGAAAGGAAAGGAGTTGAAACATGAGTCGACTGGTACCACCACACGGGAGCGCAGAGCTCAAACCGTTGCTCCTCAAAGGCGAGGAGCGCGAACAGGAACGCGGGAGGGCCCAAACCCTCAAGAAGGTGCCGATGACCAGCCGGGAAACGTCGGATCTCATCATGATGGGTATCGGCGGGTTCACACCGCTCGATGGCTTCATGGGATATGACGACTGGAGGGGTGTGTGCGACGAGTATGCGATGCCTTCCAAGGATGGCCTGTTCTGGCCGATTCCGATCACGCTCTCGGCATCCCGGAGCCTGGCCGATTCTATCGCCACCGGTGAGGATGTGGCGCTGGTCGATCAGGAGTCCGGTGAGTTGATGGGTGTCCTGACCGTCGAGGAGAAGTACACGATCGACAAGGAACACGAGTGCCAGCACGTCTTCAAAACGACCGACGAAGAGCACCCGGGGGTCAAGAAGGTCATGGCTCAGGCCGAGATCAACCTTGCGGGGCCGGTGAAAGTCCTCTCCGAGTCGTTCTATCCGGAGATGTTTGGCTCGCTGTACCAGACACCGGCCGAGGCGCGGGCGATCTTCGACGAGCGTGGCTGGAGCACGGTGGCGGCCCTTCAGCTGAGGAACCCCATGCACAACTCGCACGCCTACCTGGCGAAGGTCGCCATCGAGGTGTGCGATGGCGTCTACATTCACCAGCTTCTCGGCAAGCTCAAGCCTGGAGACATCCCCGCCGAGGTCCGGGTCCAGTGCATCGAGGCTCTCGTCAACAACTACTTCCGCAAGGAGCGCGTTGTCCAGGGCGGCTATCCGCTGGAGATGCGGTACGCCGGTCCGCGCGAAGCGTTGTTGCATGCGGTTTTCCGGCAGAACTACGGGTGCAGTCACCTGATCGTCGGCCGGGATCATGCCGGCGTCGGGGATTACTACGGCCCGTTTGACGCGCACAAGATCTTCGACGAGATTCCTCACGGCGCGTTGAGGCTCCAGCCGCTCAAGATGGACTGGACCTTCTACTGCTACGACTGCGGCGAGATGGCTTCGATGAAGACCTGTCCGCACGAGTCGAAGGCCGTCATCGACGAACACGGAAACCACGTTTCCGGATCGAGATTGCTCCTCTCGGGAACGATGTTGCGGAAGATGCTCTCCGAGGGCAAGCCGGTTCCGAAGGAGTTCTCGAAGCCCGAGGTCGTCGCGATCCTACGAGAGTACTACGCGGGTCTCGAAGAGAAGGTGGAGATCAAGCTCCACGGAGCCGCCACGGGAGACGTTGTCAGGAAGTAACGTCCCCGGCCGGTCGGTGCTTCCCGAGAACGGCGGGCAGGACGGCAGCGGTGCAGGTCGCGCCATCGCCGGGGCCAGCTCGTGAGCCGGCCGCCCTTTGGTACAATGCGCGGGTGAGCGAGAACGGCGTTTGGTCTGAGCGGGCGGCCGGGTCCGGGAAGTTGATTCCCGAACTGTCGGCGGTGATGCCGGCGTACAACGAGGAGGCGATCCTGCCCCTGTCGGTCGGCGAGGCGGTCGAGGCGCTTGAGGAGCTGTGCGACCGCTGGGAGCTGATCGTCGTCGACGATGGTTCGACCGACCGGACGCCGCAGATCCTTGCCGGTCTCGCGGCAAAGGAGCCGCGGATCCGGGTCTTGACTCAGCGGCCAAATCAGGGGTACACGAAGGCGTTGATCCGCGGGTTCGGAGCAGCGCGGTACGAGGCCGTGTTCTACACCGACGCCGATGCCCAGTTCGACCTCAGGGAGATCGCTCGCCTGTATCCGCTGCTTGAAGATGTCGATATGGTGGCCGGCTACCGGGACGGACGGAAAGATCCGTGGGTGCGGCTGCTGACGTCGGCGGTCTACAACCGGCTGCAATCGTGGGTGCTCGGTGTGGACGCACGGGATGTCAACTGTGCGTTCAAACTCTTCAAGAAGTCGTTCTTCGACCGGATCGAGCTCGCCAGCGATGGCTTCCTGATCGATGCGGAGCTGTACGCCAGGGCCAAGCGCGCCGGGATGACGTGGACGCAAACCGGCGTGACGCACCGGCCGCGCGAAAAGGGCTCGACGACCGTCCACCTGAGCACGATCACGGAAACGTTGCGGGAGCTGTGGCGGCTCCGGCGGGAGCTCGCGTCCTCGTCATGAGGATCAGCCGCAAGTACTGGCTCCTCCTCCTCGGGTTCCTTCTGCTGCATGCCGTCCTTGCCGCCACGTTGCCGGTGTCTGGTGATGAGGCGTACTACTGGGATTGCTCGCGCCACGTCGCCTGGAGTTACTTCGATCAGCCGCCGCTGGTCATCTGGGCGATGGTACCTTTCCGGCTCGTGCTCGGTGACACACGCCTCGCGGTGCGCTCACCGGCCCTCCTTTTCAGTTTCCTGCTGGGGCTCTTTCTCCTCGGTCTGATCCGGCGGCTGGGAGGCGGGGAGCGGGAGGCGTCATGGGCCTACATCGTGCTTCACGGGATGCCGCTGTTCTTCCTCGGGGCGTTCTACACCTCGACCGACATCGGAATGACGGCGCTCTGGGTGGCTGCCACGTGGGCGGCCGTTGCGCTCGCGCAGGGGGAGACAAAGGCGTGGTGGGGTTTCGGTGTGGCGATTGGGCTTGGCTTTCTCGCCAAGTTTCCCATTGTGCTGGTGCTGCCAGCTTTGCTCCCCGTCCTGCTGACTCGCGAGGGACGCCGCCAGCTCCTGACGCTCAGGCCGTACGCCGCCGCAGCGGTGGCCACCGTTTTGACCGCTCCCGTGTGGATCTGGGGGGCGCGCCACAACTGGGCGAACATCACCTTCCAGCTGGAGGGAAGGCATTCAGTTCACGCGATCGGGTTGAGGTACCTGCTGGAGTTCATCGGCGCCAACCTGCTGCTGGCGACGCCGTTTCTGGCGATCGCCATCGCTGTGGCGTGGTGGCGGGGCTGGCACAGGCGGGATCCGGGATGGTTCGCAGCGCTTGTTGCAGCAGTCGCTCCGTTGGGCGCCTTCGGCCTGGTCGCCCTCCGGGAACGGGTCGGGGCGCACTGGGGCGGCCCCGGTCTCGTCATCGGCATCGCCCTCCTTGCGCTCGTGGCGTTCCGGGGAAGGAAGACGCTGGTCGTACTCGGGATGGCGACCGGGCTGTTGCTCTCGGTGCTGGTCGTTGGGATCGCGCTGATGCCGGAGCGCGTGTGCACGCTGCACTGGTCGTATCGCGGGAGCCCGCACCACATCAATACATCGAAGCTGGCAGCGGCCATCGGCAACCGCGAAATTGTCCGGGACCTCGAGGCGAGGCTTGAGCCCGGCGAGCTCGTGGCGTCGGAGAGCTACACGACCGTCCACCTGCTGGCGTTTCTGTCCCGGGGCGCGCTCCAGACCCGGCTGGCCGATATCAACCATGGAAAGCATGGGCTGGCGTCGCTGTACTGGTACCCGCCGGAAGCTCTGCGCGGGAGGAACGTTCTCTTCGTCACGGAGAAAGAGGGGCTCGACGTACCGTTGAGGCATCTGTTCGCAACGGTGCAGGAAGAGGCGCCGATCGTCATCCGGCGCAACGGAAGGGTCATCCGGACGCTGAAGGTCTACGCCTGCACCTCTCTGAAGGACCCGGAAGGAAGCTTCACCCGCCTGGCTTCGACCCGAACGGCGCACCGTTTCGCTCCGGCCGGGTGAGCCGTGGTATCTTCCCGTTCATGGGCGGGGGGATCACGATCGAGTTCGAGGATCTGGCCAAGCGGTTCGATATGCGGGTCGTCTTCCGGAGTGTGTCCGGGCGCGTCGCCCCCGGTGAAGTCCTGGCGGTGACAGGTCCGAACGGATCGGGGAAGTCGACGCTGGTGACGATCCTGTGCGGTCTCGTGCGGGCGACCCGGGGACGGGTCCTGTACCGTGAGGGGAGCGGTGAGATCCCCCGGGAAAGCTGGCGCGATCACCTCGGGATCGTCGCACCGGCGATGAGCCTGTACGAGGAGCTCGACGCGCTGGAGAACCTGCGCTTCTTCGCGCTGGTCCGTGGTGTGGACGATGCGGAGACACGGTGCCGGGCGTCGTTGGAGCGGGTTGGGCTCGATCCGGACCGCACGACGCCGGTTCGAGGTTTTTCGACTGGGATGCATCAGCGGTTGAAAATTGCGCAAGCCGTGCTCCACGATCCCCAGGTTCTGTTCCTCGACGAGCCGGGTGCCAACCTCGATCCGGCCGGCCAGGACTGGCTGGAGAAGCTGGTGGCCTCCGAGCGGGACGCGGGCAAGACGATCGTGCTGGCGACGAACGATCTCCGGGAGATGGAATGGGGGACGAGCCGTGTGGCGCTATCTGGCTGAAGCGGGCGCCGTGTTCGCCAAGGATATGCGGACGGAGCTGCGAACGCGCGTGGCGTTCAACGCGTTGGGGCTTTTCGCGATCACGACGCTTGCAGCGGTTTCCTACACGATCGGGCCGTACCGGATCGCCGAGGCCGACCGGCCGTACCTGTTGTCCGCGCTGTTGTGGATCGTCATCTTCTTTGCCGCGATGGCGGGTCTCGACCGCTCGTTCGTCAAGGAGGAGGACTCCCACACGGCGGCGCTCCTGCGGCTCTCGGCGCGGCCGCTCGTCGTCTGGGGCGGCAAGCTCCTGTTCAACGTGGTCGTGCTCGATCTCCTGATGGTCATTCTCGTGCCGTTGTACGTCGTGCTGATGGGTTTCGAGGTCCGGTCCATTACCGGTCTGGTCTGGATTCTTCTCGCTGGAGGTTATACCCTGGCAGTGACGACAACGATCGTGGCGGCCATCATCGCCCGTGCGTCATCGCGCGGCGCGCTGTTTTCGGTCCTGTCGTTGCCGTTGTTGCTTCCGCTGCTGATCTTCGTGATCCAGGGAACGAGGGCAGTGGCGGAAGGGTCGGCGGGGGGCGTGATCAGCGCCCTGCGGGCCGTGATCTCCCTGGGAGGCGTCATGACACTGGTTTCGATCGTGCTGTTTCCGGCGGTGTGGAATGAGTAGCCGGCGGCCGTTTGCTGAGATCCTCAAGTGGATCCTGTTCGTTTGGATCGGTGTGATCATCTGGGCCGCGTTCTTCTATGCGCCAGCGGCTGCCGGGTTCAAGGGGCAGTCGAGCCGGATCGTGTTCTTCCACGTCCCCGTGGCGTGGGTGGCGACCCTTGCGTTTTTGGTGTCGTGCGTTGCGTCGATCCGCTACCTCAAGACACGTTCCGTGGCCGACGACATCCGCGCTGAGGTCGCGAGCTCGCTCGGCCTGCTCTTCGCCGTGCTCGCGACCGTGACCGGATCAATCTTTGCGCGGATCATGTGGGGCTCGTACTGGAACTGGGATCCTCGGGAAACCTCGATCACGTTTCTCCTGCTGATCTACGCCGCCTATTTCGCCCTCCGGGCCGCCGTAGCCGATCCGGAGCGCCGGGCCTCGCTGGCCGCAGTCTATTCGATCCTGGCGTTCGTGACGGTGCCGTTCCTGGTCTTCGTCGTGCCAAGGATCTACTGGTCGCTGCATCCGGATACCATCATCAATGCGCAGGCGAAGATCAAGATGGGCTCGCACATGTTCGAGGTCCTGATGGGCTCGCTGGTGGGATTTTCGGGGCTCTTCGTATGGTTGTACACTGTGGCGTGCCGGATTGAGACGATCCGGCGCCGCCGGCAGCAGGAGGTGCTGTAAATGAATGACCTGCTGGGGATCATGTTGGTGACGCTCATTATCTGGGCCGGGCTGTTCAGTTATCTCTACCGGCTCGACCGGAAGGTCAGACGTCTGGAAAGGGAAGATCTGTGAGCGATCCGAAGAAACAGCGGAAACTGTGGTACGCCATCGGAGGCGTGCTATTGATCGCGTTCATCGCCTTTGGCGCAACCTCGTTCAAGTCCAACCTCACACCGTACGTCTCGTTCGATGCTGCGATGTCCGGCCACCAGAAGGTCCAGGTGGCGGGTGAGCTGGTGCAGGGCTCGTCGGCGTACGTCAAGGATGCCAACGAGCTGAGCTTCATGATGACGAACAAGAAGGGCGAGCAGATGCGCGTCCTCTACAAGGGTGTCAAGCCGGGGAACTTCGAGGACGCGAAGGAGATCGTCGTCATCGGGAGCTACCACGACGGCGCCTTTCACGCCACGCAGATGCTCGTTAAGTGTCCCTCCAAGTACCAGGGGCTCGAAGAATCGGGTGCCACGAGCGCTTCATGACGGCCCGTGGTGTGAGACGAGCCGGTCTGCGCCGGGCGGCTTGTTCTTGTAAATCAGAATCGTTATCATTGATCCCGATGCGCGCGTCTGCGTGCCGGTAAGGGAGGGTTGATGTACTACCCCGGGTCCATACTGCTCTGGGCCGCGTTTGTCTTCGGCATCTTTTCGACGGTGGCCTACGGGCTCTCCTTGAAGGACGATCGCTGGAGGCACACCGCCCGCCAGACCTACCTCATCATGACGGTGGCGGCCGTGATTGCCTCCGGTCTCCTGATGTACCTGTTCCTGACGCACGATTACCGGCTGTTCTACGTGACGGCGTACTCGGATAACAGCCTGCCCTGGCAATACCTCATTTCAAGCTTCTGGGCGGGACAAGAGGGAAGCTTCCTCCTGTGGGTCTTCTTTGCCGCCCTCCTCGGTCTGCCGCTGATGCGTTACGCCCGCCACTACGAATCGCGGGCGATGATCTTCTACAACCTGACCGTCCTTTCGTTGATCCTCCTGCTCGTCAAGCAGGACCCGTTCCGCTTTCACCAGGGGTTGACCGCCGCAAAAATTCCGATGGATGGCGCGGGGCTCAACCCGTTGCTCCAAAACCCGTGGATGGTCATTCACCCGCCGGTGATGTTTCTCGGGTATGCCGCGATGGCGGTGCCGTTCGCCTTCGCGATGGCGGCACTGTGGATGCGGCGGTACGACGAGTGGACGAAGGCCTCGATGCCTTGGGTGCTTCTGGCGTTCGTGACCCTCGGGACGGCGATCATGTTGGGAGCGTACTGGTCGTACGAAACGCTGGGCTGGGGCGGGTACTGGGGGTGGGATCCCGTCGAGAACGCCTCGCTCGTGCCGTGGCTGATGACGGCGGCGCTCGTGCACGGGCTGGTGCTCCAGAGGGGACGGAAGCGGTTCCGCCGTCTCAACCTCGTCCTCGCGGTCCTGGCCTACCTCTTCGTCGTGTACGGGACGTTCTTGACGCGTTCCGGCGTACTGGCCAATTTCTCCGTACACTCCTTCGTCGATCTCGGCATCACGGCGTGGCTCGTGTTCAACCTCGTTTTCTTCCTCACGGTATCCATCGCCTTCCTTGCGTACCGCTGGCGGGAGATTCCGGCCGAATCGGGTGACGAGCCGTTCTTCTCGTTGACGATCTTTTCCGTGATCGGGATCATCCTGCTCCTGGCGACCGGGCTGATGGTTGCGTTTGGCACGTCGGCGCCGCTGATCACGGAGCTGTTCACCAAGCCTGCCCAGGTTGGCCCCCACTTCTATAACCGGGTGGGCCTGCCACTGGCGATGGCGCTCGCGCTGATTCTGGGCATCGTGCCGTTCCTCGCGTGGAAAGGACCAGTTCCCTCCGCCCGCCGGCGGCTTGCGGCTGTTCTTGGCATCACGATCGTCCTGACGGCTTTGGCCGTATTCCTTGGTGTCCGGCAGCCGCTCTTCATCGCCTATGTGGCGGTGGCGCTCTTCGCCATCGTCGCCAACGTCGACGAGTTGATCCGGCGCTCGCACGGAGGGGGCTGGAAGGCCGCCGGTGGACCGCTGACCCACATCGGCGTTGGCGTCATGTTGCTAGCCTTCCTGATCTCCGGCGTCTACTCGGAGCGCGTCAAGCTCCGGCTCGTCCAAGGACGCCCGGTCAAGGCGCTTGGCTACACGCTGACGTTTGAAGGTGTCGAACGTCCGACGCCTCAATCGCACAACGCCATGGTGGTCGATGTCACCTCGCCCAACGGCGAGCGTTACGTGCTCAAACCGCACATGTGGATCAACCGCAAGACCAACCAGCTGGTCGCAAACCCCGACATCAAGAGCTTCTTCGCGAGTGATCTCTACCTCGCACCGGCCCAGTACGACCCGGGGGAAGAGGCACCTGTCAGCGGCACATTGACGCTTGGCAAAGATCAGCCGGTTTCGTTCCGGAATTGGCGTGTCGTGTTCAAAGGTTTCGATCTTTCCCGCCAGAACGCCGTTCCCGGAGCCATCACCGTCGGTTCTGTGATTGAGATCGACCGACCCGGTGAGAAGCCGGTCACGGTCGAACCGACGATCATTTCGACGAACGAAGGTGCACAGGCGATCCCCGTGGCGATCCCTGGAACGGCGGCCGGAAAGATTCAGCTCAGCGGCTTGGACGCGAATACGGGCGTCATCAGGGTCCAGCTGCTCGGCCTGGGTGGCGGTGTTGCGCGCAAGGCGGTGCTCCATCCCGGGGAGAGCCTCAACTATCGCGGGGTGACGGCGGTCTTTGAGGGGTTCGATCTTTCCGGCTTCAAACCCGAGGTGGGGCGGATCCACATCGGGGTCAAGGTCCGGGTGACGCGGGATGGCAAAACGTACGCGCTGGAACCGAAATACCTGAAGGATGCAAAGACCGCCGAGCAGGTCATCCCTGCTGAGATCCCGCAAAGCGGCGGGCTCGCGCTGACGCTTGGAAGGATCGATGCTAACGGAGACGCCGTTGAGCTCGAGCTCTACGATCCATCGCTGCCACCCCAGCCGCCAGCTCCTGCGGCGCTCGTGCTGGACGTTTCGACCAAGCCGGGAATCTCCCTGGTATGGGTTGGAACGCTGATCGTCATCGCGGGGATGGTGCTGGCCATGGTCTACCGCCGCAGGGATATCGCCTCGATCCCGCTCCGGGACGATTAGCTCCCCGGATGCCAGCAGAAACGCCGTGATGCAGGACGAGCACCTCGAACGGCCGGGATGCCTTCGGGCGGCCGCCGGCGCCCTCCTGCTGATCCTGCTGGCGCCCTGGGCCGCGCTCGTTCGCCTGTGGCGGGTCCTCCGGCGAGGCCATGATGGGCGGATCCGCTGGACAATCACCGGCGCACCGGGTCCGGACGGCACGGACGGCTGGTGGCGCCTCGATCTGGAGATCAACGTCCCATTGGCCGCTGGGACCGGGACCCGGACCGGTCTCATCGACACGTTGATCCGCATCGCCGAGACGTTGCGCCAGCCCGATGATCTTCACAACCTGATCGTCCAGCAGCGTGGGGACGAGGAGCCCCGCCTGATTGCGGTCGGTCCGAGCCTCCAGCAGCTCGCGGAGCGTCTCGAGCGCTCGTTCTCCCACCGCGACGCTGAACGGTGCACGCACCTCTGGCTGACCCTGCCCCGTTCCCGGCGGCTCGGACGGCTCGTCGACCCGATGCGCTTCGATCCGGAGGGGGACGGCGCCCTCGATCGGCTCGTTGCGGACACGAGCCCCCGCTGGGCCGCCGCGACGTCGTTTGGCCAGACGGGGGCTGCCGTGGTGTACCGCGTCATTCTGGTAGCTGCGGGGAACCGGGACCGGGTCCGAACGCTCCTCGAACGGCTCAAGACGAAGATCGAAGGCGCGGTCTGAGATCAACTGGGCTGTGTCACCGAGGTTGTTGCGCTGTGCGCCGCTTCTTTGCGGGACAGGTGGGAAGGGGAATGAAACGCAGAGCCGCAGCCATCCCTTCCCTGTCATTCTGAGCACCCACATGCCCCAGGGCGGGCACCGAGGCGGTGGACGAACAGGCATGCGGGTACCGTTTGTCCGGTTTCTCGAAGTGGCAAGGTGTCAGTATGTTAC
>WGCW01000106.1 GCA_015493585.1 Acidobacteriota bacterium
AGCTCCGGCACGCCTTCGATACGGCACGGACCGAGGCGGAGAAGGCGTTCGGCGATCCAGCGGTGTATCTGGAGAAATACCTGGAAAGGCCCCGCCACATCGAGTTCCAGATCCTCGCCGATGAGCATGGGCGCGTCGTTCATCTCGGTGAAAGGGAGTGCTCGATCCAGAGGCGCCATCAGAAGTTGCTTGAGGAATCGCCATCGGCCGTTCTGACCGGCGAGCAACGATCTGTCATGGGCAAGGCGGCGGTGGCGGCGGCTCGCGCGGCACGCTACGTTTCCGCGGGCACGGTCGAGTTTCTCCTCGATGTCGACGGCAGCTACTACTTCATGGAGATGAACACGAGGATCCAGGTTGAGCATCCTGTCACGGAGATGGTAACCGGCGTCGATCTCGTCCGGGAACAGTTACTGATCGCTTCCGGCGAACGGATGTCACTGCCGCCGCGAAGAGCGGTGAGGGTTCAGGGACACGCGATCGAGTTCCGGATCAACGCTGAGGACCCCGATACGTTCGCACCGTCTCCGGGACGTGTGAGCACGGTGATTCTGCCCGGCGGGCCTGGGGTTCGCGTCGATACCGCCCTGTATTCGGGCTACACGATTCCGCCGTACTACGACAGCCTGATCGCCAAGGTGATCGTGTATGGGCACGATCGCTCCGAGGCCATTGCCCGCGGCCGGAGGGCGCTCGGAATGCTCCGGATTGAGGGCGTTCAGACGTCCACCCGGCTCCATCAGCGTATTCTTGACGACCGTGATTTCATCAACGGAAATCTCGACACACATTTCATGGACCGGTATCTCTCCTAGCTGTGCTGGGTGTGCCGCATGCCGATAAAGATCAAGAGCAGTGATAACATAGATACCGATGGTGATTGTGCTCGTGGGCTTCATGGGGTGTGGAAAGACTATCGTCGGTCATGTTCTCTCACAACGTTTACAGGTTCCATGTATCGATCTCGATACAGAAATTGTCAGAAGTTTCCATGCATCGATTGATGAGATCTTCTCTCGTTTTGGTGAAGAGGCGTTCCGTAAAGAAGAGAGCCGCCTCTTGAAACGGGCGCTCGGCTCCGGTTCAGCCGTCGTTGCGGCCGGCGGCGGCGCCTTTTGCCGGGATGAGAACCGCGCGGCGATCGCGGCTTCCGGTGCTGTCCCGGTGTTTCTCGATGTTCCTTGGCCGGTTCTCATGTCTCGACTGGAACACGAGGCCACCGACCGCCCCAAGTTCATCGATGCGGTGCAAGCAGAGCACCTCTTCCGCACGCGGTATCCCGCATACCTCGAGGCAGAGCTCCATCTCAGACTGACGGGGCAGGAATCTCCCAGTGAGATTGCATCCCGGATCGAGCAGCAGTTGGCGGCCGTGGTATGAGGTATCTCGTTCTCAGCGATATCCACGGGAACTACCAGGCGCTGGAGGCGGTGCTGAGGCACTCGCGCCGAAAGAAATTTCAACACGTCCTCTTTCTCGGCGATGCCGTCGGCTATGGCGCGAGCCCGAACCATGTTCTTGACTGGCTCCGCTCCCTGGGACCGCGGGTGACATCAGTCCGCGGGAACCACGACCGGGTGTGCGCCGGATTGGATACCGCGGACTACTTCAACCGTTACGCCCGGCAAGCCGTGTTTTGGACCCAGGAACGTTTGAACCGGAAGAACCTGGCGTTCCTCCGGAAGATGCCGGTTGGCCCGATCCGGATCGAACCGGGTCTGCTGATCTGTCACGGCTCACCGCTTGACGAGGATGCGTATCTGTTTTCGGCCGGCGAGGCCCGTGAGGTCTTCGAGGCGGTGGACGAGCAGGTCGTTCTCTTCGGGCATACGCATGTGCCATCTCTTTTCGTCACCAGGAGGATCGATGGACGGAGGGTCTTGAGCGGCCGGATCTTGGCCGGTGCCCGAACGGTTCTCGATCTCGACCCCGATCAGGAGTACCTGATCAACCCAGGTTCGGCCGGTCAGCCACGCGATCGGGATCCACGCGCGGCATATGCGATTTATGATCACGAGAAACGGCGCTTCTACCATTACCGCGTGCCGTACCAGGTGCGGGAGGCCCGTCGCCGGATTCGCCAAGCGGGGCTGCCGCCCGTGCTTGGGGACCGGTTGTTGTACGGAGCGTAGGGAGGAATCCGGCGTTGTCCGGGAACATACCGGGGGGAGAAAGCACGATGAGACGAAACGTCAGGATTGGAGCTCTGACGATTGTTCTTGCGGCCTTGGTGGTGCCGGTCCATCCGGTACCCGCGCTTGCCGGAGGAGCCCATGGGTCCCAGCCGATGCTGGTTGGGCGTGTGAGCTGGGCGCAGCTTGAGAAGGTCAAGGGATGGCAGGCCTCCTACGACGCATACCGGCCTGATCCGGCGGCGCTTGCCGCCTTGCGCGCTGTCAAGGGGCACTACCGGATCGTTGTGGTGCTCGGTTCGTGGTGCTCCGACTCCCGGCGGGAAGTGCCCCGGCTGGTGAAGGTGCTTCATGAGGCCGGCGGCGGGCATTTTTCGCTCGAGATGTACGGGGTCGATCATTCGCTGCGGGTGCACGATCCAGCGTTTCCAAAGGATGTGCTGCCGGGCCTCAAGGCCGAACGGGTGCCGACAATCGTTGTGCTCGACCGGGATGGTCAGGAGCTCGGCCGGGTGGTCGAGACCGCGGAGCGGCCCTTGGAAACGCTGTTGAACACCTTTGTCGCTCCGGAGGAGCGAAGGGAACGCCGGTGGAAGTCGCAGTGACAGCACCGTTGCCGGGAGGGGCGCTCGACCGGCTGGCGGCCCGCGCCCGGGTGCGGATCCGTCACGAACGGACCCGGCTCGATCCAGCAGCGCTGGCGCGCTTCGTTGGAACGGCTGATGCAGCGATCACCCTCCTCGCCGATCCGGTCCGTGCCCATGTCTTCGAGAACTGCCCCGCTCTGCGCATTGTGGCCAACTACGCAGTGGGCGTCGATAACATCGATCTTGATGAGGCCCGGAGGCGCGGCATCTGGGTGACCAACACGCCTGACGTTTTGACCGATGCAACGGCGGATCTCGCATGGACCCTGATTCTCGGCATCACCCGGCGCGTGCTGGAAGGGGACGGGATGATGCGCTCGGGGCGTTTCGACGGTTGGCGGCCCGATCTCCTGCTTGGAACCGGCCTGCAGGGGAAGACGCTGGGCATCATCGGATACGGACGGATCGGACGGGCGGTCGCCAGGCGAGGCATCGCATTCGGGATGCAGATTGCGACGCTCGCGCGGCCGGGGGGCGTGGCGCTGGACCCACCCGCACGAACGTTGCCGCTCGAGGAGCTGCTCGCCGGGAGCGACATCCTGAGCCTGCACTGCCCGCTGACTCCTGAGACCCGGCATCTCCTTGATGAGGCGCATCTGAGGATGTTGCCGGAAGGCGCGTTCGTTATCAATACGGCGCGTGGCCCGGTGCTCGACGAGGCAGCGCTCGCCAGGGTACTGGCCGATGGCCACCTCGGCGGGGCGGCGCTCGACGTGTACGAGCACGAGCCTGAGGTGCATCCCGGTCTCCTTCGGCGCAGCGACGTGCTGCTGATGCCGCACGCGGGCTCGGCAACGGTCGAAACCCGTTCGGCGATGGCGGACCTGGCCGTTGCCAACGTCGAGGCCGTCCTCGACGGACGTGAGCCTCCGGCGCCCGTCGTCCGCGGGAACAACGGGGACCACACGTAGCCGATCTCGCCGTGACCGGGGTCGCTCCTTCCGGTGGCTGGCAGGCCGGGCGGAAGGAGGCCGTCAAGGCCTCTCTGGATCCGTACTCGTGTACGTTCCCGCGACCGTGATCACAGCGCCCGAGAATGACGCGGCGAACGGGTCTCCCCGCCGGGCATCACGGGACTGGACGTACTGGCCAGATCGCCGGTATCACGTGTCCCGGGCCTCGGATCCTGCCTTGTGAATCTTCGCAAGTCGTATCCTCGCGTAGATGTGCAACCCTTTGCACACGGCAAAAGTCGCGAATACCAGGTAAGGCAGACCGGCCAGGAAGGGTCGGCCAACGAGATCGAAAGCCCGCACGACCAGGTTTCTGCCCCAGAAGTAAAAGATGATGGTGCGAAAGAGGTAGCCGAAGAGGGCTGGCATCACCACGATGAAAGGGCCCGCAAGAGCAGCTGCGTGCAGCGAGGCCAGGAACTCTTCATCGGGATGACGGAGGCGTTCGGCGAAACGGTGGCTTAGTTGCGTCATTGACATGGGATGTCACTCGTTGACTGCTCTGGCGCGGCCTTGGCGATCTTTGGTACGACTGCTTCGCACCGTGATCACGGTGCCCGAGGAATACGCGGCGAACTGGGGGGCGTAGAGGCACTGGAGCACGGCCGGTCCACTCCGGAAGCGGCCGGCGGTTGCGGCACGGAGACGGTGGATCAGGGTGTAGGTGCCGGCGGGCAAGCGTTCGATGAAGAAGTCGGCGCCGCTGTCGCGCACCTCTTCATACACCCCGAGGCCGCCGGTCCAGCGGTAGCCGGAGGTCAGGGCCACCGGCTCGAGGCCGGCGGCACGGGGGTCACGCAGGTGCACATACTCAGCGCGGTGGCGCGCGGTGATGTCGAGGTGGACCTCGATCTCATCGCCGGGAATGAGCGCAGCTCCCTCCGCAAGCGGCTGGAGAATCCATCCGTCGGTCCGCCTGACGCGCCGGTAGAAGGTGCGTGTGACGGAGAAGAGGCTTCCGGGAGCCGCGGGCGGCTCCTTCTCCGTTGAGAAGCTCCACGTGGCCCCGGCGAAGGCGAAGCCGTGACCGTGGCTGGTCACGCTGATCGTGCTCATCTGCTCCGGGACCATCTGCGGGCCCGGAATGACGAGCTGACCGGTCGTGACCGGCTGGTCCGGGGCAAAGACGAACGTAGCCGAGCGGGGACCAGCCTTGACCTCGATCGTTTGTGTTGCGCCGAGCGATCCTTCCCGTTCGAGGTAGCTGACGAGAGCGTAGATCACATCGGCGGTCGTTCGCGTCGATTTCCAGTGGTTGAGCTTCTTGTCGAGGAGGAGCCAGTGAACGAGCCCTTGCCGGCGGGGATCGGCAGGATCGAGCACCGTCAGCACTCGAAGCGCGAGCGCCTCGCTCTCGGTTGTGTCGTTGTACCAGAGCCACGAGCGGGCCTCGGGCTGCCAGTAGGTGCCGAGCTCCGGATCGGTGATCGAGCTATCCATGACGCTCGAAAACACACGGAGGGCGTCGGCGTGGCGGCCGGCACGCTCGAGCGTCATGGCGAGATACCCTTTGATCCTCGGTGAGGACTGACGCCAGTGCTTGAACGAGAAATCGAGCATCTTGGCGCGCTCTTCGGCCGTGAAGATGCCTCCGGTCCAGCTCGGATCGGGATAGTTAGACAGGACGTAGTTGAGGTAGGTCACCATCTCCCAGCAACAGTCCTTGGCCATCGCCCCGTGCACCATCCTGCCCACATACGCATCGTGCAGGTAGCGCCATGCGCGGATGACCATCGGCTTGGGGATATCGATGTGGTGTGCCAGCGCCCGGGAGAATCCATCGACGATCGTGCAGGTCACCATCGGAGAGGGCGGGCCTCCGGGCCACCACGGGAATCCGCCCGAGGCGGTTTGGGCCTTGGCCAGCTTTGCCAAGGACGAAGCCCGAACGGCCCGCGCGACGGCCGGATCGAGGAGACGGATCAGGTTTGATGGTTTCTCGCTGCCGCCCTCGGCCTCGACCAGCCATGGCGTTTCTTCCGCCAGCATCGTCCTGTTCGGATCCGGTTGATTCCACGGCTCGAGCCGGGTCTTCCTCTTCGAGAGCTCCTTGGCGACTTGAGCGATTCCCGGGTGTTGCTCGAAGACCTTCGACATGATTGCCGTTGAGAGAAAGCGGTCGAGGAACTGATCAGTCGAGCTGTACGGGCTCCTCAGGAGGTAGGGGAGCGCCTTGAGGACGCTCGTGAAGAGTTGGGCATCGACCGTGACGACGAGCTGCCCGTTGATCCGCGTCGGATCAGACGCCGAAGCCATGCCGGGGAACGAGAGGGTGCGGTGGCTGTCGTCCTTGAGGGTGACGAAGCGCGACTGCATCAGATGGACGCGGCCGGGCAGGATGGGCAGCGGGCGGAGCTCGCCATCGGACAGACCGTTCGCGCGCGCAACCGCTTTGAAGGCTACGACACCGACCCTGGGCGGAACGCTGATGGGAAATTCGAGGAACGTCTCCCTGCCCGTTTCGACGTGAAACGGCGCACTTCGTGCGTGCGGACCGGTAAGCCCAAACGCCTTTGCCAGGCTCGTGTTTGTGTCTGGATCAAGGATGTCGATGGTCAGCGTACCATCGAGGGCGGTTGTGCCGGCGTTCGTGACGGCGACGCGTAGCCGGGCACGGTCACCCTCCCGGAAGAACCGTGGGAGGTACGGCCGGACCATCAAGTCCTTGACACTCTTCGCCGTCCGGTGCAGCCGTCCGGTCTCGAGCGTTCGAGTTATCGCCCAGACCCACAGATTCCACGTGGTCACCGAGTCCGGTACGTCGAAGGAAATCGTCACCGATCCGTCGCGACCGGTGAGCAGGTGCGGCTCCCACAGAGCGGTCTCGGCAAAGCGTGAGCGGAGCTGGACCGGGGCCTTGGACTCGGCCGGCGAAGGCGCGGGTTTGCCGGCCGGCTTCGGAGCGCTCTTTTCAAGCATCTTGCCGGAGGCTTCGTTCCTCATCCCCATCGTCTTGAACATCCTGATGCCACGCCCACGCCAGCCCATGCCGCCGATCCCGTACCGGTCCAGAGCGACGATGCGGTCGCTGCGGAAGGAGGGAACCGTGACAGGCCTCGTCCAGCGTTCCCGGCTCCAGATCGGCGCCGAGCTCCCCAGTGAGACGGCGAGTGGAGCGGGACGGCCGAGGTGCGGGTAGATCGTGTGCAGATCGGGCGCTGGGTACGGCGCAAAGAGATCAAGGCTCGCGTCGTACATCAGAGCCAGAACCTCCGCAGCATCTTCGGCGACGGCTTTTCCGTTGGGTCCGGTCACGGTGACGGCAAATGTTTCATGAGCGCCCGGCCGGAACGTGTCGTGAAAGTGTGAGAGCGTCAGGTGCAGCTTCTTCGAAGCCCACGGCACGGTGACCGTGCGTTCGATGCGCATGAGCTGATGATCGCGCAGCGCCGTCAGCCGGATCGCGAGGCCCCCCTGATCGTCCGCGGTGATCGGGAGATCGAGGATCCGGGGGCCTTTCCCCGCCGTGAGGTCTCGCCGCTCGATGCATCGTCCGTTCCTGAAGATTTCGAGGCACATGCGTTGGGCCGCGAACCCGGAGTGAACGAGGATGTGGGTCGTTGTGCCGGTGGTGGCGGTGTCATGCTCGATGGCGAGGATCAGCGGGAGGCGAACCGGGCACCTGTCATGGCGGGCGACGATGAGATTGTGCGTGACCGAAGCGCTCGCGCCGAACCGGTCTTTCGTTGTGTAGATCAGGCGGTAGGCTCCGGGCTCGAGCCCCCGGAGCGTCAGCGCCGCGCGCCCGCTGGCGTCGTGCGTCAGCGTTCCGGAGGCCACGGTCTCCCCCGAGGGCCAACCGGCCAGAATCTGCTCAGGGGACAGCGCTGTGTCCCATCTGGGGCGGAGACGATCTCCCGGGGTGTGGAAGGTTCCTGGCGCCTCGCCGGGCCGCATCTTGAGCGGGATATCGGCTGGCAGCGGCGTGTGAGCTGGCTGGATGAGACGAACCAGCTTCCAGGTTCCGCTCCCCGGCGCCGGGTGACCGTCGAGATCGGTGCGCTCGACGGTGGCGGTGGCCGGGGCGCCAGGTCTGAGGAAACCGGGTAGGCCGGTGACCGTTGCCTCGATGGCGACGAAACCGAGGCGGAAGCTCTTCTTTGCGGTTCGTGTCTCGCCCCCTTCGACCGTGACATCCGCGATCAGCCGGAACCGGTACGTGACCCCCGAGGCGGCCAGACGTTCGTCGGCGTGAGGCGTGAACCGGACCGTGAAACGGCCCTGTGCATCGAGGGATGCCGTGCCTGCTGCGACGACCTCGGGCGATGAACGTGGCACGGGGAACCACCAGCTCCACCAGCGGGGCCAGACCGGGACCCGCTTGACCCGCCAGTGAACCGTTCCAGCGGTGGCCGGCAGGCCAAAGGTGTAACGGGCCTCTCCCCGGAGCTCGGCGGGACGGTTGAGGCGAAGCGGGTGCGCAGGGGGCAGCACCGTGACCTTGAACGTGGGGCGCTTGTACGCCTCGACCAGAACAGGTGTAGAGCCGCCGAGCGAGGACTCGAGCCTCCAGCGGCCGAGCAGCCGCCCCTCGGGGATCGTGAAGCTCCCATCGGCCGAGCCGAAGGCGCCGGTCGTCAGCAGGGCCGATGCGGCCTCCCGGCCGTTGGCGTCGCGCAGCGTCACCTTGACGGGCTGGGATGCCCTGACGTGAAAGCGGCCGGAGATTGGATCTCCCTCGTACGCGACGACCTTGAAGTTGAGTGTCTGCCCTGGCCGGTAGATGGCACGGTCGGTGAAAAGAAGGGCGCTCTTCTCGGCGTGAGAACGCTCGCGGCGCGGCCAGACGCTCCCTGGTTGCACGGCGATCTGGCCGTTCTTTTCGGCCAGGAAGAAGACGGGAGCGGCCCCGTGTACCGAAAACCGGGCGATGCCATCGCGCCCGGTGGTGATGCGCGCGAGGACGCGATGACCCCGGCGCGCTCCGAGCCGGTAGAGAGTGACCGTTGCGCCGGCAACCGGTGTTCCGTCGCGTCCGGAGCGGACCTCAGCTGTCACGTCAAGGCCGTTGCGGCGTACGAGGAGCACGGGATCTCCCAGGACGATCCTCACCGCCTTCATGATGTTGCCGTCGGGAGAGAAGCTTGGACGGATCGATGCCATCACAACCCAGAGCCCTGGCCGCGTCATCGGAGGTGTCACCCACGTGATGTGATCTCTGTAATCTGGGGCAGACGGAAGTGCGACGTCCCACGAGGCATCAGGGCTCCGTGTGCGGAGCCGCTCGGCCTCGCGGGAATCGGGGAGGAAGGTCCAGCCGTCGGAGCCGGCGATCAGCCGGTGAATGTCGACCCGCCACGCCCTGAAGAACACGTGCCTGATGTTCCGGGCGGTCACCTTCACACTGCGCCGTCCGAGGGCGTCGGACGACATCCCGGCCAGGGAAAGCTCAGGACGTTCGATGTCGTCCACAATCGCCTGGCACCGCTTGCCGCCCGGGCTTTTCGGGTGCGTGCGGGCACCTTCGAGGGCCACCGTACGTGCTCGGGCCAGCGCATCCGGCGCATCGTCCTCGCGGATCAGGTTGGCGAGCGTTGCCTGTCCCCACGACCACCACGGGAGGGAAGTGTCGAAATGGCTGAGCGTCTTCGCCAGCGTGTGCCTCAGGAGCCGTTTGTCCTCCTGCCGGCTGGCCGCTGCATCGAGATCGGTGATGCGTGTGAGGAGGGCTTCGAGAGCGGCTGCGGGTTGGTTGCGGCTCCGGTGCCACCTTTCCAGATCCCCGAGAATGGCGGAGAGACGGATCAGCGGGTGGACGTGCGAATCGGCGAGGGCGTCGTCCGTGACGAGGCCCGGAGCACCGGAGGCAAGCTTTGCGAGGTCGAGCTGGTAGATCTCGTTTGCCTGCCCGGGGAGCCAGTACGATTGGTTGGCCAGGAACGTGGCCCACAGGTAGGTGAGGGCATCCCGGACGGTGTCCCGGATCCCGGGGGGATAGGTGTTGGGAACGACGGTTTCCCGGAATGCGGTCACCGGCATCTCTCCAAGCGCGTGGCGTTGCAGCCATGCCCGGAAGAACGCACCGTTGATTTCATCGAGAATCTGTTGCCGTGTCCAACGTGAGAGATCCACCTGACGTGTTGAGATGATCCGTTCCCTCGAACCGATCTGCCACGAATAGGCATCGAGGTACGCCTTCAATGCGTTTGCATAGGCGAGCTCGAGCTGCGCGTGGAGCTTGGGCGCGGACGGCCAACGCACGGAGCGGAGGAAGCGAACGGACTTCTCGAAACCTCCGAGCCCCGTCTCGAGCTGCGCCGCCTTGATGATGGCGCGGGTTCGTCCGGCCTCGTCGCCGCGTTTGGTCGCGCGGTCGAGCAGAGTTTGGACCATCTTCCGGGCTGCGCGGTACCGCTGGTCCTTGATCAGCGTTGCAACGCTGTCCCAGGAGGCATGAGCTGGCGCGCGTGTGGCCGCAGTGTGGCGTGTGGCGTGTGGTGCTGCTGCGAGGACAGACCGGCCGCCCCCCAGCACGGGCAGCGCGAGCAGCAGCACGAGAAGTGGAAGCACCCAGCCGGCCGGATGAACGCAGCGGGCGATGGCAGTGCGGGCCGGAGAGACGGGGCATGATTGTGGCAATCTCATGCATCAAGTCTACCCCGCTCTGAAAGGAACGTCCCGGTCAGAACGTCAGTGTGTACCCCGCATGAAGCGCGATGTCGGTGGAGTTGTCGAACGTAAAGACGTTCTCCATGGCTGCAAACGTCAAATAGCCCCGGGAGCCAGCCGGAATCCGTGCACCGATCAACACGAGGTAAGACGGATCTCCGAGGTCCGTATCGGTGGCGTCGGCGAACGGTGAGGACGCAATCTCGGTCTGTAAAACCCAGTTGACCTTGTGGTGAGGTGTCCAGAGCTCGTACCCGGCGACGATCGTCCAGAGGTCGGCCGTCTCAAAGCCAGGCATGGCGTCGATGTCTCCCAAGAATGTGTAGGCGGCGTTGAGGTGGAGCCAGCCAGGACCGAGCTTCCGGCTGGCGTAGCCGGCGACCTGCTCATCCCAGTTACCGGAGCCGCCGAATAGGTGCGAGTTGCCCGTCGGCGCCTTGACCTCAAGAGCACCGGCAACGGTCCAGCCGTGCCATGGTTGTGGAGCGCGGATCTTGAGGCTGAGACTGGTATCCCCCATGACGGTGTGTCCCGGAGCCCCATCCTGGAAGAACTCATGGTTCCCCATCTTGAGAAAGACTTCAAAATGATCCTGGGGAAAGCGTTGGCGATCCGCGTTGTCCATGTTGAAGAAGTTGTGGAACGATTCGATCGCACCATCTCCAAATCCGCCCCCGCGGTTGTGAATCGAGGTGTCGAGGGTGAGCTCCATTGTGTCGGTCAAACCGTAATGCAACCGGATGTTCCAGCGGAGGGTCTCGCCGTCGTAGAAGTAGAGATCAGTGTTCGGATAGGCCGATTCCATCCTTCTGAAGTCTGCAAGAGTGAGCGGGTGGCGGCCCTGGGGCCAGTTTGCATCAATCCAGTTCCGGAACGACATGATGAATGTGTTCGACCAGCTTGCCGAAAGAGAGAGCTGGAATTTCCCCTGTGAAAGGGTATTGGCACCATCCGGCGTCAACCCGAGAAAGAGTTGAGCGAATGGAAATTGGTTCCTGACCTCGACGAGTCCGAGGCTCTGCTGGGCCATCAGAACTGGGCTCGCCGCAAGCAGGAGGATGGCGGTGATGAGAATGGAACGTTTCATGTTTCTCATTGTACGTTTCCTTCCGGATGGCTTCCCGTGCCGCTCGTACATTTCCCCTCCTTGTGTGCCGTTGTGAGAGAAAAAAGGCCCCCGCCGGAGGAGCGGGGGCATGAGAAAAGGAGGAGGAAAATGATGCGCTTGGTCACGTTTAGGCAACCTCTGCCTTCTTGGTCAACCTGGCCGCGAACGACTTGATTCCGGCCTCGGCGTCCTCGAAGAGTGAGAAGAGAATGGGTACGTACACCATGGTCAGGAATGTAGCGACGATCAGGCCGCCGATGGCGACCACCGCCAGAGGCGACAGGCGCTCCAGCCCGATGGCCCACTCGGCCGCAATGGGAATCATGCCCACGACGGTTGAGAAGGCCGTCATCAGGATGGGCCGGGTGCGGATCTGCACCGAGTGGACGATGGCGTCATAGGTGCTCTCACCGCGGGCCTTGGCGTCGGCGATGAAGTCGATCAGCAAGATCGAGTTCTTGGTAGCGACGCCGGCGAGCAGGATCAAGCCCATGAACGACGGCATACAGCCGTGCTTGTCCAGGATCAGCATGCCCCAGGCCGCCCCGATCAGGGCCATGGGGATGGCAGCCATGATAGTTAGCGGGTGGACGAACGACTTGAAGGCCGGCACCAGGAAGAAGTAGAGGATGACCAGGCCGAGAATCAACGCCTTGCCGAGCCGGCCGAAGCTCTCCTTCATCTGCTTGATGTCGCCTTGGTAGCTGATGTGGTATCCCGGAGGCAGCTCGAGGCCGCGCAGCGATTTGAGCACGTCCTCATGAAGCTGGGTGATGGGCTGTTTGGCACGGTAGGCCTGGATGTCGAGCGTCCGCTGCAACCCCTGGTGAGTGATCACAGAGGCGATCGGATAGCTCTTCACGGTGCCCAACTGGGCCAGGGGTACCTGGCCGGCTGGCGTCATGATCGGGTAGCTCGCGAATTGAGAGACCCGTTCACGCTGCTGGCCGGGAAGCTGGATCCAGACCGAGTAGCCGTCCTGGTCGGGGACCCGGAAGACCGAGCTCGGCATCCCGCGTACGGCGCCGGCCAGCTGAGCGGCCACTGCGGCCGGGGACACCTTGTATAGGGCAAGCTTCTCCGGGCTCGCGGTAAAACCGATCTCGTAGGAGTCCATGGTCCAGGAACGGGTGATGGACGTCGCCCCGCGCAATCCCTTGCGCAGCCGGTTCTCGATGTCGTTGCCGATGCGGTCCAGCGTCTTGAGGTTCGGGCCCGAGATCATAACGTCCACCGAAGACCGGATGGTCGAGAGAGCGGTGGCGCCGAAGTCAAAGACGTCGACGCTCTTCAGTCCCGGGATCTTGTGAAACTCGTTCCGGAAGATATTTTCGATCTGCCAAATGCTCTTCTTGCGGTGGAACCGGTCGACGAGGTTGACGGTAATCTGGCCCTGCTGGGGCAGGCGGCCCGCACCGAACGAGATCACCGCCGGCTCCGAACCGATCACCGAGGATACCGAGACCACGCCGGGTTCCTTCTCGATGGTCTCTTCCATCTGGGTCATGACCCGCTCCGTCTCGCGCAGCGAGGTGTTGGCATCGGTCTCGAAGTTGATCTTGATGATGCCGGTATCCATGGGCGGCATCAGGTCGCGGCCGACGAGCTTCATCTGGCGGGCGGAGACGACGAACAGCAGGAGGCCGATGAGAAGGAAGACGCCGCGATGCTTGAGGGCGGTTCCGGTTAGGTTGACGTAGAACTCACGCAGCGGCACGACGATGAAGTCGTCGAGTTTGGCGACGATCTTTTCGATGAAGGCGATGAGCTTGTTGAAGAGCCCGGTGACCTTCTCGCCCTCTTCTTGACGCCGCAGGATCCATGGGGCGAAGAGGGGGATCACAGTCAGCGAGACCACCAGCGAGGAGAACAGGGCTACCGACAGAGAGACGGTCAACGGCCGCAGCACCGTCTGCACATACCCGCCGATGAACATGATGGGAACGAGCATGGCCACTGAGGTCGAGGTCCCGGCGAACACCGCCAGCATGACCTCGCGGGTTCCATTGACCACCGACGGCAGCAGATCCTCCCTGTTCTCAAGGTAGTGCCGTTCGATGTTCTCCAAGACGACGATCGAGTCGTCCACAAGCATACCGACGGCGATGATCACTGCGGTCAGCGTTACCATATCGAACTCGTACCCGATCAACCACATGATGGCGAAGGTGAGCACGTACGTGAAGGGAATCGAAATCGCCGTCAGTGTAGCCCCGCGCACGTCGGCGAGGAACAGGAAGATGATGAGCACGGTCATGATCACAGCGTCGTACAACGCGTCGATCATGTTGCCGATGGACAGGCGGATCAGCGTGCCCTGGGTGTCGGGAATGGAAAACTCGATACCCGGGAACTGTTTCTTGAGTTTTGGCAACAGCGTAGCCACGTCGGCGATGGTGTTGAGCGCGTTGCCGGTGGTGCCGCGCTGGACGTTGACCGCAATGGCCGGTTTGCCGTTGCCGTGGTAGGCGCTCTGCGGCTCCAGGATCCCGCGGCGCACAGTGGCTACATCGGCGAGGTGCACGTCGCCGCCGGGGCGGTGGGCGATGGTGATCTTGCCGATGTCCGCCAGGCGCTTGAACTCACCGGTTCGCTTGAGGAGGAACTGGCTGTCCGAAGTGATGAGGAGGCCGATGGGCTGGTTGGCGTTGAACTCGATCAGCCGCTGCCGGACGTTGAGCGGCGACAGGCCGTAGCGCTCAAGTTTGTCGCGGTCGAGGACAACCTCGGCGACCGGCTGGTGGGCACCAAAGACCTCGACATTGGCAACCTCGGGCAGCTGGAGGAGCTCGTCCTTGACCTGGTTGTCGGCGATTTGGCGCACCATGGACAGGTCGAGCGGAGATCCCTTTTTGGGCCGCATGGCCAGGGTGAGGACGGCCGGCGTCGCTGAAGAAACTTTAAAGATCATCGGAGGCAGGATCGAGGCTGGTAGCCGGGCGCGAATCTTCCCAAGCTCGTTGGAAACGTCGGTGGCTGCTGAGTCGAGCCCCTTCGCGTACTGAAATTCGACGGTGACTGCGGAGACCTCGTCCTTGCTGACCGAGGTCACGCGCCGGACGAGCTCGATGGTGTTGAGCTCCTTCTCAATGGGCCGCGAGACGTCAGCTTCAACGTCCTGGGACGACGCTCCTGGGTAGACCGTGACCACAGCGATCTGTGGCCGCTCGGAGTCGGGAAAGAGGTTCACCGGCATGCGGTGGAAGCCGACGATCCCGATGACCGCGATGAGTAAGATCGCGGAGAGCAGCAGGTGAGGCTTTTGGAGGTAGCGTTCGACAATATTCATGGCTGCCCCCTACTTGTTCGCGTCTTCATGGCTGACGACGCGGACCTTCATGCCGTCGGCGAAGGTCATGAGGCGCGATGGACGCGCCTCAATCACGGAGTCGCCCTCGGCGACGCCGCCCCGCACGACGGCCGCATTGGCCGACCGGTCCTCCACCGTCACCTTGACGGGATGGACGGTGTCCTTGACGACCTTGAAGACCCATGCGCCGTGCTCACCTTCGAGCAACGCGTCGGTCGGCACCGTGAGCCCTTCAGCCGAGCTCAGATGAACGTCCACGCCCACGGTTGCGCCGGAGACGAAGCCCGCCGGCGGCGTGTTGAGGTCAGCCTCGAAGGCGGCCAAGTGGGCCGTCCCCATGGCTGGGAACACGCGCGAGATCTTGGCCTCGATCGCGAGGTCGTTGAGGGTCAGGGTGACGGGTTGACCGACGTGGAGGGCAGTGTAATCCTCCGGCGGCACCTCCGCGCGAACCCGGACCTTGGTCTGGTGGACCATCTTCAGCAGCGGTTTGCCGGGCACGCCGAGATCGCCTGGATCGGCCAGCCGGCGCGAGATCAGCCCGTCGAACGGCGCCCGGATGGCGCAGTACCCGAGGCGGGTCTTCATCTGATCCAGGTGCTTCTTGGCGACCTCCAGCTGCGCCTTGGCCGCTGCGAGCCTTGCGGCTGCTGCGGCATCGGCGGCCCGGGAATTGTCCCACTGTTCCTGTGAGATCGCCTTGGCTTCGAAGAGCGTCTTATCCCGCGCGGTCGTTGCGTGGCGGGCGGCGTAGGCCGTCTTCGCCGCGGCCAGATTCTCCTGCGCAGCATCGACGCCAGCCTGAGCCTCATCGACTGCGTCCTTGAACTCGCGGGGATCAAGCTGAGCCAGGAGCTGCCCCTTGCGAACTACTGCACCCTCGCGGACCGTCACCTGCAGCACCTGGGCCATGACCCGCGGGGCCACGTCGGCCTCGTCCTGGCCGATCACCGTTCCGAGCACGTGACGGGTGTGAACGACCTTGCCCCGGGTTACCGGCGCCGTGATGACGGCCGGCGGGACGACCTTCACGAGCGGAGCGCGGTATCTCTGCTCGGCCCGCTTCATCCGCACCATTACGAGTGCCGCCACGATCAAAATCAAAATGATGATCCACGTCAGTTTTTTCATTTCACCGCCTCCTTCTCCACGATGGCATTGATGCTTTCAGCGGCCTGCCAAATACTGGCGCGCGCGCGGGCGAGAGATGCCTTTGCTTCTTCGGACCGTGCATCGGCCCTCAAGAGATCCTCGATCGTTCCGGCACCGGTCTTGTACCGGATCTGCTCAATCCGGGCAGCTTCGGTACCGGCCGCCACACGAGCCTGTGCGGCCTTGAACTCTGACTGAGCGGATTGAAAGCGGGCCAGCGCATCTCTCAACCGCGCCTTAACCTGAAGCCGGGTATTTTCGAGATTCATCAGCGCCGCATGGCGATTCTCTTTGGCAGCTCCCAGCCGTTCAAACCTCGAGCCTCCTGCAAAGAGCGGCAGCTTGACTCCGACCGAGAATTCCCATGTATCGAGGGCATTACCGATCGATGGTGCGTCGTTCTGCATGTAGTTACCGCTCGCGACGACCTTCGGAAGGAATTCTCCACGGGCGATCTTAACGGAGCTCGATGCCATCTCTACAGCCAGACGGGCACGCCTGATCGTAGAAACATGGTCGAGCTCTGAGAAAAGCTGAGACGCTGGTTCAGAAAGGATGGGCCGTCTCTCTGGCAGGGGATCAACCTCGAGTTGCCGGCTAGGATCTTCATTCATGAGGGCGAGCAACAAGGAGGCCACTTTGACCCGGTTCGCAGCGACGGAGTCCCGCTGTGCGATTGCGTCCTGATATTGCTCGAGGACCTTCAAGCGATCGACTTCAGGGCGTTTGCCCGCCCTGACCATGATGTCGAGCCGTTCCTTGGTCTTCTCGAGGGAGGCGATCAACTCATCGAGAGCAGCATGGATGGCATCGAGGCTTTGCGTCGTTGTGTACAGCGATGTTGCGTTGAACCGGATCTGCCACCGGGTGCCGGTGAAGAGAGCAGCAGTCTGTTCCGATTGAAGCTGAGCGATCTTGATGCCGTTCTTGAGCTTTCCGCCGAGGTACAGCGGAACCTGCAACAGCACGCCATAATGAACCTGGTTGCGGTCCCACGGCATGTTGCCAAAGCCACCGGCTCCGAGGACGAGCTCCTTCGACATCGGCCGCAGGATCCAGTCATCGTTATCCCTGGAATACGATGCGACGGCATCAATCGTTCCCCAGCGTGTCCGGGATACGGCCTTCGCGGTTTTTGTTGCGGCAGCGCTCCGGTGGTGAAGGGCCTGCAAAGCGGGATTTGCTTCAAGCGCCCGGGATACGGCGGTCTCCAGGCTCAGGTGTATCGGCGTGATGTTCTGGTGCGGCGCGGTGGCGGCTGTCCCTGGCGGGGTAGACGATCCACCATGAGCCGCGGCGGTGCTCACAAGAATCAGCAAGCATGCCGCGGTCAGGAGCAAGCGTGTGTGCCTCATTCGTTCCTCCTTAATGTGTGTGGCCGACGGCCGAAATCAGGTACGGAATCAAGGACTGTTCGAATCGATCCTCAGCACGAGCATCGGGGAAGAGACGGTGACGGATCGCCAGGGCGGCCGGAGCTCCCATCATCAGAAGCGCCAGGCAATCCGCCTGCGGTCCGTGCACGATTTCGTTCTGTGCCTGACCCTCACGGACCAGCCCTTCGAGCACGGAGAGATAGTCGTGGAAGATCGAACGCATGCGCCCGAGCAATGCCGGGTGTTCAGAAACTGAGGCCTCCGCCAGAAGAAGGATGGGGAGGCTGTTCTGCTCGCGGACCAGCGTCGTGTGATGCCGCACGATCGCTTCCAGCCGTTCCCGGACACTCAGTGAGCCGTCTCCAGCGATTGCGCGGATCGGTGCAATCAACATGTCTTCGAGCTGGTCCATCAGGCCGAGGATGAGTGCTTGCTTGGTGGGGAAGTGGCGGTAGAGGGCCGCCTCCGAAAACCCAACCCGTTCGGCGATCCTCTTGGTTGTCACGTGCGCCAATCCCCCCTCACGCACCAGTTCAAGGGTTGTCGCAAGGATTTGGGCCTGGCGGGGCGTTCGTTCCGGACCTGTTGGAGCTGTCATGCCTCCTCCCTCTCCGCGATGTAAGTGAATGTTCACTTACATCGTGTATTCTGGGGCACGGTTTTCGATTTGTCAAGCCCTCACTTGGTGATCCGGGTAAATTGTTTCGAATATCATCTCTATCCTTTGGAGAAGTCAATGGACACTCATGCGCCTCATTTGACCGCTCGAACCAGGTCTTGACATTATGGCCAAAAACGCCTATTACCTTTTTTGGGGGTGATGATGCGGGAACGAGCCGAATACCGCGAGTGGGCGCGGTTGCTCAAGGCGCTTGGGAACAGCGCGCGGCTGATGATGATCGACCGGCTTAACGAGAGGGAAGCAAGCGTCGGTGACCTGACCCGCCTCGTCGAGCTCGATCAGTCGACGGTCTCCAAGCACCTCGCCGTGCTGCGTTCGCATGGGATCGTCTCGGACCGGCGGGATGGAAACGTCGTGTACTACCGCCTTGAGACGCCGTGCGTGCTCGGGTTTCTCTCGTGTGCGACCAGCGTGGTGGAAGAGCGTGAGAGAAAACAGGGCATCCGCACAGATGCAGGTGGTGATGAGCCCGTATAGCGTGTTGCATGGTCGCAACACCTCTGGCTCTTTTGCATCGGTAAGACCGTAGATAAACACGTGAAAAATGGAGGCAATGATAATGGATCAGAATTTGCAGAAATGGTTTGAAATTGGTTTGGCGTTTCATGGGCACCGCTGCCCGGCGATGCCGCTCGGGCTGCGTTGCGGCCTCAAGGCCATGGAGGTCCTGGGTGTGGAGCGCTCCCAGGACAAGGAGCTCTACGTGATTGCCGAGACCGGGGAGGGGCATGCCGCGGGCTGCTTCCTCGACGGCATCATGGTGGCGACCGGCTGCACCTACGGTAAGTCGAACGTTAAGAAAAAGTACTGGAACAAGATGGCGTTTACCCTGGTGGACAACTCGACGGATCGGGCGGTGCGCGTGTCCTTGAAGCCGGGCTTCTTCGCCAAGATGCTGGAGTCACCCTTCGTGCAAAAGCGCAAGGAGGGCGTGCCGCCCCAGGACGTCGACCCCGAGCTCCTCAAACCGTTGCTCGACAACGTCCTCAACCTCGACCTGAGCCAGGCCCTGGACATCAGCGAGATCTTCACCTATCACTGGGATAAGCCTAAGGGCTGCTTCGACACGGTTGCCTGCGCCGAGTGCGGCGAGCTGGTCTTCGAAAACGCCGCGCGTCTGAAGAATGGCAAGCCCGTCTGTCAGGGCTGCTTCGAGAAATAACCGCGGCCGTCATGGCCGCCCGTCCACCGGCTCGCCGGCGTCGCACCGTTCGCGCCGGCGGGCCTGCTCATTGATCAATGAGCCGCGGGGACCGCGGGCTGGGGGTGCTTATGGTAGCCACGAGGTGGAGCGTAGGATACCGCACGCTGGGTGCGCTGGCGGTCTTTGCCATTGGGTTCGGCATGCCAGCCTCAGGGTGGGCGCAGGAGCACCGGCCTCTTTCATCGTGGCTGCCCAGGCTGAGCTCGTACGCGCAGATCCGGTACACGGAGCATGATCCGGGCCGTGACGCGTGGGGCCTGCGGCGGTCGAAGCTGATCTTTGACGGCGGCCACTCGGGCAAGGCCCGTTACCACGTGCAGGTGATCTACAAGCACAACAATGGATCGCGTACCGACGACACCCTCTACGTGCAGGATGCCTATTTTGCCTTTCATGCCGGCAAGGTGGGCTGGACGATTGGACAGTTCAAGCCACCGTTCGGCCTGGAACGGTTCGAGCCGGATGCCCGCTTGTACTTTGTCGACCGGACCGAGGCGACGAACCGGCTCATCGTCAATGGGAAGCTGGGCCAGAGCTTTGCCAGGGATCGTGGCGTCCAAATGGACGTAGGATGGAAAGCGTGGCGCCTCTCTGCCGGGGTCTTTGCAGGAGGGGGCGCGAATCAGAACCAGAAGAGTAACGGGCCCCTCGGAGTCGTCCGCCTCCAGTGGAAACGGCGGGGCGCGTGGCGCGGGCACAGGTGGTTCGTCCGAGTGGGTGGAGCTGGATCAACGAGGCACGCCGACGACCTCGACCTGAGCCATGCTTTGAAAGGTGTGCCCAAGCTCTGGGTGAAGCATTTCGCCGGCGACGACCGGCGGATGAACCTCTTTGCCGAGGGGAAGCTCGGCCGGTTCATCGGACAGGCTGAGGTCTTTCGTGCCTGGCTCAACCCGGACTCGGGGGTCTCGTGGAAGGCCCAGGGGGCGTACGGACAGCTCGTGGTGCTTCCGGCGAAGGGCGTGTCGTTGGCCCTCAGAAACGCGTGGATGACGCCCGATGCCGACACGCCGGTCCCCGCCGTTCACAACTGGACTGTGGCCGCCGCGTATGATTTCCGGAACATTCCCTTACGGCTGATCACCGACTACGCGTGGTACGTCGGCGATAGCAGCAGCATGAGCCATGTGTGGCGTTTTCAAATCCAGTACGTCTTCGCCAAGGGGATGCCGCTGACCCACTGAGCTGGACGGGAGTGTGTGCTCCAGGCCTCGCAGGTTGAGCCGGAGAATGTACAGAATCGTGTTCATGGCCTGCCGGTTGGCCGTACTGTGGTGGCCGCAGGGAACGATGGTTTCCGACGCTGCCCCGGCAAGGTGCGCGCTCTTCCAGGAGACCACACCATCGCTCGCATGCGTACCGCCATCGAGGCCCCGGTCGCCGATGATCGTGTGGAACGGGACGTTGGGCGCAATTGCCAGCCGCGCGAACGCTTTCATGACCGGGTGATCGGGACGGAGAGCCCGCACCGCATCGGGGCCACCCTTCTCGAAGATGGCTCGCATCGCGGGTGTGATGTCCTGTGGGTCGTGCCGGGCGACATCACGGAGCATCTGGCTGAAAGAGTGAGGGAGTCTCACCAGTGCGGATCCGAGTTTGCCGATGATACTCGCCGCCATGCGGCTGCCATGCTGCGGTGTCGAGAGAAAGATCACACGGTGGACGTACGGTTTGGGGGAGAAGAACAGTGCATGCTCCAGCCGGGACCGCTCGATCTGCGGAACGTGCAGTTTCGATGGCGGGACCGTGAAGATCGAATCCCACAGCGCTGTGCCGCTTGCCGAGACGGTGGTCTTGACCAGGAGTCCGCCCATGCTGTGCCCGATAAGAACCATCTGGTTCATGGCGGGGTTCGTTCCCGAGGGGTCGAGGGCGTGGCGAACCTGGTCGAGTGCATCCCGGAACATCGCCGCCGTCCAGAGGAAAGGCTCGCCGCTCGGGTAGAGGAAGTACCAGATCTGGTAGGACCGGCGCAAAACCGGGTCACCCTCGATCTCATTGGTCAGCGGGAGCCAGATCGAAGGGTTGGACCAGAGCCCATGGACGAGCACGAGCGGGATCTTGTGAGGATCGTACGGTTCCATCAGGATCATGCGATGGAGTGAGCGAGTCGCCCCCGGCGAAAACATCCCCTGAGCGCCGATATGCTGGATCTGCTTTTCGCCGAGCGCCGCAAGGTACGCGTACGGCGCTGTAAAGTCCGCAGCGGTGGGCATCGACCGCCCGTTGATGGTGAGCCTTGCGGTCTTCCTGACGTCGAGCAGCTCCAGCGATGCCTCCATCCGGTCGCCGTGCTCCCGGTGAGCCGCTGGCCCAAACCGGAGGATCGCCGTCACCGGAACGGCAAGCCCTTTGGGTGGGTACCAGCGGCTTTCGACCGGTCCAGCTCCATGGGGAATGAGGCCGGCGAACGGCGCACCGATCCCGAAGCGGGTGAAGCGATCCTGAAACCTCCTGATCTGGAGCCGGTCGGCCGCCTGGAGCCGGTTGAAGTTCGCCAGATGCCAACGGCCCGGACCAGGCTTCACGAGGAGCGTGATCTGTCCCGGGAGAACGAGCTTCCAGCCGGAGGAGGGTGCGGTGCCCTCGTTTTGGAGGCTCTCGATGACGCGTGCCGTGGCGTCGTCGTAGGCGAAGATGGCCATCAGCTCGTGAGGATCGCAGGTCGGAGCACGCTGGGCCCGGTGTAGGCCGAAGAGGTACATCCAGGCGCGCCGGGCGGCATCGGCATAGAGGCCAGCAGCGTCACTCTCCCCCTGCTCTTCAGCGGTGCGTGCGCTCAAAAGCGCGATCTCGACCCGGGCGAATGTGACATTGCGGTCTTGATTGCCGAGCCGTTCGAGGGCGCGCAGCAGCGCGCGCGGGTGCGCCGGCCAAAGCGGCAGGAGCTCATGAATCCGCAGAACCTGCCGGGTGCCTGGGCTTAGCACGCCGGTCAGTGGCGCGCCCATCGCCAGCTCGTGATACGTCTCCTGGGGTTTGACGGTGTGGACCTTGACGACGCTGGCACAGCCGGGCAGCAGAAGACCGCCCGTCAGGACGGCGATAATCAAAGCTTTTCTCAGCGCGCGCGAACGCCGGCGTGCCGCGTTGTCTCGCGGAGGTCTCAGTTCTACAGCGCGGGTTTTTGGGTCCGGTTCAGCGATGTGTTCCTCCTCAGTCAGAAGTATATTTTGAGGAGCAACTTGATCGCAACCGCCAGCAGGACGATTCCAAACATCTGCTTGATCCAGCGGGCCTTCATCTTTTCCTTCATGACCTTGGCGCCAATCTGCGAGGCGATGATGACAGCGATCGAGGTGGCGATCATCAGCGGCCAGTTGAAGTGACCCTCGGCCACGTGGCCGGCGAAGCCCGAGAACGAGGAAAAAATGACGACGAAGGCGCTGGTGGCAGCTGCCTTCTTGGTTGGGTACCCCATGGCGATCATCATCGGGACGAAGAGGAAGCCCCCGCCAACGCCGAGCAGGCCAGCAATGAAACCGATGAAGAAGCCGCCCACCGCCATCAACGTGTAACGCAGGCCGGGAGCCATCATGTGCTCCTTGTCGGCGGTTCTGGACGTCATCAGCATCCGCCCACCGGCGAAGATCATTGCGATGGCAAAGAGCAGGATCAGCGTTCGCGTGGGCACCATCTTCGTGAAGTAGGCTCCGAGCGGCGCGCCCAGGAACGAGGTGATCACGAGCGGGACGGAGCCCTTGACATCGACCATCTTGGCCCGCAGGTAGTAAATGGCGGCAGACAGGGCGGTCAGGCCGTTGAGCAGCAGCCCGGTTGGGATGGCGACGGTCTTGAAGTTGTAGCCGAACCAGTGGAAGACGGGGATGTAGAGCATCGCGCCGCCAAGCCCCAGCATCGAGAAGATGAAGGCAAGCACCAGGATGACGAGGGTGACGATGGCAACCAGCATTGGTGAGACCTCCTGTAAGCATGCCGGCCCCGCAAGACCGGCATGAAAACTGTACCATAACTCTGGCAGTATGGCCAAAAACACATATTCGAAGGCCGTTGCGCCGCGTGCCGCTTCTTTGCGAGATCGGTAGGAAGAGGAATGCAACACAGAGGCACACGGGGGCAGAGGCGCAGCTCGCCCCCTCGTGTCGTCCTGAGGCGCGTGCCGGAGGTGAAGCCTTTCCTCCCCTGTCATCCTGAGTGGTGCGCCGAAGGTACAGCTATCCCTTCCCTGTCATCCTGAGCTGCTCACTCCCTCCCTCGTCATCCTGAGCTGCTCACTCCCTCCCTCGTCATCCTGAGCTGCTCACTCCCTCCCTCGTCATCCTGAGCCGAAGGCGAAGGATCTGGGCGGGGGGGACAATTCTTTCCCGGTTCGCCACAAATATTGAACACTGTCCCCATTTCCCCATTTCCTGATGATTCATCTGGAGAACGCAACCGCAGAGAACGCAGAGAGCACAGAGACAAGAGGAGCGCAGAGGCACC
>WGCW01000107.1 GCA_015493585.1 Acidobacteriota bacterium
CCAGAACGCGTTGAGCGTACGATGCGGACTGAAGTCCGCGCTCCCTCGGGCGCTCTCCCCGCGACCGGTTGCCTTGGCGTTGGGGTGAGCGTGCTTCCATCGTGGTCGTATCCGCTGGGATCACACGAGTTCCGCACAGCGCAACAACCTCCCGTGGTACTGGCCGCTGATGAAGGGTGTGGCTGTGCTACAGTACCCGCCGTGGTTGTGAGGCGGCTGGCGGTTTGGTTGGGGTTTCTGGTGGTCGTGGCCGGGGTGGGCCTGCCCTTGGCTGGCGCCGCGAGCGTCCACAAGGGGGCTGCCGGATCTGCGGTGGATCCAGGTCCTGGGGCAGAGTCCCCCGGCGAACACGTCGAGGGGTTGATCGCAAAGGTGACGGCGGCACAGAAGGCGCTTCACACCTTGCGTGCGAACTTCCGGGAGACAAAACGGGGTTGCCTTTTCCTCCATCCCATTGTGTCCACGGGGGTCTTTTCGTTCCTGGCGCCAGACTCGGCGCGATGGGACTACGAGAGCCCCCGGCGAATGACAGTGATCTTCAGGCACAATGTGTTGAGCACGTACGACGCGGCGACGGGCGGCATCCAGCGGCTCCACGTTGGGCAGCGCCAGCGCCGGCTTGTCCGGTTCCTCACGGGAACGCAACCGCTCGACCGCTTGCTTGAGAACTTCCGGGTCACTCTGTCAGACGCCGGTCCTCACACGCCATTTGTGCTGCAGCTTGACCCGGAAGGACCGGCGATTCGCCGTAAGCTGAAACATATCCGGATTGATATCGACAGGACGTCGTACCTCCCCGTGCGCCTTGAGCTGGTCGATGGCAACGGCGACACAACGGTGTACGAGCTCTCAGCGATCGAGATCAATCCGAAGCTGAGCCCAGATCTCTTCAAACACGCAGGTAGACCTGTGCCCGGCGGCGGGCCGCATCCACAGCCGCGGCGGCGTTAATGCTCCCATTCACCGTTGAGACCAAAGACGCCGGCAGCCAGGCCCGCGCTGGGGTGCTCCACACTCCTCATGGTCTCGTGCGCACGCCGGCATTTATGCCTGTTGGCACCGCAGGAACGGTCAAGGGGATTGCTGCGTGGGAGCTTGAGAGGCTGGCCCCGGAGATGATCCTCGCCAACACGTACCATTTGCTCCTGCGGCCGGGGGTGGAACGAATTGAGAGGCTTGGGGGGCTACACCGGGTCATGGCCTGGGACGGCCCGATCCTGACCGATTCTGGGGGATATCAGGTCTTCTCCCTGGCAGCGCGGCGGTCGCTCGACGAAGACGGGGTTACGTTTCGCTCCCATCTCGATGGGACGGCGTACCGGATGACGCCCGAATCGGTCGTCGACGTCCAGTCGCGCTTCGGAGTCGACGTTGGAATGGTCCTGGATGAATGTTTGCCGTATCCAGCCGAACCGGGCACCGCCCGCGCTTCGGTGGAACGAACGGTGCGGTGGGCTATCCGCAGCTTGGAGCGTGCGGAGGACCTCCGCTCTGGCACCGGTTCGTGGCGCGGCGGCCTATTCGCGATCCAACAGGGTTCGGTCGATCCGGATCTCCGGGCGTGGTGTACCGGACAGCTGGCCGGGTTGCCGTTTGATGGGTTTGCGATCGGCGGGCTGGCGGTTGGGGAACCGCGTCCGGTCCTGCACCGGATGATCGCTGCGTCGGCGCCACTTCTTCCCGCTGGACGGCCGCGGTACTTGATGGGGGTCGGCTACCCCGAGGATCTGCTTCAGGGGGTGGCGCATGGCGTTGATCTGTTCGATTGTGTGCTGCCAACCCGCTCGGCCCGGACCGGCAAAGTTTTCACATCGCGGGGCGAGCTCGTCATCAAGAACGCGCGTTTTGCGGACGATCCGCGCCCGCTCGATCCGGACTGCGGCTGCCCCACCTGCCGGTCGTATTCCCGCGCGGTTCTGCGCCATCTCTTCGTGTCCCGGGAGGTGACGTCGGTTGTTTTGCTGACCGTGCACAACCTTTTTTATTTTTTGCGCTTGATGCGGGAGGCGCGGGAGGCTATCATGGCGGGCCGCTACGTGGAGTTCCGGTCTCGCGTCGAGGCGCTGTGGCAGAACGGGCGGCATCACCCGGGGGATACCGGGGAAGGAGAAGGAAGAGTATGAGTGGTGCAGGGGCAAACCCAATGTCGTCGTTGCTTCTCTTTGCCATCATTATCGGAATCTTCTACTTTTTGATGATCATGCCGGCACGCCGGCAACAGAAGAAGAAGCAGGCAATGATTGCATCGTTGAAAAAAGGTGATCGCGTCGTAACGAGTGGCGGGATCTACGGAACAGTTACAGGCATTGAAGACCAGACGTTGTTGCTCAAGATTGCCGAGAACGCCAAGATTCGTATCTCGAAAAACGCAATCAGCGGCAAGATTGGTCCGGGCGGCGAAACGCCAGAATAAATACCGGAGGCTGGTGTGGATAAGAAACTTTTGTGGCGCATCGTATTGATTGTCGCGGTGCTCGCGGTCTCCATCGTCGGGCTCTACCCGCCGGCGCAGAAGATCCACCTCGGGCTCGATCTACGCGGTGGGATCCACCTGGTGTTGCGGGTCAACACGGGTGATGCGATCAAGGCGGAGCTGGACAACGCGTCTCAGCTTCTGATTACCCAGGCCGAGGCCAAGGGGATCAAGCTTGGAACACCGAAGGTGGACCCGAAGGGCTTGAAGTTCACGGTCCCCGTTCCTCTCAACGTCAACCGCGACGCCTTGCGGGGGATCATCAAGGACAATCTTGCCCAATACAAGTGGTCCTCCGGGGTTGGGACCTGGACCTTTGAGCTGCCAAAAAACATCGCCAGAAGGATTCGTGACCGGGCGGTCAAGGAAGCGCTCAACACGATCCGGAACCGCGTCGATCAGTTTGGCGTCTCCGAGCCGCGGATCCAGCGCCAAGGGATCGAGGGGGACCGGATTCTCGTGCAGTTGCCGGGTGTTGATGATCCGGGCCGCGTCAAGGACCTCATTGGGAAAACCGCGCTGCTGGAGCTCAAAGAGGTCATTGCCGGTCCCTCGTCGGACAGGCAGGCGCTGCTCGCCAAGTTTGGTGGGCAGGTGCCACCCGATGCCGAAGTGCTCACCGGTGACCAGAAGGATCTCGATGGCAACGTCATCGGGAAACAGTACTACCTCGTACGCCGCGCGGCGATCGTGTCCGGGCGTGAGTTGCGGTCGGCCCGCCGGAGCCAGGATCAATACGGTCAACCGGCCGTCAGCTTCACACTGATTGCCTCGGCTGCCCACAAGTTTGCGCAGTTTACGGGCTCGCACATTGGGACCAACCTCGCAATCGTCCTGGACAACAAGGTGATGTCGGCGCCGGTGATCCACGGTCAGATTTCGGATCAAGGGATCATTCAGGGCAGCTTTTCCATCAAGGAAGCGGAGGATCTCGCCCTCGTGCTGCGTGCCGGCGCCCTGCCGGCGTCGATCACGTATCTTGAAGAACGGACCGTGGGGCCGTCGCTTGGGCACGATTCAGTCGTTCGTGGCATACGTGCCGGTATCTCAGGGCTGATCATCGTGATGCTTTTCATGCTGGTGTACTACAAGTGGTCCGGGCTCAACGCTGATGTGGCCCTGCTGATGAACCTGATTTTGCTGATGGGTGCGATGGCGTACTTCGGTGCAACCCTGACGCTTCCCGGCATCGCTGGCATCATCCTCACCATTGGTATGGCTGTCGACGCCAACGTGCTGATCTTTGAGCGTGTCCGGGAAGAATTGGCACTGGGGAAAACGGTGAGATCGGCTCTGGATGCCGGCTTCTCCCGCGCCTTCGGGACCATCCTGGATGCAAACCTGACGACGTTGATCGCCGCGTTATTCCTCTTCCAGTTTGGCACCGGCCCGGTGAAAGGTTTCGCCGTCACCCTGTCGATCGGCATCCTGGCCAGCATGTTTACGGCCGTCTTCGTTTCTCGAACCCTGTACATGATCGTCCTGGCCAAGAAGGACAGGGTCGAGTCTCTCAGCATCTGATCCGGGGGAACCATGCGCATCATCAAAGAGACACATTTTCCATTCCTCTCCTACCGGTGGATCGCCATTGGAATTTCCATGACGCTGATCCTCATCGGCCTTGCCGTGATCATTTTCGGGAAGGGGCTCAACCTGGGCATCGATTTCGCCGGTGGCACCCAGGTGACGTTGAAGTTTCACCAGGCACCCGATCTCAACCGTCTCCGGAAGACGATCGCGAAGCTCGGCCTCGGTGCCCCGGTCATTCAGCGCTTTGATGAGCCGCAGAAACACGAGATCCTGATCCGCGTGGAAAACCCGAAAGGGAAAGAGGGCGATTTCACGCGGCCGATCCTTGATCTGCTCAACAAGGAGTACAACGGGAGCCTTGGGAACGCCTTCGATCTCAACACCGGCGGGGTTCGTGAGCTCACGCAACTCCTCATTCAGCTCGATCCCGACCACGTTGCGGCAGATCCGGAGACCATGGCGGCGCACTATCAGCCGATGGCCGCCGCGGTCATGGCGTACCGGAAGGATGCCGGAATTTTCTCCAGCCTCAAGCAGCTCGACTCGATCCCGAAGCTGAGCGACGCGGCAAGGGCTGCCCTGAAGAAACATTGTGCGATTGGCACCTTTGCCCTCCTCGGCGCTCAGAGCGTTGGACCGGCGGTTGGATCGGACCTCAGACAGAAGGCGACGCTGGCCGTTGTCTTCTCGCTCCTCGGGATGTTGATCTACATCTGGATCCGTTTTCAGCTTCCCTACGGCATCGGCGCCGTCGGCGCCCTGTTCCACGACGTGCTGATCACGTTGGGCGCGTTAGCGATCACGCAGAGAGAGATCAACTTGCCGACGATCGCTGCGCTCCTGACCCTCGTCGGGTATTCGGTCAACGATACCGTCGTTGTCTTCGACCGGGTCCGGGAGAACCTGCGGCTGACACGGGGCGCCGAGTTGCAGGAATTGATGGATGAGTCGATCAACCAGACCCTCTCACGGACCTTGATCACGTCCGGCACGACCCTGATGGTTGTCATTACCCTCTATCTGTTTGGAGGAGACGTGATCAACACCTTTGCCTACGTCCTGCTGGTCGGCATCATCGTCGGGACCTACTCGTCGATCTTCATCGCGTCGCCGATTGCGCTGGGCGCCACGCGGCTTCGCGACAAGTGGAAGCAAAGGCGGCGGGAAGGACGCAGGCGGAAGCGCTGAGGCGACACGGCTCCGATCATTGACACGACGCCCCGGTTGAACCGGGGCGTTACAATATAATGATGGACGTTTCGTCGAAGGTTCGCATCGAAGATATCCTCGACAGGGTTGAGCAGTACCTGCCGGATGCCGATGGGGAGCTTTTGCGCCATGCCTATGTGTTCGCTGCCAACCGGCACCGGGGACAGGTCCGCCGGTCGGGGGAAGCCTACCTGATCCATCCGCTCTCGGTAGCCTGGGTTTTGGCAGAGATGGAGCTCGATGAGGTTGCCATCGCCGTTGGCCTGCTCCACGATATCCTCGAGGACACACCGACGACACAGGAGGAAATGGAGCTGGAGTTCGGACCGGTCGTGACGCGGCTCGTCGTCGCCCTGACAAAAATCTCGAGCTTTGAGAGCAACTTCTCGAGCCGGGAGGCGACCGAGGCCGAAAATTTCCGCCGTTTATTGCTCGCATCCACCGATGACGTCAGGGTCATTCTGGTGAAGCTCGCCGACCGGCTTCACAACATGCGGACCTTGAAGTACCTCAAGAGGGATCGCCAGGTCGCGATCGCGCGTGAAACGTTGGATATTTATGCGCCGATCGCCAATCGCCTCGGGATTGGAAGTATCAAGTGGGAGCTCGAGGATCTGTGCTTTCAATACCTCTATCCCCGGGAGGCGGAGCGGCTCTCCCGGGCCATGCAGGAGCGCACGAAGTCTGCTGGGCGATGGTTTGGCGAGCTTCAGACAGTGATCGAGGAGATTCTGAAGGCGAACAGGATCGACGGCGAGGTTTACGGCCGGGTCAAGCATCTCTACTCGGTTTGGCAGAAGCAGCGGCGTCAGGAGGTCGGGATCGAGAGTATCTTTGACTTTCTCGCGTTCCGTGTGATCGTTGGTAGCGTCAGCGAGTGTTACGCCGCCCTAGGTTTGATTCATCAGAAGTGGCCTCCGGTTCCAGGGAGGATCAAGGATTACATTGCCATTCCAAAGCCGAACGCCTATCAGTCGCTGCACACAACGGTGATCGGGCCTGAGGGGCATCCGTTTGAGATTCAGATCCGCACGAGGCAGATGCACGAGATTGCTGAGCACGGGATTGCCGCCCACTGGAATTACAAGGAGCACGGGTCGACACCCGTCGGAGATTCGAGGATTGCGTGGTTGAGGAGCTTGCTGGATACGACCAAGGGCTCCTCACCTAGAGAATTTCTCGACTCACTTAAGGTCGATCTCTATCCAGATGAGGTGTACTGTTTCACCCCGAAAGGCGATGTATTGTCTTTCCCACGCGGGGCGACGATTCTGGATTTTGCGTACCGGGTCCACACGCAGATCGGGCACCACTGCGTCGGTGGCACCGTCAACGGGAAGTGGGTGCCGCTCCGGACGAAACTGACGAACGGGGACATCGTTGAGATCTCGACATCGCCGCAACAGACACCCAACCATGACTGGCTGACGATCGCGGCGGCAGCGCGCAGCCGCTCCAAGATCCGTGCCTGGCTGAGAAAAGAGGAAAAAATCCGGGCGATCGAGGTGGGTAAGAAGTTACTCGAACGCGAATTCCAGCGCGCGGGCAGCTCCTGGAAGCGGTGGTCCGGATCGGACGGGATTGCGGAGCTTCTCAAGAACCACGGTTTGATGAAGGAAGATGACCTTTTTGCCGCGGTCGGTTTTGGGAAGCTCGCCCCGCAGGTCGTCAGCGCGTTTGTCCTGGGACAGGACAAACCAGAGGGGCGTGGTCTGTCCCTCGTTGGCGCTGGGAAGGCCGTCCCGGCCGAGGCTGCGCCCGTTCTTGAAGTGACCGGAGACTCGGACTTCCTTGTCTACCTTGCCAAGTGTTGCAACCCGGTCCCGGGGGAGGAGATCATTGGATTCGTGACGAGGGGCAAAGGCGTCGCGGTCCATGCAAAGAGTTGTCCGAACGTCCGGAATTTGCTGTACCATCCGGAGCGTGAGATCGAGGTGCGTTGGGCGCAGGGAACGTTCGAGGGAAAGGCGCCGCGTGCGAGGGTTGCCCTTGACATGAAATACCAGGATCGCCCCGGGCTTCTGATGGCCGCCTCTCATGCGGTCTCTTCCGAAGGAAGTAATATCGTGTCGTGCAACCTCCAGACGGAAGAGGGTGGCCTCGGCGCCGTCACCATGACTGTAGAGGTGCGTGACAAGGACCACCTATCCCGGATCCTGGACAAGCTGCAAAATGTTGAAGGGATGCTCCAGGTGGAGCGCCGCGGACTGGCTAGACGCGGGGAGCCTTGACGACTTTGCCGGAACGGAGGCACCGGGTGCACACGCGGACGTACCTGGGTGTGCCATCGATCATGACGCGGACCCTCTGGAGATTGGGAAGCCACCGCCGGCGCGTCAAGTTGTGGGCATGACTCACGTTGTTGCCGGTCATCGGGCCCTTACCACAAATCTCACATCGCTGTGCCATTTCGCTACCCTCCTCGCGTGCCCCATCGGGGGAACGGTTAAATACCACAGGAGCGCTGAAAATGCAAGGAACGATACCGTGTTCTACCGTGTTTCCCGGTGTCTTTTTCCTGGGGTTTATTCGGTACCCGGGTACGTGATTCTCAGCAGCGATCTGCACCGATCTCATGCGCTCTTTGCACGCGCGCCGATGCTCGACATGCCTCCGGGTGTGCCTCCGCTCGCCGCAAGCACCAGAGCATCAAGATCTTGGTACACCTCATCCGCCAGAATCGCTCACCTGAGGCCGGTGAAACAACAGCTTTGCTCCTTGACAGAGGATTGAGACCTTTGCTAGCCTGCTGATAGAGGTGATATGGATCAGGGTCTGAAAACTCTTTGCGGGTAAGGGTGAACGCCGTGTTTTCAAAACGGAAAAGGCAAATCGTCGGTTGCGATATTGGATCCTCCGCGATCAAGTTGATCGAGCTGAAGCCCCTGAAGAATGATGAATTCCAGCTTGTGCATGCCGCTTCTGCAGAGCTATCTGCTGAAGCCATTGTAGATGGCGCAATCATGGATTCATCTCTCGTCGTTGAGGCTCTCTCACACCTGATCGCCGAGAATAACATCAAGAACCCCAATTTTGGGGTTTCGCTCTCCGGGCATTCGGTCATCATCAAGAGGATTCCACTCCCAGCGATGTCCGAGGCTGAGCTCGCCGAGTCGATCCAGTGGGAGGCTGAACAGTACATTCCATTTGACATCAACGATGTGAATCTGGACTACGAGGTCCTGGGTTCCAGCGGAGAAGATTCGATGGATGTTCTGCTGGTCGCCGTCAAGAAGGACCGGGTCGTTGATTTCACATCGGTGATTGCGCAGGCTGGGAAGCAACCAGCGCTCGTGGATGTTGATGTGTTTGCCCTCCAGAACGCGTACGAGATCAACTACGGTGTTCCGGAGGAGACGACGGCCCTCGTCAACATTGGTGCTTCTGTGATGAACATCAATATCCTGCACCAGGGCGTCTCGGTTTTTTGGCGGGACGTTGCCTTTGGAGGCAATCAGTACACCGAGGCCATTCAACGGGAGCTGAATCTCCCGCGGGCGGATGCTGAACGCCTCAAGCTGGGCGAGCGGGTGGGTGAACATTCTGTGCAAAGCATCCTGAGCATTCTCAATAGCGTGTCGGAGGATCTCTCGGCTGAGCTGCAAAAGACTGTGGACTTCTTCATGGCGACGTCGACGGTCGACAAGCTGGATAAACTGGTTCTTGCTGGCGGTGCAGCTCAGGTGCTCAACCTCAATGACGTTCTCAAAGAACGTTTTGGGCTTCCCATCGAGATCATGAACCCATTCAGGAATATTCGATACAGTGAGTCCGACTTTGATCCCGAATGGATTAACCGGAATGCCCCGGCGATGAGTGTCGCCGTTGGCCTTGCGGTTCGTGCGGTCGGAGATGGCAAATGATCAAGATTAACCTTGTCGCTGAGGTTTCCGCGCCGGCGGCTGCACGCCGGAAGAAACGGGAGATTTCACTCGGAGCCAAACCGGGCGATACGATTCTTCTGATTGTGCTCCTTTTGTCTTTTCTTGTGATTGGTGGCAACTGGTACCTGCTCAATGCCAAGAAGAGCCACCTCGAGGCGCGGCGGGATCAACTGCGTGCCCAGAGGGATCAGCTCAAGACGTACATCGACAAGGTCCAAAAGCTTCAGGCGGAGCGGGATGCGCTCAAGCACAAGATCGATATCATCGACAAGCTCAAGAAACAGCAGCATGGCCCCGTACGCATCATGGATGAGATCTCGAAGGCGCTTCCTGACCTTCTCTGGCTGGACTCCATGACCGTCAAAGGGAATGTGGTGACGCTGCGAGGAGAGGCCATGGATGAGAATGCCGTGGCCAACTACATCGGGAATCTGGATGCATCCCCCTTCTTCCAGGAGCCGAGTCTCATCGATTTGAGGCTTGGAGGGAAAGGGCTCTACACGTTCAGACTGACCTGTGTCTTCACCTACAACCCCCCGGAAATCAAGAAGGGCGGGTCGGGTACTGCTGGCAATCATGGGCAGGGAGGCTAACCATGGCGTTTGATCTCAACGAGAAGCCTTGGTACGTCGCTCTCATTACCGGGCTGATTCTCGGCATCGTGTTTTTCTTCGTGATGAACAGCTATGTCTTCAAACCGATTCGGTCTGACATCACGAACGTCAATGCGGAGATCGAGAAACTCAATACGGAAATCCGGAAGGGACGGGCGGCGAAGCGGAACCTGCCGAAGCTTGAAGAAGACATCCGGAATCTTTCGGTAGAGTTGGACCGGCTGCGCAGGATTCTTCCCACCCGGCGCGAAACGGACACGCTGCTCAAGAAACTCAAGCAGCTCGCCGAGATTGGCCACTTCGAAATTCTCCGTTTCACACCGAAGCCGTTTATTGACCGGGACTTCTACTGGGAATGGCCAATCGACGTAGCACTCCGCGGAACGTATCATGAGCTTGGGCTGTTCTTCGACCGGCTCAGCCGGTTTTCACGGATTATTAACGTCAGCTCGCTGAGCATCAAGGCGTACCGGCATCGCGGATCCGATTACACGATTCAGGCGAATTTCACACAGCAGACGTTCATCTACAAAGAAGATACGCAGCCCAACGGGCCGGGAGGAGGCCAGTGATGAAGCGTCCACTTTGTCCCACGAGCCTCACCCTGTCGGTGGTCTTCATTCTGATGGTCGCGGTCCCGGCTGGCGCCCAGAAGCAGACCAAAGGCGCTCAAGCGCCGAAACAGCAGGCAACGACGGCGAATGAAGGCGAGAACAACATCGATGTGAGTCAAATTGACCAGATCCTGAAGGGTGAGGAAAAAGTCTTTGAAGGCGGTACGTTTACGTATAATCCTGCTGGAAGGCGGGATCCTTTTGTCTCTCTCGCAGAAGGCGTGCAGGAAAGTAAACAGCGGAGCGAGCGTCCACCTGGCCTTCCGGGGATGCTGATCGATGAGCTCAGGCTCGAAGGGATCGTCCAGACCCCACAGGGTACGATCGCGTTCGTCCAGGGACGGGATAAGCTGAGCTATATTCTTCGTGCCGGAACGAAGCTTTATGATGGAGAAGTGGAAAAGGTGTTGCCGGACGAGGTTGTTTTCAAACAGCAGGTCAATGATCCGAAGGCGCTTAAGCCGTACCGTACAGTTGTCCGGCGAATTGCTGAGAAGAAGTGAGGAAGAAGATGAAAATGGGGGATGACATGATGGTCAAAAAAGCCCGCATCCTCGAGGTGGCTGTCGCCGTTGCGGCGTGTCTTCTGTTGGGGATGGCGCCGTGGGGGGCAGCAGCAGAAGGTGTGCCCCATATCGATGCGATGCAAGCCCTTGCGGGGCCTCAGGGACCGGTGATCCATGTGGCGCTGACGGGGACCGTTGATACGGTGCAGTACAGCCCACAGCCCGGAGTGTGGGTCGTCGAGATGCCGGATGCCACCTGGGCTCCCAATGCGGCCACACTTCATGCGGCCAATCTGGGGATTGAACGCGCAGAGATCAGCCATGTGGACGAATTCGGCCGGCGCATCACGCGGTTGACTGTCTGGTTAAAGGATCCCGCCACGTTAAAGGTTGAAAGCGGCTCGGGAGGCTTTGACCTGCGGTTCGGCAAGATCGCGTCTGATCCGGCCACGGCTGTGACGACTCAGAACATCTCAGCCGGAAAGACCGGTTTAAAGACATCGGCGCCCCCAGCTCCGCCGGCAAGAGTCGCCGCTGTTCCAGCGGCTCAGGCACCGGCACCTCAGCCCGTGCAGCCAGTGGTAACCGCGCCCACTGATGCAGCCGCTACACACCCAGCGCCGGCCCGGAACCTGCTCTCGGTCACGCCCGTTGTGACCGACGATGGTCTGGTGCTTCATCTCAGGGGAGACGGGCCGATCCAAGCGAAGGTTTTTGCCTTGCCGCACCCCAACCGTGTTGTCGTTGATCTGCCAGGCGTCATCAATAGGTCAAAGCGGCATCGTTATTCGGTCGATGCGGCGGGTGTCTCCCGGGTCAGGGTGGCCCAGTTCAGGGTCATTCCTACGCCGGTGACCCGGGTCGTCGTCGACCTCCAACACCAGCAGAAATACACCTTCACGACTCGAGATGGCGGTGGCGATCTCGTGATTGGGAGCGCCTCCGCATCCGCAAGCGCTGTTCCGGAGCAGGCTCACACGGCTGCCGCACAAGTTGAACCTGCGAAAGATGGGTCGATCGAGATCGAACGAGCCGATGGATCAACCGTTTCGGGACCATTGACTGGTGGCAACGCTACGTTGCATCAAGCGATGACGGAGCCGGCACCTTTGGCAGCCAGTGTTGCCAGTTCCAATGCTCAAACGAATGAACCGAAGACCAAAAAGACGCCGGTATCGCTCCCGCCAGTTCAAGCCACAGGCGAGGTACCAGCGGCTTCACCTGCCAGCCACGATGCACCTGGTGAAAACCCATGGGTCGCTGATCCCAGCCAGCTCGTTGAGCAAGCTTCGGCGCAACAGGTTCTTGGAGCGCAGGGGCGTGCGAGCACGTATGCCACGAAGGAAGTCTCGAGCCAGGAACGCCAGTTCACCGGAGAGCCGATCTCCCTGAAGCTCAAGGATGCCGATATCAAGGATGTTCTCAGGACGTTTGCCGAATTGACAAATCTCAATATTGTCGTTGATCCGAGCGTCAGCGGCTCCGTCACAGTTGATCTTCACAACGTTCCGTGGGATCAGGCGCTCGATCTGATTCTGAAGATCAATGGTTTGGATTACGTGCTCGAAAATAACGTGCTGAGGGTGGCCCCCGTCGCGAAGCTCGCGGCTGAGAAACGCGAAAAGGCCAACCTGGCCAAGGAGCGGGAGAACGCACAGCCGCTGAAGACCGTGCTCAAACCGCTCTCCTACTCCAAAGCGAGTTATATCAAGAGCCTGCTGACGAAGGACTCGGAGCTGCTTTCTTCGCGTGGGTCGGTAGTCGTCGATCAGCGAACCAATACGTTAATCATCCGGGATGTTGTTGACCGAGTTGAAGGCATCTTGCGGCTGATCGATTCGTTGGATCAGCCGACGCCGCAGGTCGTCATCGAAGGCCGCATCGTTGAAACGACCCGTGATTTCTCCCACGAGCTTGGGGTCAACTGGGGGTTCACGGGCGTGATGGATGCGGAGCACGGCAACGATACCGGGCTCAATTTCCCGAACAGCGTCCACGTTGGTGGTGGCGTCAATCTTGGCTCGAAGGAGCCAATTTCTCCCGGTAACTTCCCGGTAGAGACCGGCGGTGTCGTCGCGATGACCTTTGGGGACATCCTCAACACCTTCAACCTTGATTTCACCCTCCGTGCAGCCGAGGTCGAAGGATTGGTCAAAATCGTTTCCTCCCCGAGGGTGACGACGCAAAACAACGAGCCGGCTATGGTCCAGTCCGGCCTCCAGATTCCGGTCCAAACGGTTGCCAACAATACCGTCACGGTACAGTATGTTGATGCCACGCTGAAACTGCAGGTCACCCCGCAGATTACGGCTGAAGGCACGGTGCTCCTCGATATCAAGATCCGCAAGCGTGAACCGGCGACCGGCGTCAACGTCCAGGGCGGGACCAACGCGCCGATCTTTACCCGGGATGCACAGACGAAGCTTTTGGTTCGTGATGGTGGCACTACGGTCATTGCGGGCATCTATCAAATCAACGACCAAACGAACGAGAACCGGGTTCCTGGCCTGTCGAAGATCCCGATTCTTGGGGCGCTGTTCCGCAACAGGAAGGTCTTCAATCGGCACGATGAATTGTTGATCTTCATCACCCCACGAATCGTTAAGTACTAGGGGGAGGGATTCATGAAACGCCTTGTGCAGATCTGTGTGCTGGCAGTATTGACCGCGGGTATGGTGGCCTGCGGGGGGAATAGCACCCTGAATGACACCGAGGCCGCCGTGTACCTTCAGGCGGAGGTCAAAAAGTACACCCCGGACGTCAAGATGTCGACAGCCGCCGGTGATGTCACGATCGACCATCTCATCATTCATTCGTTTAGCAAGGATCCCAATGCAACCTTGAGCTCGAGTCAGGATGTTCATCTGACGCGTTGGGTTGTCACCCCCGAGCGTGCGGATGGCGGGACCAAGGCATCGCCCCAGTGGGAGAATACGGTCGACATGTACATTCCAGCCGGTAGTACAGGGGACTTTGAGAACTATCGGGTGTTTCCGGCGGAATACTTCCACCAGGCACCGCTGGTCTATCTCTTCCCGGAAAATGGCGGGGTCGACCCAGAGACCGGCCAAACCAACATTCGGCAAACCCTGAATATCGAAATTTTCGGACGGACCGCCTCAGGGAAGAGCGTTTCTGTCAAGTTCAGCCTTACCTATAACTTCATGTATTGATGGGGGCAACAGTGATTAAAAAACTCATCAGCAGCGCCGTCATGGTTGGGCTGGCCGCCCTTGTGGGGTGTTCCGGGGACAGCCCAACCCCAAAGCCCGTTCCAACCCCCGCCGCCACGTCGTGGGGCATCTCTTTGTCGGCTGACAGCTATAGCCTCGTGACCAACCAGGCCGTTAACCTGGTGGCGACGGTTACCAAGGACGGTCAGGCCGCGCCGGATGGGACCACCGTCGAGTTCGATGTGACATCGGGCCAGACCGCGTGCCTGGACGATGCAGCGAAGATCTGTGCCGGGTTCTCGAGCGGAACCGTGACAACAGCGACGGTCGCAACTTCCGGCGGCAAGGCAACCACGTTGTTCGAATCCACACAGGCTGGCACGTTTACGGTTCGTGCACGCGTCAGCGGTGTCTCGACGACGGCAACCTTGGTCTACACCGAGCCGAGCTCCAGCTCCAAGCTGGCCGTCTACTCGGTCGTGCCCAGCCAGGGTCCTCTCGCTGGTGGCGACCAGGTGACGTTCTATGGCAAGAACATCACCACTCCCGTCGATGTCTACTTCACGGTCAACGGTCATGATTTTGCAGCGCAAACGCTCTCCGTCAGTGGAGATGGTACGTCCGCCACAGTTGTGACGCCCGAAATCACCGGCGTCGATACATCGAAGGGCTGGCAGGCGGACATTCGCTTCGTTTCCGGCGTTGGAACGGCGTACGAGCAGACAGTGACGCTTCCAGGCGCCTTCCAGTTCCTGCCGACATCCGCCGTTCCGGAGATCTACCAGCTCTTCCCCGATCATGGCAGCGCACGGGGAGGCGAACAGGTCACGATCTTCGGGCAGAACTTCAGGTCCCCCGCTCAGGTAACGTTTACCGCGGCGGGGCAGACGCTGGACGCTCAGGAGGTCACCGTATCGACCGATGGGAAGCAGATCACCCTGATCACTCCGCAGCTCAGCGCAACTCCGCTCCAACAGGATGAAACGGCGACGGTGACCGTCGTCAGCGGTGCCGGAACGGCTCAGGAAAAGACCGTCAGCAAGGACAACGCGTTCGTCTTCACCGCCGACCAGCTGACGCCGAATATCTCATCGGTGTCTCCAAATTCGGGGCCGGTGACCGGCGGAACGCAGGTGACGATCTTCGGTGCACAGACGTCGGGGAGCGGGTTCCAGGCGCCGGTTCAAGTGACGTTCGGCGGTGGTGGCATTCCCCAGCGGGAAGCGCAAATCGTGTCGGTGAACCTCCACGAGATCGTGTGCATTGCTCCCGATGTCAGCACAGACGTGCAAAGCGCTGGCGTGACGCTCCCATTCGCAGTCGACGTCACGGTGACCAACGTTGATACTGGCCTCACCGCGACCGCCTCGGGTGCATACACATACGGCGAATCGCTCTTCATCTCGGGGAACTCACCGTCCGAAGGACGCCAGGATCAGGTGACTACCGTGACGATCTATGGTTCGGGGTTCGCTTCACCGCTCGAGGCCGGATGGGAGGGTGTCACCCCATCGCAGGCGCTTGAGGTGACGTCGGTCTCGGGTTCGGAGATCGTCGTCAGGATGCCGGGGATGGAACCCCGCCTGTGCGAGGATACAACCGGTCAGTATCTGATCACGGAAACCGGCAGTGGCCTGTCGGCCGAGGGAGGCTCGTTCACCTACCTGGGCAATACGCCGACGATCTACTCGATCGATGGAAGCACCGTGACGGCGACGAACGATGGAAGCGCCATCGTCAGTCCTTCACAAATGGTCATTCATGGCCGGAACTTCAACATTACCGATCCCACCGGTAACGTCGGCGTGCGTATCACGATTAACGGTGTCGTGCTGCAATCAAGCGACTACACGGTCAATGATGAGCAGACGATCACGATTACGAATATTCCAACTCCAAATGCCATTGGGCTGACGTACGACACCGTCGATTGCACGGATTCAAGTGGCAACGCCGGGACACGCGTCGTTGGAACGCCGGTCGATATTTCGGTAACCAACGTTGATGGTGGGTGTTCTGATACCTTGACGGGTGGCATCACGTATACGCCTCAAGATACGACGACCTGTACCGTAACTCAGTAGTGTGAGCCGGGGGGCGCCGGTGCACCGGCGCCCCCATGTTTTTTTATAACGCCATGGATTACCGAATCGAAGAGCTTCGCTTCGTGCTTCAGCGGGACCCGGCGTCCCGGCAGTTCTACCAGCTTGGGGAGCTGCTGCGGCGTGAGAGTGATCTCGACGGTGCAGTTGAGGTGCTGACCAATGGCCTGAAGCACCACCCTACCTACGTTGCCGCGTGGGTTTCGCTGGGACGCGCCCTTCAGCAGGGCGGGCGCTACGCGCAGGCCTCAGAAGCATTCGCAAAAGCCTTGAAGATCGATCCGGAGAATGCGGTAGCCGCCCGGAACCTTGGCTTCGTGCTCATCGAGCTGCGGGATTGGTCAAGGGCGGTCGAGGTACTCGAGAGGGCGGTCCAGCTGATCCCCGGCGATGAAGAGCTGACAGAGGCGTTGGCCCATGCCCGTTCTCACGTGGAAGAGGCCGGTGACGCCGGGAGGGGTGGAGAATCTGACGAGGTGGGGCCCCAGCCTTCCGTTTCGGTTCCCAACGGAGAGGCTTTCGAGCCGGTTGTTCACGTGGGCGGAGATGAAGACGAGGACGGCGGCGGGCCTGGTTCAACCGTCGAATCCGAGCCGGCAGCATCCGCGGGACCACCGGAATCTCGCGACGTCAGTGTGCCCGATGAGGATCCGTTTGAGGCCGTGCCACGGGGTGACACCGGTGTATGGGTCTTCGAAGGTGACGTCTTTGGGATGGTGGTCACCGCTCCGTCCGGTGGTGAAGACGTGGGGAAGGCCACGACGCCGGGCGAGACGGGCGCGGAGACGGGTTTGACAGAGGAGGGAATCCCGTTCCCGACGGCAACGCTCGCGCGTCTGGCGCTTGAACAGAACGATCTTGATTTGGCCGAGCGCACCGCACGCGCCGTCCTTGCACAGAATCCCGGATCGAGCCTTGCACAGGACGTTCTTGACGAGGCGGACCGCCGCCGAGTGGCCTTGGCTGAGGAAGGTAGCCCGGCTGATCTTGCTGCGCTCAAGATTGCAGCATTGCGCGGATGGCTTGAGACGGTTACACTCGCCTCGGAGAAACGGGTACCGTGACGTTACACACTGCCGTCGATGAGCTGATCAGCGGGTGCCCCGGGGCTATGGGTGCAGCGATCGTCGATCCCGATGGGATCCCGGTGGTCGTTCAGCCTCGGGATGCGTCGCTTGAAGACATCGGGGCCGAATTCGCGACGATTATCCGCGAGGTGGACGAGGCGGAGCGCGAGCTTCACCACGGCCAGCTTCAACAATTCGTCGTCACAGCGGATCAGTCCGTGCTCGTCGTGACGCTGATGAATGAGGGATACTACCTCGTGCTTCAGCTTCGGCGCGACGGCCTCGTGGGGAAGGCGCGTTTCCTTTCCCGGGTGACGGGCGAAAGACTCTACTCCGAATTTATCTGAGGTGATCCCAGAGCATGTTCAAATTCGAAGAAATCTGTGAGCTCATCCGTTTGGTCGGCTCAACGGGGATCTCGAGCGTCGAGGTCGAGCGATCGGGGAGCCGGCTGCGTATTGAGGGGGTTCCGCGCGCCACAATGACTGGAGAGCTAGCGCCGGTAGCCCAGACGACGGTTCCCGTCACGGCCGTGACACCGCAGGCGCCGGTGCCGGTGGCCGTTGCGCCAGCCGGCATGAATGGCGAGGCGGGAGCAGCGCCGGCCGGGAAGCCTCCAGAGGATGCCGGGGATGAAGATCTCCACTTTGTCACGTCGCCGATTGTTGGAACGTTTTATCGGGCGCCGAACCCCGATGCCGAGCCGTACGTCAAGGTTGGAGATTTCGTCGAGAAGGGTCAGGTGCTCTGCATCGTCGAGGCGATGAAGCTGATGAACGAAATCGAGTCCGACCTTTCGGGAACCATTGTCAAGGTCTATCCCGAGAACGCCCAACCGGTTGAGTTTGGCGAGCGGCTGTTCGCCATCAAACCTGCGTGAGTTGCGCATGATCCGGAAGGTCTTGATCGCCAACCGTGGCGAGATCGCGCTTCGCATCATTCAGGCGTGCCGGGAGCTGGGTATCGCAACGGTCGCGGTTCATTCCGAAGCCGACCGGCAGAGCTTGCACGTTCAGATGGCGGATGAGTCCGTGTGTATCGGCGGGCCGTACGCGAATACGAGCTATCTCAACATCACGGCCGTCATCGCTGCGGCGGAGATCACCGGTGCGGACGCGATCCATCCCGGCTACGGCTTCCTTGCGGAGAACGCGCACTTTGCCGAAATCGTCGAGGATTGTGGGCTGACATTCATCGGCCCGCATCCGGAGGCCATCCGGTTGATGGGGAACAAGTCGGCCGCCCGCCGGGCCGTTTCGGATGCCGGCGTACCCGTCCTGCCCGGATCACGTGAGCCGCTGGAAAGCCGGCAGGAGGCGCTGGATCTCGCTGCAGAGATCGGCTATCCAGTGATCTTGAAAGCATCGGCGGGCGGGGGCGGGCGGGGGATGCGTCTGGCGTACGATGCGCGCGAGCTCCGGCACGCCTTCGA
>WGCW01000108.1 GCA_015493585.1 Acidobacteriota bacterium
ACAATGGGGGGAAGGCTCCGCCTCCTGAGAATGACACTTTCCCTCATGTGATCCTGAGCCGAAGGCGAAAGGCCTCACCTCCTCGGAATGACACTTCCCCCTATGTCATCCTGAGCCCTTCCACTTTCCCTGTCATCCTGAGCCCTTTCACTTCCCCTGTCATCCTGAGCCGAAGGCGAAGGATCTGGGCGGGGGGCCGTTCGTGGAACGGGTTCGCCTCCTCAGGATGACAGCTCCTTAGGTCATGCTGCGGCGGTTTGCTGCGGATTACTCATACCGCAGGGCATCGATCGGGTTGAGGGCCGAGGCTTTGGCGGCGGGATAGGTTCCGAAGACGACGCCGACCAGGGCCGCAAAGCCGAAGCCGAGGAAGACCGCCCAGACCGGGACATGGGCCGGCGGGAATCCTGGGATGGCCTTGGCACCGATGATGCCGAGCCCCCATCCGAAGAGTACGCCGAGGAGGCCTCCGAGGAGGGAAAGTGTGACGGCCTCGATCAGGAACTGGATCATGATGTCGGCGCGGCGGGCGCCAAGCGCCTTCCGGACACCGATCTCGCGTGTCCGTTCCGTGACGGAGACGAGCATGATGTTCATGATGCCGATACCGCCGACCAGGAGAGAGATGCCCACAACGGCACCAACGACCTGGGTGACTTTGCCAAGCACGGAGCCAGTGGTCTTGAGGATTTCTTCCTGAAGGATGACGCGAAAATCATTGGGCAGGCCCTTCGGGAGGTTGTGCCGCTTGCGCAGGATGCGCGTGATTTGGTCCTGAGCCAGATCGACCAGCGCCGGGCTCTTCGCTTGAAAGGCGAGGAAGATTCTTCGCAGTGGTTGTTCGCCATACAAGTCCCGGGCGGTTGTGATGGGGATCATGACGACATCGTCCTGGTCCCGCCCAAACATCTGACCCTTCTTTTCCATGACGCCGACGACGGTTAAGCTGGCCTTGCCGACGAGGATGTCCTTTCCGATCGGGTTGTCACCGAGCCCAAGATCATCGATGACGGTGAGGCCGACCAGACAGACGCGCGCGTGGCGCTCCAGATCGAGCGGGGAGAAGAAGCGCCCCCGCGCGACCCAGTGATTGTTGACCTCCTGATACTGGCTCCCGACGCCGAGCAGGGTGGTGTCGTGCTGATTGTCACCGTAGTACGTGCGGGCCGAGCGGAAGTAGATCGGCGTAAATTCGGCCAGGGCGGAGGCCTGCTCCATGATCGCCTGGCCATCCTCGTAGGTGAGGTGGATGTCACGCCCGGCAAGCTCTGGATTGTTGCGGTGGTGCTGGGGAATCACGCGGATGTAGGTGGCGCCGACGCCTTCGAGCGCGTTGGAGATGACGTAATTGAGCCCCTGGACGATCGAGACGACCGCGATGACGGCGGCGACGCCGATGATGATGCCGAGCGTTGTGAGGACCGAACGCATCTTGTTCGACCAGATGGCCTTGACCGCGATTCGGAAGTTTTCAATGATCATGGTGCTGTCCCGGTGCCGTGAGGACCCTGTCCTCCTGGATCTTGCCGTCGAGGAGGCGAACGATCCGGTGAGCGTGCGCCGCGATGTCCTCCTCGTGGGTGACCAGTACGATCGTGTTTCCAGCCTCGTTGAGCTTCGTGAAAAGGCCGATGATCTCCTCGGATGAACGCGAGTCGAGGTTGCCGGTGGGCTCGTCAGCGAGGATCAACGACGGGTTGTTGACGAGTGCGCGGGCGATCGCCACGCGCTGCCGCTGGCCGCCGGAGAGCTCATTCGGGGTGTGGCGGATCCGGTCTCCAAGCCCGACTCGTTCCAGCGCCTCCCGCGCCAGGCGATGGCGGTGTCTCCGGTGGGTACCTCCATAGATCAACGGTACTTCGACGTTTTCGAGAGCCGTGGTACGGGGAAGCAGGTTGAACGTTTGAAAGACGAAACCGATCTCAGCGTTGCGGATGTGTGCGAGGGCCGAATCATCGAGGCCCGAGACCTCCTGCCCGTTGAGGATGTACTGGCCGGACGTTGCGGTATCGAGGCATCCGATCAGGTTCATCAAGGTCGATTTGCCCGATCCCGACGGGCCCATGATGGCGACGTATTCGCCCTTTTCGACGTTGAGGGTGACCCGGTCGAGCGCCCGCACTTCGATGTCGCCCATGTGGTAGATCTTGCAGAGGTCGCGAATCTCGATCAGCATCAGTGAACCCTGACTCGAATGTGGCCCTTGTCCTTGTGGGGCGCGCCTCCCTGGCTGCCTGCCTTTGCCGAAGCCCAGACAGCGTCACCCTCGTGAAGCGATTTGAGCGTCCGGTACGGACCCGTGATCACCCGGTCTCCAGGCTGGACGCCGTGGAGGATCTCCACGAGGAGCTCATTGCTGATTCCCGTCTTGACGGGGGCAAGCACGGCCTTGCCGTCTTTCAGCACGTACACGACGTCACGCTTTTTCTGGTTCGGAGGAAGCTTCTTGCCCTTGAGCTCGTGGCCTTTCTGATCGAGCGGGCGCTTGACGACCGCTTGAATCGGGATGACCACGGCATCCTTGTGCGTCGCCGTCAGGATGTCCGCCTTCGCCGTCATGGCGGGACGCAACCTGGGATCTGGATGGTCGATGGCGATCTTGACTTTGAACTTGATCGTTCCCTCCGACTGGTCAAGCACACCGGAGGTGGCGATCTCGACGACGTGACCGGTCAGCGTCGTATCCCCGAGCGCATCGACATGGATGTCGGCGTGCTGTCCCAGCTTGACGTGCACGATGTCGACCTCGCCGACATCGACCTCTGCAAGGATCCTCGACATGTCGGCGATGGTCATGATGACCGATCCCGGCAGGTTGGAACGGCCGGGAACGACGGTTTCGCCCTGCTGGGCGTTGAGCTGGATGATCTCTCCATCCATCGGCGACATGATCGCAGTCCGGGCCAGATCATCCTGGGCCCGTTTGAGCGCGGACTTGAACTGAGCGACGGTGTGACGTTGCACAATCAGCCCGACTTGAGCCGTCTTGAAGGCAACTTCCGCCGAGTCGAGCTGTTCCTGGCTGGCAAGGCCGTTTTCAAACAGGTGCTTGGTGCGGGTCAGGTTCCGCTTGGCGTTGTCCAGTTGAACCTGAGCGCGCTCGATCGCGGCGGTCGCCTGGTCAAGCGAGGCCTTTGCCTGGTCGCGGCTGGCCTCGTAGATGTCCCGTTCAATCTGGACGAGCTTCTCACCCTTGTGGACGACGTCTCCCTCCTTGACGGGGAGATCGGTGATTTCGCCGACGACCTTCGCCGAGATCTCGACTTTCTTCTCCGGAGTGATCTCTCCCGATGCCTTGACGATCGAGGAGATCGTTTGCCTCTTGGCGGACTGAACCATCACGAGCTTCCCCTTGTCCTTTCCACCCTTGAGGCTGAAGAAGACGATCAGAGCAATGACAAGAACCAGCCCGGCGCCAATCAAGGTTTTCTTCATGATCTTTCGACTCCCTTAGTGATGCAGCACGAGCGCAAGCCCGCCCCGGACGATGATGTAGAGGATCCAAAGAGAAGCGACGGCGATGCCCGTCTTTTTGCGGTCGAGCCCACCAACGATGGAGAACCCCACGATGAGCAGCACAAATGTCCACACGTTGAAGACGTCGAACGTGCGGCCGATGACGTGGAGCCAGTGCGGTGATCCGGCCGGCAGGAATGCTGCAACGTTGGACTTGAGAACGTCGCGAAGCTGTTGAGCCGGGACCTTGGCAAAACGTTGGATGAGCACGATCGTCAGGATCCCTTTGGTGAATCCGGCGGGCCACGATGCGTGGAGAAACGCGGAGAACGTGTGCAGGTACGTCGTCTCCGATCCGGCGAGCTTGAGAGCGAGGAAATAGATCGCCGCGAGGATGAGCATGAACAGCGGCACGGCAACGGCCGTTGTGAATGGTTCGATGTACTTGAATTTGCCGGCGTTCTTCCTGATCCGTTCCATCTGCTGGTCGCTGATCTGGCGGTGACTGTGGGCCATCCGGGCTTGAATCGTCGCCTCCAGATCGACGTGAGAGCTCACGGCAAGGTTCGTGCCGATCGCCAGAAGGGTGATCAGGACGAGACATGCCGCCCAGGTTGGCTTGCGGACGATATCGGCAAACACCTCGGCGGGGCTGGTAAAGACCAGCACGAGCCGCTTCCACGCTCCAATCTGGGCGCCGTTGCCGTCCGATGCGCCAGGCGTCATGCCGGAATCTGGCTGCGGCTCAAAGGCGGGACGCTCACCGTTCATGATGCATGCTCCTCCCCGGGGGCGGTGTCTTTGTGCGAGGTGCCTTTGAAATCAGAAAACTGGAGCCACTTGACGTGCTTCCAGTAGTCATGAGGAACCTTGGGCTGGCCGGGATCGACGATCTTGACGTGCTCGTCATCGAGGAGTGTTCCGGTCGCAACACGGTAGCCCACGATCGCCTTCCGGTAGGCAGCTCTGGCCTGGAGCTCGGTCAGTTCGGCCTGGGCCAGGTCGTCCTGGATCTGGAGGACCTGGAAACTGGTCGAAAGACCGTTCTTGAATTTCGTCTCCTCGGCCTCGAGGTTTTTCTCGGCAGCAAAGCGCGCCGCTGCTGCGGCGTCGATGTTGGCAGCGCCATCTTCGAGCGACCGGACAGCCATCCGCACCTGCTTGATGATCGTCTGCCTGAGGGCCTCGAGCCGGACCTTTTCCTGGCGGAGCTGGAACCGCTGCTCAATCAGATTTGCCTTCGCCTGATGGTTGCCGAGCGGGATGCCGAGTGTGACACCCATGGTCCAGTTGGGGTATTCCCGGTTGAGCAGCTCGGTGTAGGCATCATGGAGACCGCCGGGGATCTTCTGGATGACCTGCCCGGTTGCCCGGTCCACGAGCGTGAGATTGCCGCCGAGACCGTTCCAGCCGTAGCTCGCCTGAAGGTCGAGGCGGGGCAGTGTCTGGTTTCGTGCCACGTTGACGTTGAGCCGCATTGAATTCAGGGCGAGGAGCTCCTGGCGAACGTCGGGGCGGTGTTTGAGCGCCTTCTCAATAGATGCAGAGAGTACGGGGTGGACCGCCGGGGTTTTGAGGGTGTCGACGGTCTTGATGTGGATGTTCCACTCGGCGGGCTGATCAAAGCCGAGGAGCGCCTTGAGCGCGTCCTCGGCATTTCCTGCCACGTTCTTAGCGGCGATCAGCGCCTGCTGCCGGGCCGCCACGGTGGCCTTCGGCTGAACGAGATCGATCGGCGCTGACGTGCCCACCTTGACCCGCTGCCGGGTCTCATCGAGAAGACGCTCGGCCAGCTTCAGCGATTCTTCCTTGACTGCGACCGCCTTGCGCGCGGCGACGAGATCCCAGTAGGCGTTCTCGACGTTGCTCAGCGTGTTCATGACCTTGAGTACGAAAGCTTCGGAGGTTTGGGCCCGGGTATTGCGCGCGATGACGATGCCCGCCCGGTTGACGAGCGTTCCAAAGCCATTGAGTAATGGCTGCTTGAGTGTGATGTTCAGGTTGGTGTTCCAGCGTGGATTGAGGAAGAAGAACTGGGAGTTTGTCTCACCGCGCGAGGCGGTCGTCGTGACGTTGAGTGAGGTGCCGCTTGGCAGTAAGGTGTCGAGCCCGAGGTTGAATCGCGTGTTCCGGCTTTCAGTGATCTGTGCGCCGGCGAGCTGCGTGGCGGCGGGGGAGCGGGACCAGTCGCCGTTGACGCCGGCCGAGAGCATCGGATCGAAGATCCCAGCCTTGGACAGGATGCCAGCGTTGGCCTTGGCGACGTCGTAACGGCCCACCTGAAGGTCGAGGTTGTTCTTCAACGCGAGCTCGTACGCCTCTTCCAGGCTCAGTGTCAGCATGTGACCCTGCGACGCAATCGGGATTGAGACAGTTTTGAGCGGCAGGACCGGCGTTGTGAGGGTGCCTGGTGTCTTCTGCTGCGCGCCACAGGGGATGGCAATGGCAAGGACAAGAGCTATGTATCCAACAATGTGCCGTCTCACGGAATCCTCCTTCTCATCTCAACCTGTCCTTGTTGTCATACGCACCCATCATCAAAAAGTTCCCACCCCCGACTCACGATACGGGGGAGTGTCTGAGATGTTTTTTAAGTTTTCTCAAGAAATGTCAACGTCTTTCGGCCACCGGTGTTCGGCCGGCAGCTTTAAGGTTGCGCAGAACTCGGTCCGTTCGATTGGAAGGGTCAGGCCCCCGTGGCCTTTATGCCGTTCCTTCCTCCCATGAGGCCAGGTACGCGCGCTGCTCTTCGGTCAGCTCGTCGATCTCGACGCCCATCGTCTCGAGCTTGAGCAGGGCGATGTTGCGGTCAATCTCCTTGGGCACCGGGTACACGCGCCGGTCCAGGTCATCATGGTGGCGCGTCAGGTACTCGGCCGCCAGAGCCTGGTTTGCAAACGACATGTCCATGACCGCAGCGGGATGGCCCTCTGCCGCCGAGAGGTTGACCAGACGTCCTTCGGCCAGGAGGTGAATGACACGGCCGTTTGGCAGTTGGTAAGCCTCGACGAACGGGCGCGCCGTCCAGTGCGCGGTGGCGGCCTTCTCGAGCCCGGCCACGTCGATTTCCACATCAAAGTGACCGGAATTACAGATGACCGCCCCGTCCTTCATCGCTTCCATATGTTGGACGGAAATCACGCGCTTGTCTCCCGTAACCGTGATGAAGATGTCGCCGATCTGGGCGGCTTGGGCCATTGGCATGACGGGGTAGCCATCCATGACGGCTTCGAGCGCACGGATCGGATCGGTCTCGGTGACGATCACGTGGCCGCCATGGCCCTTCGCGCGGAGGGCGACCCCGCGGCCGCACCAGCCGTAGCCCGCGACCACGATGTTCCGGCCGGCAAGCAGCAGATTCGTTGCCCGCAGGATGCCGTCCAAGGTGGATTGGCCGGTTCCGTACCGGTTGTCGAAGAGGTGCTTCGTGTCGGCATCGTTGACCGCGATGACGGGGAACTTCAAGACATCGTCGCGTTCCATGGCCCGGAGACGGATGACTCCGGTGGTCGTTTCCTCGGTTGAGCCCGCCACGCCTTCGATCAGGCTTTGCCGGCCAGACTCACCGAGCTCCTCTGCGAGCGCCTGGAGCTCTGTGTGAACCTGATCGAGGTGGCCAAGCCCGAGGAAGATCAGCGATGAGACCAGGTCGGCACCATCATCCATCGTCAGTGTCGGCCGCATCTCCAGGCAAGAACGGACGTGTGAGTAGTACGTGGCGGTGTCCTCACCCTTCATGGCGAAGACCGGCAGGCCGTACTCGGAGACGAGCGCCGCGGCAACGTCGTCCTGAGTTGAGAGCGGATTCGATGCACACAGCCGTACCTCGGCGCCTCCGGCAGCCAGCGTCCTGATGAGGTTCGCGGTCTCCGTCGTCACGTGCAGGCAGGCGGCGATGCGCTGCCCCGCCAGCGGCTTGTCCTTTTCGAAACGTTCGCGAATCGAGCGAAGCACAGGCATCTGCCGGTCGGCCCAGCGGATTCTTTGAACCCCTTGCTTCGCGAGGTTGATGTCCTTGATGTGATTGGGAACACTCATGTAGAACCTCCAGCTGCCGATGCAGCGCCCGATGCTACCCTGAACCCGTTCTCCGGGCAAACCCCGGCAGCGGCAAAGCGCGCGGTATGCGTTCCAGAGCGGGAGCAAGGTGCCTGGGCCGCGCCCGCAGCCGGCACGCGCGGCGTGCTCGATACGCCCAACAGCGGCCTCCGAGTGGCCGGGCAGGGGAGCACTGCTGACCACGCTACGATGCCTGCGCCATTCAGGATCTCCGTTGGCGGAAGGAGCCTCCGTCCCCGGTGAGTGTTTCCGATTGCGGTTGGGAGAGATGCTTCTCCGTGCACCTGGTGTGAAAGCCCTCGCGGATCAGCCGGGAAAGATCTTGCCGGGGTTGAGGATGCCGTCCGGATCAAGGGCATCTTTGATCGCCCTGAAGGCCGCCATCTCAGCGTGACCAAACTGCAACGGAAGGTACCGCCGCTGCGTCCAGCCAACGCCGTGCTCCCCCGTAATGCTGCCGCCGAGGGACACCGTGAGCTCGAAGATTTCCTCGATCACCGCTGGGAGATGTTCCTGCCATTTCTGTTCATCCATGTCCATCCGGAGCACGTTGACATGAATATTTCCATCTCCGGCATGGCCATAGCAGATCGTCCGGATGCCGGCCTTCCGGGCGATCGCTTTGACTCCGAGAACGAGCTCGACGATTTTCGAGCGCGGGACGGAGCAGTCTTCTTCCTTGTACGTCGAAATCGCCTTGACCGCCTCTCCGGTGGCCGCCCGCAACGCCCACAGCTCTTCCCGTTCCCTCCGCGTCATGGCCACGCGCACCTCGACGGCTCCTGCCCCTTCCAAGCGCTCCCCGGCTGCCATCATCTGGCGTTCCACCTCTTCCGGCGTGAACCCGTCGACCTCCATGACGATCAATGCTTCAGCTCCTGGCACGGGAACCGGACGTCTCAGGTGGCTTGCGGCAGCCTCGACGGCGTCACGTTCGAGCAACTCGCAGGCGGACGGCGTCACCCCCCTGAACACGGCCAGAACACCCTCGAGCCCGGCGCGGAGCGTGGGAAACGATGCCAGCAACACGGCCCGCTCGACCGGCAGTGGGACGAGCCGGAGCGTCGCCTGGGTGATGATCCCGAGGGTGCCCTCCGATCCGACGAACAGCTTGGTCAGGTCGTACCCGGCGACATCCTTGCGGCGGGCGCCGCCACAGCGAATCAACGTACCGTCGGCGAGAACGGCGTGCAGGCCCATGACGTAGTCGGAGGTGACGCCGTACTTGACCGCGTGCGGTCCGCCGGCGTTTTCTGCGAGATTGCCACCGATGGTGCAGGAGCCACGCGATGCGGGATCCGGTGGATAGTAGAGCCCGGCTTCTTCGACCTTTTCCTGGAGCACCTGGGTAATCACGCCGGGCTGGACGACCGCCACCATGTTTTCTGTGTTGATGTCGAGAATCCGGTCGCAGCGATCGAGCGAGAGCACGATCCCACCCTGCACGGGCAAGGCACCGCCAGAGAGCCCGGTACCGGCACCCCGGGGGGTCACCGGAACTTTGAGCCGGTGCGCCAAGGCGAGAATCTCTGGCACGATGGCTGGGTCCCGCGGCCGTACGACGACGTCAGGCTGGAACGAGAGGTCCTCCGTTTCGTCGTGGGAGAAGAGTGCCAGCTCCTCCTCCGCCACACTCCACTCGTCGCCAGTAAGGATGGATCGTAGACCATCGAGGAGGAGTGAGCTCGTTGTCATACGGGCATTCTAGCTGCTCCAGGAGACATCGGCGTCCGGATTGGGCCGAGCGCCTCCAAACCGCATGACGCATCAACCAGGCGCGGACGGCCGTCATGGCAGATTCTCTTTGGAGGGCGTTGCGCGGCCGGGGAGGCCAACGAGGATCGAGAGATCCGAAGCCGGCGGCCTCGGCTTCACCCCAAGAAATGGCCGAAATTGCAAGTTTTTCCACAGAAGGCGGCGGAGATGGTGACTTTCACCCCACACGGAGCGACCCGCACGGCCAGGCAAACCGTTTCTACCCCCTTGTGCCTCTGTCCTCCTCTTCTCTCTGCGCTGCCGCGATCTCCCCGGAGAGATTCGCAGAGGAAGGCACAGA
>WGCW01000109.1 GCA_015493585.1 Acidobacteriota bacterium
CGCAGCCGCCCTACCGTCCACGTCAGATCGAGACGGTGGATCGGATCGGCAATCGTCCCGTCAGATGCCGGGATGCCGGTGACAACGCTCTCTGGCTCGCCGTCCGCCGTGTAGCCAAGATCCGTCGCAAGGCCGTTGGCCCGGGAGATGCTGGTCAGCCGGCCGCCGTCGTACGACGCCTGCCACAGCGTGGCGCCGCCGAGGGCCAGGGAGACCAAACGATCTCCTGCGTCATAGCTTCGATCAAGCTCGCCCAGGCCGTCCGGATAGGTCAGCGTCGCCGGACGGTTTGCCATGTCGTAGGTGCGGGTGAGCTCCTTCGTCCCCAGGTTTGCGAAGGCCGGGCCGTTGAGCGTGAGGCTCTCGGAGAGCTGATTGCCCACGCTGTCCCACGCAAAACCGAGATCCGCGTGCGAGTTCGAGGCAGCCACCAGATGCCCCGCCCGATCGTAGCTGTAGCTCGTGTCAGCCTGTCCCCCCACCGTGACCCCCGTCATCCGCCCCGCCGCGTCGTAGCTGAAACCGACCTTCGTGCCGTCGGCCCTGGTGATCTGCTGAAGCTCCCCGTCAGGCCGGTACGTGAAGCTCTTGCTGCTGCCGTCCGGGTAGGTGATCGACGCCAACCGCCCCTCGCAGTCGTAGTCGTAGGCCGTCACATTGCCATCGTTGTCCGTGTAGGTCAGCAGGTTGCCCCGCTCGTCGTACTCCCGCGTGATCGTTGCGCCGTCAGGCCGCGTCTGGGTGACCGTCCGGCCAAGATCGCCGTAGCTCCACGTCGTCAGCCGGCTCACCGCCTTCTCCTCCCCGGTCTGGGGATCAACCTCGCTGTCATCGACTTGACTGGCATCTCCATGTCACTTACCTTGGTTTGGGAGAGGAAAGCCCCGATGAATCGAACCAGTCCCTACAACGATCTGCTCGAGAAGATCCGCAGGCTGCCCCCAGACAAGGCGGCTAAGATCGAAGAGTTCATCGACTTCCTCAGCCGGCGGGAGGAGCACCGCCGGCTTGTTCGAGCGGCTGCAGACCTCTCCGGGGATGCCTTTCATCAGGTGTGGGACAACCCCGACGACTCGATCTACGATCAGATATGAACGCGCTCGCCTTCGGCGACGTTGTCCTCGTTCCGTTCCCCTTCACCGATCAGACCGCCTCCAAGAAACACCCGGCAGTAGTCGTCAGCTCCGACGCCCTCCACCGTGAGAGCATCGACCTCGTCGTCATGGCCGTCACGACCCAACCCAGAGCAGCGTCATCCCTCGAGGTCCCGGTTACCCGCTGGCAGGAAGCGGGCCTCCTCCGTCCCTCTGTCATCAAACCGGTCCTTACCACCCTCGAACGCTCTTTGGTCCTCAAGAAGCTCGGCTCTCTCCAACCTCGCGACCGCCAGGCTCTCGTCACCAACCTCGCAACCCTCATCGGCCCCGGACCGGCTGAGTGACGTCAATGACCGGACCGGCCACCTTTGGCACCCGCCGGCAAAAGAGACCCTGAGGCCGGCCGGCGGGACACCGGCGACAACTGAAGGGAAGCGGGGAAGCACGGCGGAGCTGTGTGCCGCGGAGCCGCGGCAGGCCGCGAACCGCGCCAATGAGCCCACGATCCTCCCCAACACTCAGCCATCGCCTCGATGCTCACTCGTCTTCACCTCCCGAATCGCCGCTCTCCGGCCCCGCCTGACCCTCCGAATTCCGTGGATTTGTTTTTTTGCGGAGCACAGGCGGATTCATTTCTTGCGCAGCACACCTGACCCGGGAGGCTCTTCACCAAACGGATTGCAACCCAACCCTCTTGAGTTGGCGGATGAACTTCTTGTCAAAGGTAGCGATCCCGTCCGCGCGCACGTCTCTGGACGCCGCGGCAAGTGCGGCATCGGCCAGGTCGGGGAAGGCCTCGGGCCAAATCCGTAGCACTTCACTCCAGGACAGCTCATCAATGAGGCTGACTCCAGGTAGCAGCGTCAACGCTTCAAGGATCTGGCGTACGTCGGCGGGGCGCTTGCCGTATAAGTTGAGGAGAACGTAGGCCAGCTCGAAGACGACGAAGTGGTGTACCAACAGCTCCAGATTCCCACCGGCAGCCGACTCCAGCAGCGCTGCGGCCCGCTCCTGCTGCCGGCGATTTCGGTCAGTCAGAAAAGAGACCAGAACATTGGTATCAACCAGAATCCGCCTCACCGGGCCCCCGTACCACGCTGAGCCCGGGCCCGCCGCACATCCTCAACCGCTGAGCCCTCGCCGACCCGAACGACGCCTCGAAGCCGCAGGAAACGCCGTTCCCCCGGCACCACCCGGATCGTCCTATCCACAAGCTCCCAGTGCAGCACGTCCCCGGGTACCAGCCCAAGCTTGCGTCGGATCGTCACCGGCACCGTGGTCTGCCCCTTGCTCGTGATGGTCGATTTCTTCATCCTTGACTCCTTACCAACAGGGTAACTTACGTAAGGCGCTTTGTCAAATCCGAGACGAACACTCACCCATGTGGAAGACTGGAACCGATGAGATCGAGAAGCCGGTACTCGGGACAACCAGGAAAGAACGTCCGGGACACACCGCAGAGGGGAAACTCTAGCCCGGCACCGTCTCTACCGGCTCGAAAAAGCAGCCTAATCCCGGACGGCGGAGCGTCGGCGACAACCGAAGAAGAGAGGGGGCGCAGGGCCGAGCTGTGTGCCGGGGAGCCGCGGAAGGCCGCGGACCGCACCAATGAGGCTACGATCCTCCCCAACACTCAGCGATCGCCTCGATGCTCACTCGTCTTCGCCTCCGGAATTCCCGCATTCAGCCTCCATCGAACCCTCCGAACGCCCCGGATTCATTTTTTGCGGAGCACAACAGTTGGAAGAAGGCTGTGCCTCCTCTCAACTCTCAGAAATGTGCGAGCTCAGATCGTATTCGATACGGATATCAGGCGGCTCGTGCCTTTAACAGAACAACGGTGATGTTGTCGTTGCCACCGGCCCGGTTAGCGGCAATGATGAGATTCCGGCTCGCCTCCTGAAGGGAGGAGCTTCGAGCCAGGATCCGCTCGATCTCTTCGTCACGGATCATGACGTTGAGCCCGTCGGAGCACAAAAGGTACACATCACTGTCCATGATGGGAACCGTGTGGATCTCGACCTGCGGCTCGGAACCCCCGCCCAGAGCCTGTGTGACGACGTTCTTCAACGGATGCTTGCGGGCGGCTTCTTCGGAAAGGAAGCCGGCGGCGACCTGTTCGTGAACCCAGGAATGATCTTCCGTCAAGAGATCCAGCTCGCCCTGACGAAAACGGTAGGCCCGGCTGTCGCCGACGTGGGCGATCACGAGCTCACCGGTCGGCTCGGGATAAAATGCAACAACGATGGTGGTCCCCATCCCCTTGAGGCTCGCGTCCTGCCGGACCGCTTCCATGAGACGTGCGTGACCGCCAAGGATGGCGTTACGCAGCACAGAAACCGGGGAAACCCCTTCAGCGATGGCTTCTTTGGCCTCCTGGAGGCCCTCCATGATGTGCTCCGCCGCCAGGCGCGATGCGACGTCCCCGGCCGCGTGTCCTCCCATGCCGTCGGCAACGAGGTACGCACCGATCCGATCGTCGATGAGGAAAAAATCTTCGTTGAGCCGGCGTTTCATACCCACGTCGGTCTCTCCCCACGCTTCCAACGAAATGAGAGTTGCGCCCATGTTGAGGTCCAATCTAGGAGTTGCGGCGCTTGAAGCGTCCAAAAAGGCTGCCGTTATCGCTGTCATCGTCGGGATCCCCGGCTGCCGCAAGGACCTCGGCCGCACGGTGATTTGAGGGGTCTTGGGACAGGACCTCTTGGGCAAGCCGCCGTGCCCGCAGTTTCATTCCCGCGTGGAGGAAGTACGCCGCCGCCTGAGCCTTGAGAGCCGTATCCTTCGGTTCGAGCTGCACAGCCCGGTCGATATGACGCAAACCCGCCCTCTGTTGCCCCGCGATTTTCAGCAGCGTACGGCCAAGGAAAAAGTGTGCCTTTGAGCTCGTGTCATCGAGGTACACAGCTCTCTCAAGCGCTTCACGAGCCGTAACGAGGTCCCCATCCTTGAAGGCCTGGGCACCCTTGATCGTCAGCTTCCGGGCCTCTTCGCCGGCAGCTGGCGCTCCGGTCGAGGATGGACCGGTCCGGGTCATCGAAAGCTCCCGGTCGTACGCATCGCGGGAGGCCTGATGGCCCAACACGTTGAATGCTTCGGTGATTTGCTGGAAACGCGTTTCGGCATCCTTGCGCTCGGACCCAGGAAAACGGTCGGGGTGATACTTGATCGTCAACCGCCTGAACGCCGCCCGGATGTCGCTGAGCGTCGCATCCTCGGGAACCCCCAAGACATCGTAATATGTCACGCTCCTGTTCATGCAGCCATCCCAGTCCTTTGTCTCACATCATCTTTTTATCACAATCGCCGCTTTCTGGCACTGTTTGCCACACCATGTTACCGGCGCTGCTGAAGGAGCTGGTTTGCCCGCTGACGCACCGTCGAGTTGATGTTCCGGTTGATACTCATTTTTTTCAGATGCCGCATGTTGAGCCGGGGAAGAAGCCGCAACGCAATCTGGATCGGGGTCTTGGGGTTCTCGACCAGCGCATGAACGATCGGATACCTGCGAATCCAGCGCGGATTCTGGGCGATCAGGCGGGTAACGTCCTCCGATGCGCTCCGCAGCGATGCAAACCTCTCAACTTCACCATCGGTCAGCTTCGGGCTCCCCAGCACAGCGCGCACGACAATGCGGTTACGTGAATTGATCAGGATACCGCGCTCCTCTTGCGTGCCTTTGAGCGCTCGCATAATCTTCTCGTGCGTTGACATCCGCAGGAGGCGCGCAAAGGCGCTCTCCCCTTTTTCCTCGGCCTGGTCCGCGAGCTCCGCGTCGGGCTCGGGCGGCAGCGGAAGCTCACCGGTGTTCGGCAGGTGAGAACCAATTGCCTTCAACGCGGCCAAGGCATCCTCGATCGACGGCCCGGCCTCGATCTCCGCCATTTCTTCTGCTGCTGCAGCCGCCTTGATGATGAACTCGTCTTCAAACTCCTTGACACGGCGCAACACCACGTTATCAATCTGTGGATTTGCCCTGAGGTCCTCGAGAAGCTCGAGACATGAGAGGAGGCGCACCTGATTGGTGATGATGATGTCTTGAACCAATGCCGAGCCGTGCCGTGCCAACACCCGCAACGTTTCGTCGGAAGCGTTAGGATGCCGGGCAACCGCAGCCCAGATCTCCTCCTCTTTCCTGGTTCTCACGAGAATATCGAGCTCCAGAGAGCCTCTCTCGGGGTTCGAGAGCCATTCGAGGATGAACGCTTGATCCTCCCGAGCAACCGATCCCTTCGCCAGCTCGGCGAGCTCAGGATCCGGATCGGCCGAGAGGATGAGCTGGAGGCGAAAGATATCGTCATGAGAAATGGGCAGGAGCCCTTGAGCCGCGAATGACCGGACCTGCCTGGGAACCGTCCCAGCGAGAACACCCTCAATGAGCTGCTCGACCGAGCCGATCGTACCGTTATTCATTGTGTGCTGTGGCCCGGAGGATTTTCATGCCACCATCCCCGGCGATTTCGAGGTTGAGCACCTCGCCGGGCTTGCCGAGGTTGTCATACGTCTTCGTTCCAACCGTCAGGACGACGCCGGCCGCGTTGCCCAACGTCAGCGTCATAGGTGCAGGAACGGCAAGGTGAACATCTTGGTTCTCCCTGAGGAGCTGTTGTGCGTACTTCCCGTTGACGTCCCTGTACCTGATCCAGCACTCCCTGCCCGGCTTGACATGCAGTGCAAAACGCACGGATCTGCCATCCTGGATCGGCGCCGCTGCCGGTGTTGGCTGAATCGCCGTACCTCCTTTGGGCGTTTCCGGTACGGGGCTGGAGGCCACCAGTCGCTGGGCTGGCGCTCTCCGGACGGGCTGTGCCATCTTCTCAAACGGCCGCGTACTCCGTTGATGCCAAATCACGAGAGCGGCCACAATGATCACAATCGCACTCAACGCCAGAGGAGCCCAGATCCACCACCGGAAAGAGGGACGTGGCGCGGGCGAAACGGCCAGCACCGTGGGATGTGTGCCAGAATCAGACAAGAACCGTTCCCATGCGATATCAAACCAGCCGGTCAGTCTGTCTTCGTCGAATCCGATGATCCTCGCGTACTGCCGGACGAAATTCCTTGCAAAGACGCGTTGGGGAAGATATTGGAAGGCCCCTTCTTCCAAGGCCAACAGGACACGCACCGAGACCTTGGTCTCAGCCGATATATCGTCCAGAACGAGCCCGGCGCTCTCACGCAACCGGCGGAGCTCCCTTCCAAACGCGCGCGGATCCGCCGGTGGGTCTGCTGTCGGCTTCATCATCGCCGGATTTTACCACTCCTTTGTGTTTCCGCCTGCCTGCGTTCGATCAACCGCCGGGCACCCTCTCTGACGGCAGCGCCAGCTTCATGACTCGAGGCAATGTCCTTCAGATCCTTGAGCGGCAGGCGAACGAGAAGACTGAGGCAGACGGGAAGTGGCGTGTTCGGATGGATCGCGACAGCATACCTGACCTGCGCGTAGTTGCCCCAGCGCCTGTGGGTGGAGATCTGCGCAAGAATGCCGGCCGACAGGTGTTTCTTCTGCACGAGTTGCAGAACGTCGTTTTCTGCCATGCGGGGGTTGTCGAGCAGCGCCCCGAGCACACGTTCATCGTGCTGGTCGCCCAACACCCGGATGAGGGGCCGGTGGGCGCATCGTGCCAGCGCCACCAGCTCCCCGAGCGTCAGCGCATGAACGCGCTGAACGAGCATCCGCTCGGCATTTCGCCGGATGAGCGGCGGCGTTTTCGGATTCTGGGCGACGTGCACCAGGGAGAGCCAGGGCAACGTGCCGAGCATGTTGAGCGCCGTACCAAGATCCAAACCTGGAAAACCAGCGATCCGCTCGCGTACCGCGTGCGTCTGCAAGTTCCGGGTGCTTCGAAGAATGTCTTCAACGATCTGGAGCGAGCAGTATGGGTTTCTCAGAACCTGAAGCGTCTCCAAAGGATCGAGCTCACCGGACCGGACAAACTCCTCGAGCTCCTGAGCCCCCATCTCTCCAATCGGCTTCATACAGGGATGGTACCCCATCGCCGCGGCAGCAGCGCCCTACAACGGTAGCTGACGAACCTCAGACCTCGCGATCGCCGGCAGGTGCCAACATCCTTGCAAGATGCTCGCGGATGGTGACGATCTCGAGGCCGGCCAGCTCGCTGCCGTGTTTTCGATGTCCGCGAAGCCGGTGCTTCCGGAAGGCGAGTTTCGACAGCAAACGGGCAAGCACGATCCGCTCACGCCGCTCGGGCCACCACCTGGAGCGGATCCGCCGTGTGTAAAAAGGCACGATTTCCGGTACCCACCGTGGAACAACCCCAAGCTCAGCCTCTTCCTCAAGCTCCCGGCGCAGGATCGTTCTTTCGCCCCAATAAAGCACGGTGACGAGCACCACGATGAGAACGGTGACAACTGCCAGGTCGAAGACTGTCCGGCCACCTTGAGCGATTCTGAGCCACCCCGGGATCTTGGGTACTCCCAGTAAGATCGCGGTGGTAAAGCCGAGCGCTCCAGCCGTCCACGCAACAAATGCGACAGCCGAGGCGCGCAGCCTCCCAAACCCAATCATGGTGCCGGCCGTACCACCGGCAAGCATGGTCCAGAGCAAACCAAAGAAAACCCCAACGGCCAGATGGCCAAGCTCCCCAGCCGGAATCTGAGAGACGTGGCTGAGTCCGGCATGAACCATGAGCCAGACCACGCCAAAACCCGTTCCCATGGCCGTTCCGAAAACGAAGAGATCGACGGGGCTATCGCCATCACGGCCAATCCAGACGATCACGAGGAGGCCGAGAACTTCCAGCACCGGAGGTACCAGCTGGACGGTCCAGGGTGCCTTGTGCAAGAGAGCCCACGCCAGCCGCGCCAGCACACCGTGGCTCGTCATGAGGAGAAAAATCAGCTCGATGACGCCGCCCCAGAGGAACACGGCGCAGGTGGCCGGGAGCAGGCGCTCATCATACCGGTCGATCCACCAAAACCCAATCAGAACCAGCCAGCCAAGAGCCAGCGCTTCAGCAAGGATCAGCGTGTTGACGGAAGACAGGGCAGCAATCATAGCGTCACAAGCTCCAAGCGGTCGAGCGGATGATTGAGAAACCAGAGCCGCGCAGCTTCGACATCCCGGCGGATCTGGGTCACGAGCTCCATTGTTGAGGAAAAAACCTTTTCGTCACGGATCTTTTCAAAAAAGAAGAGACGAACCTTCTCCTTGTAGACGTCCGCTGTGAAATCGAGAAGGTGGCTTTCAACTGTCGTCGAGTAGTTCTCGTACACGGTCGGACGAACCCCGATATTCGTCACGGACGGAAAGGTCCGTCCGAATGATGGGATGAATACGGCGGTGATGTAGACACCGTGCGACGGATAGAGCTCATTCTCCACCGCGGTGTTCAACGTGGGAAACCCCAGTTTCCTGCCGAGGCGTTCCCCCGTGAACACGCGTCCATCGACGAACAACGGACGCCCCAGGAGCTTCCACGCCGTCTCCACGTGTCCCCGCGCGACCTCCCGGCGGATCCGGGTCGATGACACCACGGCCCCATCGAGAACGACCGGCTCGACGCCGTGAGCTGCAAAGCCCAGTTGGGCGCCCATTCGCTCCAGGAGAGCGACATCACCCCGGCGGTCGGCGCCGAAATGAAACCCCTGCCCAATGAACACGTGCCGCACGGCCAGGCGATCGGCCAGGACACGCTGCACAAACTCGGCAGCATCCATCCGTGCCAGGCGGTGCGTAAATGGGGCAACGATCGCCACATCGATCCCGTACCTCTCGAGGAGCGCGAGACGCTGCTCCATCGTCGTCATCAGCCGCGGCGCCTCCTTCGGTTGCAGCAGCTTCAACGGGTGCGGATCGAAGGTGAGGGCAGCCGAGAGTGTCTCTTCCGCACGGCTCGTTTCCTTGACCCGCCTCAAGATCTCCTGATGCCCAATGTGGACGCCATCAAAGTTGCCGATCGTCAGAACGGCGCCCCGGGGAGGCTCCACGCCGAGTAACGGATCACGCACGATCTGCATGGCTTTCCTTCCACTGGCTGCTCACGATCCGACGCGTCCCGGCGGTTGCGGCTGGCTCTGAGATCGTTGCCACGATCCGGCCGATCAGATCGTACGGATGCGCCTCGCTGATCTCAACCTCGACGAGTGACCCCGCCGGTGCCGAGCCGTCATTGATGATCAGCCGGCCGTCGGTCTCCGGGGCCTGTCTGGCCAGACGGCCCTCCGTCAGGAGCTCCATCTCGGCGAGCGGCCCGCAGACCAGGGCCTGGCACCGCCGTCCGATCAACCGGCGGTTCTTCTCCAGAGCGATCGCTGCCTGCACCTCCATAAGCCGGTCTCTCCGTTCCGCCTTGACCTCCTCGGGAACCGGATCGCCCAGCTCCGCACCGGGGTTTTCCTCTTGCCACGAATACGTGAAGACGCCAAGATGGTCGAAACGCATTGCCTCGACGAAGGCGAGCAGTTCGTCAAACTCCTCGGGGCCCTCACCGGGAAAGCCAACCATCATCGTCGTCCTGACGACAAGGTCCGGCACGGCCTCGCGCGCCTGGCGAATCAACTGGGTATAGGCCGCTGCATCCCCTCCCCTACGCATCATTTTCAGGACCTGGCGGCTCGCGTGCTGGAGTGGAATATCGAGATACGGCAGGAAACGCGGCTCCGAGGCCATCAACTGAAACAACCGGCGATCGAGCGTCGATGGGTAGGCGTACATGAAACGAATCCACGGAATGCGCGTTTCTGCGAGCAGGCGTTCCACCAGATGCAACAGTCCATGAGCGATACCCAGGTCCTCGCCGTATCGCGTCGTATCCTGCGCGATGAGCACGAGCTCCTTGATCCCCGTGGCCTCGAGATGTTTCGCTTCCGCAACGAGATCGTCCATGGTCCGGGAACGGTAGCGTCCACGCATCGCAGGGATGTGGCAAAACGCGCACGGGTTGTCACACCCCTCGGCGACTTTCAGGTAGGCAAAGCCTCCGGTCGACAGGAGGCGCGGCTCGCGGCTGTCGTAGATCTTCAGTGCTGCGCGCTGGTCCGGGATGTGGTGCTCACGCTCTCCCCGGACCGATGCCACGATCTCTTCAAGCTCATCAAGCCCGCAGAACGTATCGATTTCCGGAATCTCCTTGGCGAGATCTTTGGCGTACGCCTGCACCATACATCCGGTGACGATCAGCCGCCTGATCCGTCCGGAGCGCCGCGCCTCCGCCAGCTCCAGGATCGTTCCAATCGATTCTTCCTTCGCAGGGGTAATGAAGCCACAGGTGTTGACGATGACGACATCGGCCTGGCCGGCGTCGGCCGTCACATCCAGCCCTGCCGTGGCCAGATGACCGAGCATTACCTCGCCATCGACGAGGTTTTTCGCGCAGCCGAGCGAAATCATTCCAACCCGGAGCGCTGTCTTCTGACCGGTTGCGGCTGAGCTCATCAGCACCTCATTTCCCGATGGCACGCCATCAGGATCGTGATTCTACCATCGGTCCAACCTGTTCTTGTGCTGAGGGCGTTGCGCTGCCGGGAAGGCCAATGAGGATCGAGAGATAGGAAGGGACCGGTTTGCCTCACCCCAAGAAATCGCCGAAATTGTATGCGCCCGCAAAGCCTCCACAACTCACCTCCAGAACCACAATTCCCAACCAAAGGCGACACCGTTGCATCTGAGCCTTCCTCCGCGCACCTCCGCGTCCTCCGCGGTTGCGTTCTCCCTGCGGCCGTTCCCCCGCCCAGATCCTTCGCCTTCGGCTCAGGATGACACGGAAGGTGGGAGGGCTCAGGATGACACGGAAGGTGGAAGGGCTCAGGATGACACGGAAGGTGGAAGTTGCACCTCCGGCACGCGACTCAGGATGACAAGATAGGGACGGCTTTGCCTCCTCAGAATGACGCCCTCCCCTGTCATCCTGAGTGGTGCACCAAAGGCGCGCCACGAAGGATCTCGCCTCCTCAGAGTGACAGCTCTTCCTGTCATCCTGAGCCGCTCAATCCTCTTC
>WGCW01000110.1 GCA_015493585.1 Acidobacteriota bacterium
CGATACCACCAAAATCGCCCCGTCCATCTGCGCCGCACCCGTAATCATGTTCTTCACATAATCCGCGTGCCCAGGACAATCTACGTGCGCGTAATGACGATTCTCCGTCTGATACTCAACGTGCGCCGTGTTGATCGTGATCCCACGCGCCCTCTCCTCTGGCGCCTTGTCAATCGCATCAAACGGCGTGAAATCCGCCCAACCCTTCGCCGCCAACGTCTTCGTCATCGCCGCCGTCAACGTCGTCTTCCCATGATCCACGTGCCCAATCGTCCCAACGTTCACGTGCGGCTTCGTCCGCTCAAACTTCTCCTTGGCCATCCCTTGCCTCCCTCAGTGTTTTGGGCTCTTTCGGTCCGCGAGGTGACGTCCCAGCCCGTTATCATGCTCATATCTGGAGCCCACGACCAGACTTGAACTGGTGACCCCGTCCTTACCAAGGACGTGCTCTACCGGCTGAGCTACGTGGGCCCACGTCAAACCCCGAATTTCCTGGAGCGGGAGACGGGATTCGAACCCGCGACCAACAGCTTGGAAGGCTGTGACTCTACCCCTGAGTTACTCCCGCGCCTTCACACTCCAGACAAATGGTGCAGGCGGATGGATTTGAACCACCGTAGGCGTTACGCCGGCAGATTTACAGTCTGCTGCCTTTGACCACTCGGCCACACCTGCACACCTCATTTCCGCGAATCCGTCCGACTCGGATCGAGGTTCCGGCCGGCCCGTCCGCTCGACAGCCTCACTGGAGCTGGCGATGGGACTCGAACCCGCAACCTGCTGATTACAAATCAGCTGCTCTACCAGTTGAGCTACGCCAGCCGACCGATGATCCGCCCTCCAGAACGTCTCAGACGCCCCATGATGTTGGATCACAACCCCTTCCGCTCGCCTGCAAAGAACACACTCCACCACTACACGTGGTGGGAACGGGAAGTTAGCACAGCTTCCCGTTCGATGCAACCCCGTTTTGCGAATCCGCCGCCGCTTGGCAGTGATGCGCCTGGACACGAAGGAACGGACCGGGGCGCAGGACCTCACCCGGCCGAAGGCCGGGTCCCGGACACGGATCAGTCGTCGCCCTCGTGTTCACGTTCCTGGGCCGCCTCCATCAGCGAGTACGAGAGGATGGCTGCGGCAACGGACACGTTGAGCGACTCAACGCCCGGACGCATCGGAATCGCAATGCTCTCGTCGAGAAAGGCGCGCGTCTTCGCCCGGAGACCGGAGCCCTCGGAACCGAGTGCGATGACCCATCGTTCGGGGGGACGAACAGCCCACAGGGGCGTACCCTTCGCCTCACCCCCGTACACCCAGTATCCGGTATCCCGGAGCTTCCGGAGCGCATCCCCGGCGACCGAGGCGCGCGCCACCGGCACGTGCTCCAGATGACCCGCGGCGGCGGCCGCCACTGCGCCGCTCAATGGAGGCACCCCGCGCCCGGCCAAGACAACCCCATCGATTCCGAACGCCGCTGCCGACCGGATGACCGCGCCAACGTTATGCGGATCAGTCACGCCATCGAGGAGCAGAAGCCGGCCCGGCGCGCCCGCTGGCCGGATCAGGCTCTCGAGAGCGACAAACGCCCGCGGCGCCGTCCGTGCCGCGACACCTGCGTGGGTGCCTCCGCCGGCGACCCGTTCGAGATGCGCTCTCGGCACGAACCGGACCGGCACGCTCCGCTGCGCAGCCAGCTCGACGATCCGCTGAAGCCGCTGGTCCCGGCGTCCCTTCTGGATCCAGACGAGGTCGACCGGGCGGCCGGTCTCGAGGGCGGCCGTCACGGCATGCACGCCGGAGAGCCAGGCGGCTTGCTCAGCCACGCGCACCCCCCTCTGTGCTGATCGCCTCAAGGAGCACAATGGCAAGGGCAGCCAGTCCCTCTCCCCGCCCAATCCAACCCATCCGTTCGGCGGTGGTTGCCTTGAGACCGACCCGGTTCCGGTCAACACCCAAGATCGCCGCGAGCGCCGTCTGAAGCGCCGTCTTGTACGGTGCCAATCTCGGCCTCTCACCAAGGATCGTCACATCGCAGTTGGCGATGGCGAAGCCTTGCTCCCGCGCGAGCTCTAAAGCCCGGTCGACGAACGCCCGGGATGCGGCGTCTTTCCACCGGGGATCGCTGGGCGGAAAATGTTCGCCAATATCACCGGCACCGATTGCACCAAGGATCGCATCTGTCACGGCATGCAGCACGACATCGGCATCGGAATGACCTGCAAGGCCAGGACCGGCATCAAGATGGACGCCACAGAGCACGAGCGGACGCCCGGCATCGAACCGGTGAATATCGATACCTTGGCCGATGCGGTAGGTCATCACGGCGCCTCCGCCCGCAGCACGTTCCTGATCCATGCGAGATCGGCGCGCGTCGTCAGCTTGGGATTGGGATGGGTTGCCTCGATCATCATGACCGGATCTCCCGCCATTTCGAGAAGCATCCCCTCATCGGTCCACACGACGGCCTGATCCATCATGCGCCACGCCCTGAGAAGATGATTGATCTGGAACCCCTGAGGGGTCTGGGCAAGGCGAAGCTCCGTTCGATCGAGCGTCTTGACCACCCACCCCTCCGCATCGACCCGTTTGACCGTGTCCGGAATCCTGCTGCACAGGATGACACCGGGAGCCCTCTCGAGCGCCCCGGCAACGCGAAGGATATCGTCCGGGTGAATCAACGGACGGGCGGCATCGTGCACCAGCACGAATGTGACCCCCGTGTCCATGATCGCCCGGACGCCGAGCTGGACGGAATCCTGGCGGCGCGGGCCGCCAGCGACGAGCTTCGCACCCGGAAAGCGGCGGAGGAGGCGCGGTTCCCACCATGCAAGCCGCTCCGCCGGGAGGACGACGGCTAACGGGCTGCCCGGCAACGCCGCCATCAGCGCGGCAAGAGAAGTTTCCAGAATCGTCCCCCCAGGAAGCTCCACGGCGAGCTTGTCGCCCCCGAATCGTTCACCCCGGCCTGCGCCAACGCAGACGACGCCGATCCCCATGCGCTCTTCCAGCCTGATACCGGCCGAACGTGCGACCGGTATTCCCCGCTCCCGCTCCGGTGCTCGCGGCTCAACAGCCCCGCCACCGTCGCCGCTCTGATGGCTGGACCTGGGTTTGCCGGGAGCAGAAGCGTGCAGCCGCCTCACACTTCGAGGATCTCCTTTTCCTTCTTGGTAAGGATCTCGTTGATTTTCCCAACGTAGGTGTCGGTTAGCTTTTGGACCTCATCGAGCCCCCGGTGCATCTCATCCTCGGAGATCTCCTTGGCCTTTTCCATCTTCTTAATCGTCTCGTTGGCGTCCCGCCGCACGAGGCGGATGGCATTGCGCGCCTGCTCAGCGAAATCATGGGCCATCTTGACCAGCTCGCGACGCCGCTCTTCGGTCAGCGCCGGAATCGTGAGGCGGATGACCTTGCCATCGTTGTTCGGTGTCAGCCCAAGGTTCGACTTGAGGATCGCCCGTTCGATCTCGGCGAGCATCTTTGGCTCCCACGGAGCAATGACGATCGTTGCCGCTTCGGGGACCGACAGCGCCGCCACTTGCGAAAGCGGGGTCGGCGTACCGTAGTAGTCAACCGTAATGCCATCGAGAAGGCTCAGCGAGGCGCGCCCCGTCCGCAAGGTTCCGAGCTCATGCTTGAATCCTTCCTTCACACCGACCATCCGCCGCTCGGTCTCTTTCAGCTCCTCCTTCATCGTCCCTCCTCCGGTCCCACCAGGGACCCGATGTCCTCACCGGACACGACCCGTTTCAGGTTGCCGGTTTTTGCGATGTTACACACCTGAACCGGAATTCCGGTCTCCATACACAGGGAAATCGCCGCCGCATCCATCACCTTGAGCTCCCGCTTCAAGACGTCACTGTAGCTGAGCCGGGGAATCAACCGGGCCGAAGGGCTTTTCATCGGATCGGCATCGTAAATCCCATCGACCTTAGTCGCCTTGATCAGGATATCGGCGTGGATCTCGTTGGCCCTCAGGGCGGCGGCAGAGTCAGTCGTGAAGAACGGGCTGCCCGTTCCACCCGCAAAGAGAACGATCCGGCCTTTTTCAAGGTGGCGCAACGCCCGCCGGCGGATGAATGGCTCTGCAAACTGGTGCATCTCGATCGCCGTCTGAACCCGGGTCGGCACCCCGATCTTCTCGATCGCCGAAGAGAGGGCCAAGGCGTTGATCACCGTTGCCAGCATCCCCATGGAATCGCCCGTAATGCGGTCGATTCCCTGCTCGTGGGCGGAGACTCCGCGAATGATGTTGCCACCGCCGATCACCGCGGCGACCTGGATGCCGAGCTCGTGGACGCCGGCCAGCTCCTGAGCAACCGCCTGGACGACGTGCGGCGCGATGCCGAACGGTTGATCGCCCATCAACGCCTCGCCGGATAGCTTGACGAGGATCCGGCGGTATCGCAGCGGGCGGCTCATCCCCTACTCACCCGTGGCCTCACCAAGCTTGAAGCGCACGAAACGTGAAACCTTGGCGTCATCTCCGCCCGCCTCCCGGATGTACTGGCCGACCGTCTTGCTGGTATCCTTCGCAAAAGGCTGCTCCAAAAGCACCACCTGCTCGTAGTACTTCCCCATTTTACCCTCGACGATCCTCTGCGCGATATGTTCCGGCTTCCCCTGCTCCATCGCCTGCTTGAGCGCGATCTCACGCTCGGCTTCCAACACTTCGGGAGTCACCTCGTCGCGGGTCACAAAGCGAGGGTCAGTTGCCGCAATATGCATCGCGACGTCGCGCAGAGCTTCTGGCGCAATCGCCTCGGTGCCTGCAACAAGGACGCCGATGCTCCCGCCCATATGGACGTAGACCGCCAGATGTTCGCCGTCCGCAGCTTCAAACGCAGCGAGCCGCGAGAGCACGATGTTCTCACCGATCTTGGCGACCTTGTGAGAAATCGCCTGCTTGACCGTCAGCCCTTCCTCACCGGGGAATGTCTGACCTTTCAGCTCATCTGCGCTCCCCACGCCCGAGCTCAACGCCAGCTCGGCAAGCGTCTCGGCAAAGCTCCGGAATTCGTCGGTCCGTGCCACAAAATCGGTTTCACAGTTGAGCTCGAGCATGACCGATTTCTTCTCATCCCCGCGCACGACGACCAAACCTTCGCTGGCCTCGCGATGGGCTTTCTTCGCCGCCGCCGACAGGCCCTTTGTGCGAAGGATCTTAATCGCTTCATCCATGTCGCCGCCCGCTTCGACGAGCGCCTTCTTACAATCCATCATCCCGGCTCCTGTCCGTTCCCGGAGCTCCTTCACCTGTGCTGCTGAAATACCCATGTCATCCTCTCCTTTTCGTAAAACAAGGGCCAGGCGCACCAGCCCCTGGCCCGTTGGCTCTGCTCACGGTGTGCTGGTCTCAGGCCTGAGCTGGCGCCTTTGCTTCATCCTCGACCGCCGGCGCTGGCTCGGCCACCTCGGGCGGAACGCTCTCCTCGGCTGCGACTTCGCCCATTGGGGCCTCTCCTGCATCGGCCACGGCATCCACCTCGGCGCCCTCGTCCGCAGGAGCCGCCTCGGCGGCCGGCTTTTCCACACCCACGAAGCGCTCATCCGCCAGGTTGAGCCCTTCGAGGATATTGTCCGCAATCCGCGAGGCGAAAAGCCGGATCGCACGAATGGCATCGTCATTGCCCGGGATCGGATAATCGACCTCTTCCGGATCGCAGTTCGTGTCGACGACGGCGATGATGGGAATGCCAAGCCTATTGGCTTCCCGGACGGCGATGTGCTCGTGCACCGTGTCAATGACAAAGAGAGCGTCCGGCAGCTCGTCCATATCCTTGATACCACCCAGCGCCCGCTCCATCTTCCGCCGCTGGCGTTCGAGCCGGATCCGCTCCTTCTTTGTCAGGATCGCGTCCTCGTTGCTCAGCGTCGCTTCGATCTCCTTGAACCTCTCGATCGAACGGCGAATCGTCTTGAAGTTCGTCATCGTTCCACCGAGCCAGCGGTGATTGACGTAGAACATGCCACACCGCTGCGCTTCTTCCCGAATGGCATCCTGAGCCTGGCGCTTGGTACCGACGAAGAGCACGTTGTGACCGGCTGCGGCGACCTCTCTGACAAAATCAGCCGCTTCCTGGAAATGGCGCAGCGTCTTTTGCAGGTCGATGATGTGAATGCCGTTCCGCTTTCCGAAAATGTACGGCTTCATCTTCGGATTCCAGCGACGCGTTTGGTGACCAAAGTGGACACCAGCTTCGAGCAGCTCCTTCATCTGGATCGTAGCCACAAAACTCTCCTTAACGCTTGGAGAACTGGAAGCGCTTCCGCGCCTTCGGTTGACCGTATTTCTTTCGTTCGACCTTCCGTGCATCTCGGGTCAGCAGCCCGGACGCCTTCAAACGGGGCCGAAGCTCGGGGTTGTACTCCAGCAACGCCCGCGAGATGCCATGGCGGATCGCGCCCGCCTGGCCTGCGGAGCCGCCACCCCGGACGTTGACGAGGATATCGAACTTGTCGGCAGTCTCCGTCAGCAGGAGAGGCTGCCGAATCACCATCTTGAGAACCCGGTTCGGGAAAAACTCCTCGATATCACGGTGGTTGACCGTGATCTTCCCTGTTCCCGGACGAAGGTATACACGTGCCACCGAGGTCTTCCGCCGTCCGGTGCCGTAATACTGGATCTCTGCCACGTCTTCCCCCTCTTTACGCCGTGAGCGAATGCTGCTTCGGCTGCTGAGCCTGATGCGGATGCTCGGGACCTGAGTACACCTTCAACTTCCGCAACAGGCGCCGTCCCAACCGGTTCTTGGGAAGCATACCCCAAACCGCGGCGCGAATCACCCGCTCCGGGTGCTTCTCAAGCATCTCCCGCGCCGTCTCCTTCCGGAGACTTCCGGGATATCTTGAGTGGCGGTAGTAGTTCTTCTCATCGAGCTTCCGGCCGGTCAGTTTGACCTTCTCGGCGTTGATGACCACCACAAAATCGCCCACGTCTGCGTGCGGCGTGAAGGCCGGTTTGTGTTTGCCCCTCAAGAGGCGGGCCGCCTCGGTCGCCAGTCGTCCCAGAACCTGGTTCGACGCGTCGATGACAACCCAATCTCTCTGGATCTCGTCGGCTTTTGGCATGTACGTTCGCATATCATCCTCACTCTCGCCCTCAATACACAACCCCCTGCGGACGCAAGGGAGCAAGACTTTACCCAACCGGCCGTGCCGTGTCAACCCGTTCCTCATGCTTTGAGCCGGCCAGCTCCACTTCCCCCCGAGGAAGCGCACGAACCTGCTGTGGAATCCGTGCCAAAGATCCCGGTGCAAACCAGAAATGAAGGCTATGGGACGTCGCCTGGACGGTCACAATGGACACGTCAGCCTCCGCTGGGATCCAGCGTCTGAGATCAACGACCACAATCTTGGATCCAGGCATCACGCTGATCAGTCCGCCCCCAAAGGCACCGAGCACCGACTCGACGATGGTCCGAGGGATCCGAATGCCTCCAAAGACCTTGACCCGCCGGATCCTAAAGCCGAGGAAACGGCGTTTCAGACGGATCTCTCCAACCGTCACGGCCACCCGCGTCCGAATCCCTTTCCACTGTAAAACGGCGACGGCTTCGATCGAATCACCCCCACCGTCGAGGTGAACGCTGGCCACGTGTTCGATCAGTGCCACCCTCTCACGCAGAATGGCCTCGGCCTGTTCCAAACTGATCACGAGGTGAAGTCCATCCCACCGGACCAACGGAGCCGCTGCAAATTTCGTCACAACCTCTAGTATACATGCCATGGCCCCGCCGCATGCGTTACACTGACGCCGATGGACGACCGTGACGCGCTCGCCGCTCTCGTCGAGAGGATCCCACATGCCCGGATCGTTCTCTACGGGGATCTCGTGCTCGACCGCTTCATCCTGGGAACGCCCAAGCGTATTTCCAGGGAGGCACCGGTCATCATCCTCAGGTACGAGGGACAACAGGACATTCCGGGAGGCGGTGCGAACGCCCTTGCCAACCTGGCGGCGCTCGATGCTGACGTCGTCCCGGTCGCCCCCATCGGGAGCGACGCAAATGGCCAGGCGCTCGAACGGACCCTCCGCGAACACGGAATCAACACCAGTTACCTCGTCCCCGTCCCGGGTTTCCACACACCGACGAAGGTGCGTATCCTCGGCGGCGGCGCATCTTCTCTCAAGCATCAGATGGCGCGGTACGACATTGAAGACACACTCCCCGGCGATGGGACCTGGCGCCAGCAGCTTGAAGAGGCGCTGACCGGCGCCAGCCAGACCGCACAAGCTTTCGCCGTTTCTGACTACGGATATGGAGCCGTATCGCCAGGGACCATACAGGCCGTCCGCACAGCCGTTCACAGCCCGCTTTGGGTGACCCTCGATTCCAGATTTCGTCTGGGCTCATTCTCCGGCATCGATGCGGCAACCCCAAACCTGCAAGAGCTCGAGGCATGGAGCGGCAGGCGTCTCACAACAAGCCCGGAGATCGCGGAGGCGGGAGAAGCGCTCCGCCGCCAGCTCGACGCTCGTTTCGTCCTCGTCACCCGTGGCAACCAGGGAATGACCCTCGTCGTGCGTGACGCTCCTGCCGTTGAAATCCCCGTCTTCGGAACCGACGAAGTTGCCGATGTCACCGGGGCCGGCGATACGGTCCTCGCAGTCCTGACGGCGGCGCTGGCCGCGGGTGGCACGCCGCGTGAAGCCGCGACCCTCGCCAATATCGCCGGTGGCCTCGTCGTCATGAAGCTGGGCACGGCAACGGTGTCCAGACAGGAGCTGCTCGAAGCGATCGCGAGGCATACCGGCTCGTGAGGTCCGGGCCTAGGCAACCGGCGCCCGTGCGCACACTCGGCGAGCTCGATGAGATCTGCTCGGCGTGGCGCCGGGAGGGGCTGACCATCGTCCTTGCCAACGGCGCCTTCGATCTGCTCCACGTTGGCCACATCCGCTACCTTTCAGCCGCCGCGGAGCTCGGGGACCGCCTGATCGTCGCCGTCAACTCCGATCTCTCAGTCCGGACATCGAAGGGCCCGTCCCGCCCGATCGTGCCGCAACCCGAGCGTGTCGAGATCCTCTCGCACCTGATCATGATCGATGCCATCGTCGTCTTCGACACGCCCACCGTCGGTCCCGTGCTCGAGCGCCTGCGCCCCGACATCCACGCCAAAGGCACCGACTACACTGCAGAAACGGTCCCCGAACGCGCGGTCGTCGCGGCGTACGGCGGCCGGACAATCATCTGCGGCGATCCGAAAGAACATTCGACTACCGACGTCATCGCCATCATCCGGGAACGCTTCGGCAGGTAGGGTCTCCACCAGCTCCCTCCGGCCTTTGCATCTCAACACACAGCTTTTCTGGGATCTCCGCGTTGTGATCGTTTAGCCGCCTACCGCCCGCAACCCTACGGAGCCGCCGTCACTGCTCCGCGTGCCATTGAGCCCCCAACGGGCGCCACAACCCCACCGTGAGCGTCACCGCTCCAACCGGAGCCACCTGTGCAAGCAGACGGCTGTACGCCTGGCTGACGTGCAATGCCACCGGCCATGTTGAAAACAGGAAAACCGCGGAGAACACAAGAACATCAGCGATGACAAAGGCCGAGAGCCAGCGCTCGAACCCATCGTCATGGATCAAGGACCGAGCCGCAACGGCCAGAACGGCCAGCCAGAACACCCCCCATAAGCGGGGATCGGCCAGTACCCTCGAGCAGGCACCAACGACCTCAGGAAACCGGTGAAGCGCCCGGATGAACGCGGCCCCATTGAGCGTCACGAACAGATCATCGTGATGGTGATTCCACGCCAGATGGACTATCCGAAGGGCGAAGGCGCTGCCAACGATGCCCACCCACGGGACAAAGCTCCTCAACGGCAACCGGTCGCGGCCACGCCGCTGGGTCAGCATCACAAGGAGCGCCATCGTCACAGCAACCACGACGAGGAGGGTTCCCTCGCTCTTGACGGTCATCACCGCAACACAGAGCCACGGAACCTGGGCACGCCAGGAGGCTCTGCGCTCGTGTGGGTCCGCAGCAGCAGCGAGCGCGGCGGCGATGACGGCCGCTTGTGGCATGTCCGCGTAGCCGCCAGCGGCGGTTCCCGTGGAAATCTCCGGCAGCAGAGCAACGAGGCTCGACGCAAACCACGCCCCGGTTCGCCCGGTAAGTCTGCGCGCCGCTTCCCAGGTGCCCATGATGAGCGAAACATGGAAGATCTGAAAGACCGGAGAGACCTGATCGAAAACAAAATGCCCCGTGAGCCGCGCTTGGAGCGCCTCGAACAGAGGGATGAGTGAAGGATAGTTGACGATACGGCCCGCGCGGCCGATCAGATCGCTCGCGTTCCACAGCTCCGCATGAAGCGCACCATCGTGAAAGAGGAGGAACCCCTTCGTGGCCCAAATTTGAAAACCGTCCCACAAGAGCCCGGTGCGCAGATTGAGGACCGCGAAGATCACCATCATGACAATCGTTGGCGCAGCAAGCAGCAGCGTCAGCGGCTCAACACGGCTTGGCAGCCATTTCATGGCACCACGTACATTGAACGATCCAAGCAGGTGGCGGACCCAAAAGACAAGGAACCCGGCCCCAGCGGCCCCAAGCTCAACACCCAGCGCCCTGCCACCGAAGAGGAGTGAAGCTGGGAAGAGCGCCGCCGCCAGAACGCCTCCGCCGATGAGGAAGGCCCTATTGAGGTCACCGAGACTGTGCGCCCTCCGCCCAGTGAGAGACTCACCGATGCCGGCAAAACCGATTGTCAGCGCTGCGGCCGCCAGCGTTGGACCAATGATGCGGATCATGGAGCACACGTTCCCAGAACCACCCCCGATGGCAACGTGGCTCGCGTTTCCCATCGAAGCTTGCCAGCCACCTGTGGATCGGCAACCACCCAGCGGGGATGCAAACGGGCTTCGGCGTCTCTGACATCCTGTTGGAACCTTGGCGACTCACCACGGGCGCACGCCACCGTCCTTTGGTACAAAAGCCGTTGCCAAATCCCGCAAATCCAGGTGTCTTTGCCGGCGGTTACATAGAGGATCGGCTCGCCTGGCGGCACCATCCGGTCGACCTGGTGCGCTGCCACCTCGACCTTCCCCGGAATGGTCGCCCGGGGGCCAAAGCGAAAGCTCATAGCAAGACTGTGAACGGCAGCTCGTGAGCCACTGACCAAAGCAGCCGAAAAAACAAGCACAGCGGCAAAAGCAGTGAGTTTCGCCCGCATATTCCAATCGCCCCGGCCTGGAGCAAATCGGCGTCTTCTCATTCAGCTTGCCTTCCCCGTATCGCTGAACCAGCCAAACCGCTTCTCCGCCTGATCATACATATCAGCCACCACTCACGTTCCGTTCAGGGGCGAACTGGATGAGCGGTGTGACGCTTGGAGCGTAACGCACACCGAAACATGAGGTCAACGTTCAAGATCATGAGAAAGAACGCATAACGCTCTTCGACCGGTTCACCCATGCAGCTCATGAACTCTCGATTACCCATATCTGCCCTCTTCTTCCCGCCAACATCCTTCCCGCCGGGCGGTGGGCGTGGCACCATGGAGAAGGAGGGGCGCATGGGACGAAAACAGAAAAAACCGCCGGTGCTGATCGAGGCGCTGGTGCGGATGGCGGAGAAGATTGCCGGCGCACCTGAAGCCCCCGAGGAACTGCTGGAAGAAGCGCGAAAGCTGTACGACCAGCTCCCCGCCGAGCACGAAACACAACTTTTTCGGAGGCTTGTGGAGGTAATGGAAGTCCCGGCAGAGGCGGTCGTGCCCGCGCTCGAGGAGGCGCAACGGGCCGTGGCGTCGGACGCGGTCACCCGGGCGGAGGCCCTTGCCACCCTGAGACGGCGGCTGACCTCCCGCCTGCATCTGCTGCTTGAGAAAATGGCCGACAGCCCGGGCGGTCTCCGGCTGTTGATCGGGCTCCGGGCCGATATCCTGACGGCGCAGCGGCGCGGCGCCGGCGGGCTTGAGGGGTTCGAGGGCGACATCGCCGAGCTGCTGACGGCCTGGTTCCGTCACGGCTTCCTCTCGCTCGAAGAGATCACCCCGCGGTCCCCGTACCAGTTAATCCGGTATCTCAAGGAACGTGAGCTCGTCCATCCGATGGTCAGCCTCGAAGAAATGGGCCGGCGGCTCGGAGCCGACCGCCGCTGTTTCGGCCTCTTTCACTGCGCCATGCCTGACGTCCCGGTGGTCTTCATCGAGGTTGCCCTGACGAGCGGCATCCCCCGGCGCATCGGCGCAATCATCGGTCCCAACGCCGGCCCGGCTGAAGAGGAGCCCGACACCGCCGTTTTCTACTCGATCAACAACACGCAGAACGGCCTGGCCGGGCTTGGGCTGGGAAAGGTCCTGGTGTACCGCGTCACCGAGATCTTGAGGCGGGACAATCCAAACGTGAAGACGTACGTCACACTGAGCCCGATCCCCGGCCTATGGCCGCGGTACCTGCGGCCGATCCTCGAAGGCAAGGCGACAACGTTTGGACTTACGGCCGCCCAGATCGAGGAGATGTTCTCGCAAAAATCGAGGGAGCTCATCGTGGCGCGGGCCGCCGCCATCGGCGGCCGGACGCCTGGGAGCCTGAGCTCGGCTCTGTTGACCGTCCTGTCCGGCCCAAGCTGGTTTGATGATCCTGCCCTCGTCCGTGCGCTGCGCAAGCCGTTGACCGAGATCGCATACATCCACATCGCGAAGGAACGCGACGCGCGCGGACGCCCGCTCAATCCGGTCGCCAACTTTCATCTTTCCAACGGGGCGGTCGTCCCACGCAAGATGGTCCACTTCGGCGCGAACACGACGCAACGTGGCCTCGAAGACTCCTGCGGCCTGATGGCCAGTTACGTCTATTCCCAGCAGTGGTTCCAGGCGCTGCGCCGGAACCTTGGGATTTGAGCTGAGAAACACCAAGGAGAACGGAATGACTGAGAACATGGTCACAGTTTTTCTCGCAGCCGGCGAAACCGAGGCGCAACAGGTCCGCAGCTTCCTCGAGGCGCACGGAATTCCCGTTGTCGAACGCGGTGAGGCGCTCCGGTTCACGCACGGCTTCACGATGGACGGCCTTGGGCAGGTCGAGCTCCAGGTGGCATCCGAGATGGCCGATCGGGCCCGGGAGCTGCTGAAGGAGGCCGACGAGGGGATGTTCCGGCTCGATGCTGACGACGCTGGGGTATGAATATACCTCCTGTCTCCACCCACACTCGCCGGGTGTTCTGGTGAAGATTCTTCGTACGAGGTGGTGAGATCCATCGCCTTTGGCTTAGGATGACAGGAAGAGCTGTCATTCCGAGGAGGCGGGATCATCCCTTACCCTGTCATTCCGAGGAGGCGAAGCGCTCCCTCTCTTGTCATTCCGAGGAGGCGAAGCCGACGAGGAATCTGGGCGGGGGGCCACCAGCACCAATATTCAACACTGTCCCCTTCTTGCCGCTTTCGTCCGCGGGCGTGGGACCCGGCACCGGGGCATGGAGGTGCTCAGAACGTGATGGCGAGTTGGAGCTGGACGGCCGTTCCAGAGACATGATCGATCGTCCGGCTGACAAGGTGCCGGGTCGAGTACCGGCTGAGCTCCAACGCGGTGCTCAGGTCCGCCGTCATGTGGTAGCGCCCCCCAATCGAGCACCGGCGATTCTCGAGGAGCACATCGGCTCGCTTCATCACGGTCAGACGTTGCCGGGAACGCCGTGAGAGACCGAAGAGGCCAAAACCGGCCCACACGTCCCAGCGCTTGGACTCAAAGATCAGCTGGCTCAGCCCGCCGCTCGTGGCCGTCTCTCTGATACCACCTCCCGGCACGGCGATATAGTCCGGCAGAATATCGGTCGTGAACAGCTCAGAGCCTGCACGGGCCTCAAACCCGGCGCACATCCATGTCAACCGGTGCCCCAGCGTGATCCTGACCTCTGTCATCAGGGCCTGCGGGTTAAAGTGTGTGCCATCGGCCAGCCGCATCGCACCAAGATGTCCGGCGAGCTTTGCCGTCAGACGTCCCGTATGCAGATGAACCGCAGCTTGAAACGCCGGCCTCCTGGGATGAAAGGGCTGTCCGTTAAGCCCTCCGTTCGACGCCGACTCGTTCGTCAGGAGAGCGAAGAACGTCACGGATCTCGAGGCGTCAAACCCCACACGCACCTCGTTGAGATTGGCGTGGATACCGGTCTGAATACCGCCGCTCGAATAAAATCCATCGTAATCGAGGGTCGTTTCATGGGTCGCGAGCAGGCTCGAAGCTTTCCCGGCCAGCATGGACCAACGGCCACGCCGGGCCTGGATCCACAGCGAGACGAACTCGGCATCGTGCTTCCCCATGAAATCGGCCGAGGCACAGTAGCTCAGCTCAACGCCGTGCGGCTTTCCCAACGAACCTGAGAGCTCCAGCCACGACTGGCCACCCGTCGACGGCGAGCTTTCCCCGGTCCGGGCCGCATAGTGTGCGAACGTGTCGTCAATGTTCCGGTTCCGGAGAAAATCCATGATCACGGCCCCGTGCACGTTGAGCGATGGGCCATCGCCGCCTTCACCCCCGAAGCCCGGACGGAGCAGGGGTCCGAGAAAAAGAAGAGCAAAGATCACACCACGGCGAAAGGCGCCGGCTCGAAGGAGTCTGATCACCATGTCGTTCTCTCCGCTTCGACCAGCCTGAACCACGTCAGTCTCTCCTCCCACCTGCCCATCTTTAGGGCCACCGAACATTACCAGAGAATCACGCCATGTCAACCTTCTCCTTGCACCTGCCATGATGCACTGAAACGTACCCTTACGTTTGCACGCAAGCCGATCGTGTCATCGTGACAATCGCCCTTGACAATGTTAGGCGCCGCTAACATAATCGACACCGGAGGGAGCCATGGCGCTGACGCAAACGGCGGAAGATTATCTGGAGCAGATCTACCTGCTCTCCCTGCGCCTCAGCACGGTCAAGACCTCAGACATTGCCCGGGAGCTTGGGGTCAAAACTCCGTCCGTCATCTCGGCGCTCAAGCTCCTCAAGAACCGGGGGCTCGTGCACTACGAACGCTACGGAGACGTGACGCTCTCTGAACGAGGACTTGAGCGGGCGCTCGACGTGTACGAACGTCACAAGACCCTCTACCGCTTCTTGAGATTCGTGCTTGGCGTTTCCGATGACGTCGCCTCGTCAAACGCCTGCGGCATGGAACATGCCATATCTCCCCAGACGTTGGCCGCGATCAAGGATCTCTTCGCTTTCCTCGCGTGGAAAAAGAGCCAAGGTGAAGATCTTCAAGACGAGTTCCACGCATTTCAGCAACGCACATCCGAAACCCAGGCAGGTTCGAAAACCGCATCAGAACACACCAACCGGGCACTGCCGCTCAGTGATGGGAAAGACCAGGCCCCCTACACCATCGTCGAGCTTGGCGGCGAACGGGCTGTCAGGCGGCGTCTGCTCGACATGGGTGTTATCCCTGGCGAAACCGTGACAATCCAGAATCGTGGCCCATTGGGTTTTCCACTGGAGATCACGATCCAGGGCTACGTGCTGACGCTCCGGAAAGACGAGGCCGAAGCCGTTATCGTCAGGGAGGCGTAATCCGGCAACGCAGGCCCTGGGGACACGGCGTGGAGAAACGGCTACAATACGCCGGTGGCCGACCTGATGTTTTCTGGTTGGGGATGCTGACGGTGATCCGGTTCTGGCGGCGGAGGATGGCCGGGGCGGATGAGGTGTGCTCGAAGCGGCGGACGCGACGAGCGCCATCGCACCTGCTTGTGGCCGTCGTCACGATGCTATGGGCCGTGGCCGCAGCCGCCGGCGGGCTCACCGGACCACCGGGCGGAAAGGCCTCCGGCCCCGTGACGCTGCGTGCCGATCACCAGGAATGGATCAAAAAGAACAAGTGGCACGGGAGCGGCCACGTCGAGATCTTGTACCAGGACATCAAAATCACCTGCGACGACGTCGAGTTCAACAACGACACGATGGAGCTCGTGGCGCACGGCCACGTCATCATGGACCAAGGACCACGCCGGTTCACCGCTTCCAAGCTGACCTACAACCTCAAGACGAAGACGGGGAAGTTCATCGACGCGACGGGCCAGGCCGCGCCGGAGTACTACTTCACCGGCAAGGAGGTCGACAAGCTCGACGCGACACACTTCAAGCTATTCGACGCGACGTTCACTTCATGCTCGGCCGAACCGCGACCCCCATGGCGGTTCAAAATCCATCGCGCCACGATCGAGGAGGAGGGGTACGGGAGCTTCCACGGCGTCAGCCTCCAAGTCAAGGGCGTCCCCGTCTTCTACCTGCCGTACCTGCTCTGGCCAGTCAAGACCGAGCGAACGAGCGGCCTGCTCGTGCCAACGTTCGGGTATTCGAACCAGCGGGGCATGTACCTCGGGAACGCCCTCTACCTGGCCCTGGCGCGAAGTTATGACACGACGATCTATCTCGACACGTACTCGCAGGGGTGGTTCGGCATCGGGAACCAGTGGCGGTGGGCTCCAAAGGAGCACGCCCGCGGGGATGTCACCGGCTACGTCGTCCGGGATCCCGATACCCGGCAAACCCAGTGGAAAATCGATGGGAAGTATCACCAGGATGACTTTTTCGGCTTCCGCCTGGTTTCCGAGCTGCATGACATGTCGGATCTCGACTTCTTCCGGGAGTACGAGCACACGTTCAACCGGAACACCCTCCGGTCGCTGTATTCGTACATCTACCTGACGCGCGCGTGGGGCCCGTACAACCTCAACATCCGGATGGACCGGCGCAAGACCTACCTGACGTCGAGCGAGATCATCCTGCAACAGCTGCCGGAGCTCGAGCTGCGCGTCCGTCCAACCCGGATCGGGCAAACGTCTCTCTTCTGGTCGCTGGTCTCTTCGGCGAACCTCTTCAACGTCGACCGTGGCGGTCTGCTCTCCGGCACGTATGAGCGTCTCGATGCCCATCCACAGCTGTCGTACACGCTGCCGAGCCCGCCATGGTTGAGCATCACGCCTCGCGTTGGCGTCCGCAGCACGTACTACACGAAGAGCTACAACGCCCAGCACACGGCGTTTGCCGATCAGAGCCTGACCCGTTCGTACGTCGAGGCGGGGCTCGACATCGTGGGTCCCTCGTTCAGCCGCATCATCGACCATTCGTGGGGGCCGTTCACTAAGTTCAAGCACCTGATCGAACCACGCATTGAATACACCTACGTCTCCGATCCGGGAGACATCTCACGAATCCCCCGTTTCGATGAGGTTGATTCGACGCTGGTCACGAACAAAATGCGCCTCAGCATCGCAAACCGGCTTTTCGGACGGATGAAGAAATCCGAAACGGCCCGGGAGCTCGGTTCGTTCATCGTCTACCAGGATTACTCGTTCAGCGAGCCGCTCGATTTCTCGTTCGACCGGAAACAGTCCTCACGCCGTGGGCCGCTCGGCGGCATCCTGAGGATCACGCCCGTTCAGGGCGTGTATGTCGAGGCTCGTGCCGAGTTTGACACCCTCTTTCACAACCTGCGTTCGGACTCGTTGTCGGCCTCGATGTATCAAAAGGGCAAATTCCTCAATTTCACCTGGTACCAGGGCTACATCCCCCAGACGGGCAAGCGGACGAGCTCGCAGATCCGGACCTCCTTCGGGTTTTCCGGTGCCAACCGGCCGCTCCAGCTCCGGGTGAACCTGAGCTATGACGCGCAGCAATCGAAGTTCCTCCAACAGCGTATCGTCGCCCGGTACCAGGGAAGCTGCTGGGGCCTAACGCTCGAGTACCGCGATCTCGAGTTTGCCAACTACCCCGCGAAGGATGTCCGGATCTCCGTCGATTTCAAGGGGCTCGGCCGTCTCCTCGACATCCGCACCGGCCTCGAGAACGAATAGCCCACAAACCGCAGCCCATCATCGAGATCAATCCGCTCGATCCTTGAAAGGTTGAGAGAATGTGGTTGCGGCATGCTATCATCGTCTCCGGACACAACGGAGGATTGATGCACACAAAGTGGAAGGACTCGTTGCTTCGTGGCCTCGTCATGGTTGGGCTCCTGTCGATCGTTCCGGCCGCTCTGGCATCGCAAGCGGCGGCCTCCCCAAAGTCTGGATGTCTCAACTGCCACCACGGCATCGAGCCGATCCGGGCGCCAGGCTCGCCAATGATGCGAAAGATTATGGCGATGGGCGCGGCGGCCGGCGAGCCCGCGGGCTGCGTCATCTGCCATGGTGGCAACCCGCGGGCGACGACCAAACGTGCTGCGCATGCCGGAACGTTCTATGCCGATCCCGGGAGCCCCTGGATCAACGAGAAAACGTGCGGCATCTGCCACCGGACCGAGGTACGCGCGCAATGGGCGAGTCTCATGATGACCGAGGCCGGCAAGATCCACGGCACGGCGTGGGGTGCCGGGCTCCAGGGATACGAGCACATCTGGGGAAATTACGACGTGTCGAACCCGGCCGATCCCCATGAACGGCTTGGCACGAAGGCGTATCAGCTCTACAAGGCCAAGCTCAAGGCGCTCGAGCCGAAGGTGTTCCCGGACCGTCTGTCGGCGCTGCCCCCTGCTCCGTCCGCCACCGGCGTCACCAAGGATCCACGCACGGCAGCCTTCACCTACATTCGCCAGGAGTGCGAGCGGTGCCACCTCGCCGTTCGCGGCCGTCAGACACGGGGAGAC
>WGCW01000111.1 GCA_015493585.1 Acidobacteriota bacterium
GGTATTTCGTAGATGGATTAGCTGTTGGGAGCGAGGAGTTCATCTTGGAGCAGTTGGCGCGGATGAGGGAGGAGGGTCGGTACGTAAGGAGGAAGAATCCGATCAAGCAGCTTGGTGGGATTCACCTCTCGTTGAAGGAGCAGAGGAGCACGGCTGTCGTCTTCTGAGCGGGACTGAGCACACAAACTGACGGATCGAGGGAGTGGCGTAGGGAAGGTGCGCCTGAGGAAGGCTGCTGAGAGCGATTGGCTCGTGGTGATGGTGGCAGCGGGGTGCTTGTGGAGGTCAAGAGGGCTGAGGGAGGCGTGGTGAAGATGGGTTTTTGAGTGAGCGGAAGAGACGAACAGTGTCCCCAATATGCGCCGTCAAGCAACTCAGAGCCCTCATGACAGCCTACCTCGAATGAAATTGGCAACACCGTTATGTTCTGAGGTTGTTGCCGGATCGGTTTTGTATGTGCCATAGAAATCATTTGCCTTGCGACTATTTCATCCCTTCGTCGGAGAGTTCCGAGGCGTGACGAGGGCAGCCTCAAGCACCTCATCGGCATGGCGGACGAACTTCACGCGCGCCTGCCGCCGGGCGCGTGGGGGCAGCTCGACGAGATCGCGCTCATTTTCGGCCGGCAGCAGGATGTCACGCACGCCGGCGCGCAGAGCGGCCAGCACCTTCTCCTTGATGCCCCCGACGGGGAGCACATCGCCTCGAAGGGTGATCTCTCCCGTCATGGCGAGATCGTGCCGCACGGGCCGGTTCGAGGCGGCCGAGACCATCGCGGTCAGGAGGGTGACGCCAGCTGACGGACCGTCTTTAGGGATGGCACCGGCGGGAACGTGGACGTGGATCGAGTGCGTATCGAACCACTCCGGGTCGATCCCGAACTGAGTGGCCCGTGAGCGGGCGAACGAGAGAGCGGCCTCGGCCGATTCTTTCATGACGTCCCCGAGCGAGCCGGTGAGCGTGAGCTTTCCCTTGCCGGGGAGCGCGAGCGCTTCGACGAAAAGAACGTCCCCACCGTAGATCGTGTATGCCAGGCCGGTGACGACACCGACACGATCCTCCTTGAGTTGACTTTCGGGGAGAAACTTCCGCGGCCCCAGCAGCCGCTCAACGACCGATGGCGTGATCCGCCGTTTCCCGTGCTTTCCCCTGGCAACCTCGACCGCTACCTTCCGGCAGAGGGATCCGATTTCGCGTTCGAGGTTTCTCAGACCGGCCTCGCGTGTGTAGCCGTCGATGAGGAGATGCAGGGCCGGGGTTGTGAACTCGATCTGATCGCTCGAAAGGCCGTTTTCTTCGAGCTGTTTGGGAATCAGGTAGCGGCGTGCAATCTCGAGCTTCTCTTCTTCCGTGTAGCCGGCCAGCCGGATGACTTCCATGCGATCGAGGAAGGCGGGCTGGATGGTGTCAGTGACGTTGGCGGTCGTGATGAACATGACATGAGACAGGTCGTACGCCACTCCGAGGTAGTGGTCCCGGAAGGTGTTGTTCTGCTCCGGATCGAGGACCTCGAGGAGCGCGGACGAGGGATCACCCCTGAAGTCGGCGCCAATCTTGTCAACTTCATCGAGCATGAAGACCGGATTCGATGTTCCGGCCTGGTGAATGCCCTGGATAATCCGGCCCGGCAGGGCACCAACGTACGTCCGGCGGTGGCCCCGAATCTCCGCTTCGTCCCGCACGCCGCCGAGGGATATCCGAATGAACTTCCGGCCCAGAGCCCGTGCGATGGAGCGCCCGAGTGAGGTCTTGCCAACCCCGGGAGGTCCGACGAAGCACAGAATTGGTCCCTTGCTGTCCGGTCTCAGTTGGCGAACCGCGAGAAACTCGATGATGCGGTCCTTGATCTTCTCGAGGTCGTAGTGGTCCTCGTCGAGGATTGTCCGCGCCTTGGTAATGTCGAGATTGTCCTCGGTCATCTGAGACCAGGGCAGACCAGTGATCCAGTCGAGCCATGTACGGACAACCGATGCCTCCGCGGCTTCGGGGTGCATCGTCGAAAGCCGCTTCAGCTGCTTCTCGAGCTCTTCCTTGGCCTCCTCGGAGAGCCCGGCCTTTTCAGCTTTCGCACGGTACTCTTCGATCTCGTCATTGATGTCGTCACCGTCTTCTCCCAGCTCTTTCCGGATGGCCTTGAGCTGCTGGCGCAAGAAGTATTCACGCTGGCTCTTGTCCAGCTCGCCACGGACCTGGGATGAGATCTCCTGCTGCATCTCCAGCAACGAGATCTCACGCGACAGAAGCTCGTTGACGATCTTAAGCCGTTCGAGAGGCTCGATCGTTTCAAGGACGGTTTGGGCGTCCGCGACCTTGAGAGCGAGGTTGGATGCGGCAAGATCGGCAAGGCGCAGCGGATCGTCAAGGTTCGAGGCGATCAGCATAACCTCGGGAGAGATCTGTTTGCCGAGGTTGTTGGCCTTCTCCAGTCCTTCCTTGATCGATCGGCTGAACGCCTCGATCTGGAGGTTACCCTCCTCAACCCCAGGTTCCTCGATCCGGTTCTGGCGCGCTTCGAGGTACGGCTCAGTGCGGGTGAAGTAGTCGATTTTGGCACGTGAAACGCCCTGGACGAGGATCCGGATGTTTCCGTCGGGGAGCTTGAGCATCCGCATGATGACGGCGACGCATCCGACGTCGTACAGCTCGTCCGGTTTGGGGTCTTCGACCTTGGGATCTTTCTGGGTGATGAGCAGGATCAGCCGGTTCTGGGCCAGGGCCTGGTCGACGGCCTTGATCGATTTTTCCCGGCCGACGGAGAGTGGAACGATGACGTAGGGAAACAGGAC
>WGCW01000112.1 GCA_015493585.1 Acidobacteriota bacterium
GATCTGCGACGATCCGACACTTCCCTCGGGTGCGGAGATCGAGGAAGCACTGGACGAGGCGGCGGATGATCTCGATCGCCGTGGTTGACAGCGGTCCGCTGCTCGCCGTGGCGAATCGTGCCGACCCCGATCATCAGCGTTGTGCCGACGCCCTGGCCGATCCGACGCTGCGCCTCGTTATCCCGGCTCTGTGCGTCGCTGAGGTGAGCTACCTCCTCGGACGGCGAGCTGGGGCAGCGGCGGAAGCACGTTTTCTTAGTGGTCTGGCGGAGCTTCAGGTGGAGGCGCCGGCGCCATGGGAATGGGAGCGCATTGCAGAGCTGGTGGACCAGTATGCCCGCTTTCCGTTGGGGGGAACCGACGCGTCGGTGGTCGCCCTGGCCGAGCGCTTCGAGACGGACCTTGTGGTTACACTGGACCGCCGTCATTTTTCGGTGGTGTCGCCGCGGCATTGCGAACGGTTTCACCTGCTGCCTGAGTAGGCAGCCGGTAAGATGAAGCGCGTGATCGCGCACCTGATCGAACGGCCCCTGGAGGTGAGGCTGGGGGTGCTGGCAATGGCGGCGCTGGGGCTCCACGGCCCGGCCACATGAGCGTCGGCCTGTTCCCGAGCCTCGACGTGCCCGTGGTGCAGGGTGATCGCCCACGCGCCGGGCAGCGCGCCGCTCGACCTCGAGCTGTCCGTGACACGCCCCATCGAGGACGCCCTCTCCAAGGGCGAGACGGTTGTACACGTGGTACCTTGCCCCTTCAAAGAACACCCGCTCGCCCTCGGCACCGATCCCACCACCTGATACCACGGTTTCCACTGCGTCGTTGCCATGGTGACTCCCCATCTAATTAGGTACGAAAGGCGTCATCGTACCCAGTTATTGCGTACCGTACCCAATCATATTCTCCTCCACTTCGCTTTTGGGCCCCGGCCGAGACATCGGAGGCGTCACTCTTTTCGCCCTACCAAATATGGAAGCCGGGCACCGATGGGCACTGATGCGGAGGCTCCACACGGGCTGGCCCATGCGCTGTGAGGATCAGGTAAACTGGATGCGTCGCAATGGAACCGGAGCAACACGCCCGCCTCAAAATTGACCAGCTGCTGAACGCAGCAGGATGGTACGTGCAGGACCGCGCCGAGGCTGATCTCAGCACCACCCCCGGCGTGGCAGTCCGCGAACTGGTATTCGCCACGGGCAAGCCCAACTACACCCTCGTCGTAGGCGGCCGGGGCATCGTCGAGGCCAAGCCCGAGGGCCAGCCCCTAGCCGGCGTGACCACTCAGTCGGACAAGTACCTTGGTGCCTTAACACTCCACCTTCTCGTTTCGGCTCATGGGGAAGCTGGGAAAAAAGTGAAAGAAGGACTCCGGAACTCCCGAAGGCAGGGCCCCGGGGGCCGCTACCTGACTGAGAGAGACGTCTGCAGGGAGGCCGTGAGGTTGCTTTTATGACCGGTCAGGACCTCCTCCGGCAAAAAGAAAGGGAATTTGAAAGTAGTCTCCGCGGGAAACGTCTAATCTGCGAAATTCCACTTGCAGAAGGGCTTATCGGAGAACTCCAGAATGAACTCGAGGCCCTTGGGCTCAACGCATGGGACGATTTCCCTAGCGTTGCTGCCGTCACGACTGTTGGCGTCGGTGTCTATCATTACCAATCTGGCACATATTGGGATAGCTGGCCTGGTTTGGACAAGGCTAATGAAGCCGGCCGTTGGGGACAGCGGTTTGAAAGGTTTCTTGGGGCGCATCCGACATTAGAAACGTTCAGCTTTCTACGGATAGAGCGGGCACTGCGTTACGTAGCGCCCATCCTCGCGCATGGAGGTGTTCCACTCTCTTGCATTCACGAGCTCTTTGACCTGGTCGCTCGTTTTGGCGCAACCGGAGAATCCGGTGAAGAGCTCCTCGAGTATCTTCAGAGCCGAGCTCCGACGCTCGGCATTCATTTTGTGCCTGTCAAGAGATTTATCGAGTATGGCGGGGAGGTCGCTGAGGACCTTGTAGGGCGCCTCGTGGCGCTCAGGGACGCCTACGAGACTGACCAGGCGGGTTTCGGGCTGCCACCCCATATCCTACAGGCCTTTCGTCGGTGGCGCCAGGTCCACAGGGAGGCCGCCGCGACTCGCGGTGCACGGTTCCCCGCTCCCACCATCAAACTTGATCCGGGTTCCTATAAACTCAACCTCCATCTCCCACCGTGCGACGGTCACCCTGATGCCGGAGAGAACTGGCGATTTGGTGACAAGTGTTTCCCGAGTAGCCGCGGTGGGGACCCCATCCTGCGAAAGCCCCGCGAATCTTGGGAGGTTGTCAACGGAGAGCGCCACTTCACTTTCCGAGGGATAACCAAGACGTCTCCAGCGTTGTTTTTTGACCCACGTACGGGCCAGCTTATTCGCGGTCCAGAAAAGCGGCGGCTTCCGGAAAGGGTCTGGGTAATCACCCGCGAAGGTACGACCCTCAGTGTTCAGCCGGAGGACGAAGAGGAGTACAAACCGTGGCCCGGGTTTCGCATGGTATCGCTCGATCTCGAAGGGCGCACCCATCTTGAGGTTGGGGGTCACTTGTTCGAGGTCAGGCGGCCGTTTTTTCACGGGGATATGGAACCAGTGCTGTTCGTTCACTCCCGGGACGGGTTACCTGTACTCAATGAGCCACCACGCATTTGGTGGGAGGGGAAGGCCAATCTCACGGTTGAATTTGAGCGGAAGCCGCAGGGTAACATTGACGTTGAAGCTGGGGCTCTCGCTGAGCTCTTGACCGACGCTGGGGAGTACCGACTCTTGCTACGTGGGCCGCTCGGCGATGCTCAGGCGTTGCACTTCCTCCTGGCTCCCGGCCTCCGCGTAGAAGCAAAGCCCAACGTGAGGCTGCCGAACGGTTCGTCGATCGATTGGCATGTCACGATTCCGGGAGGGGAAGTCCTTCTGAATGGAGTGCCGCGCGCTTTCATGAGAAGCCAAGAACGGCAGCCCCAGGCTGATGTCGTGATTCGAGGCCGCCACTTGCACCTGATACTAACTGTGCCCCAGCTGGAATGGGCACTTTCGGCATCACGGGAGATAGAGGAGGCGGGCGAGGGACGGTGGTCGTCAGCATGTCTTTCAGTCCCAATCTCGCAGCTACGGGACGACCTCTTCCCTCACCTGATCGTTCGTCTGCCTCGGCTTGCGCAAACTGAAGGGATGGAAATCTCACTCGTCAATGGTACGAGAAGCGAATGGCTCAGATCACGGCCCTTCACAGTTCGCACGGACAGGATATGGCGGTTTGATCTCAGGCAGGCGCGATCTTGGTGCGAAACAAGCGGAGTGGTGGAGACGCTCAAGATCGTAGTGCGGGCCGGGTCAGAGATCTACCGGGGAGCCGCGCTTGAGATTCGACCCGAGTGGGACCTCGACGCAGAAACGCTGCGGGTTTCCTACAGCGAGACCGAGAGCGGCTGCGTAACCACTTGGGAGTGGAGCGAGAGCGGCCCATGCTCGAAAGGAAGATGGCTAACGTTGGAAGCATGCTGGCGTCCCTGGGAAGGGACTACTGTGACGCGCCGATTGAACCCAGAAGAGCGGGGGCGGCCCCCGTTGCAATTGGCCATCCCCAGGCTCCGCCCCGGCCGCTATCTGGCCAAGGC
>WGCW01000113.1 GCA_015493585.1 Acidobacteriota bacterium
CCTCCAAAGCCGCCGCCCCCGCCACCGGACATCAGCGTAAACAAGAGATACATCGCCAGTGTTGGATTCGTGATGAACAGGAACAGAAACCCGATTGCCAGGATGATACCGATGATGATAGTGCCCGGCGAGAGCCGCCGTGGTTTCTGCCGCGCAGGCGCCGTGCTCACCGGCTCGCTCCCAACCCTCTGGGCGGCCTGCTGGTCAATGGCGGTCATCAGAATATCCACCGCCTTGGTCACGGCCTGATCTTGACGCCCCGCCTCGAAGCCGGGCTTCAGAACGTCCTGAATGATCCGAAACGACAGCAGATCTGTGACCCGGCCTTCCAGCCCATACCCAACCTCGATCCTGATTTTCCGGTCCTTGGTCAGGATGAACAGGACCAGCCCATTATCCTTTCCCCGCTGTCCGATGCCCCATGCCGCAAACGTGTTGGCGGCCCATGTTTCCAGGTTCTGGTTGCCGATCGTATCCCCAATCCACACAATCAGCTGGACGCCGCTCAGCTTTTCGAAAGAAGCCAGACGCTCGTTGAGGGTCTGACGAACGCCCGGGCTGAGGAACCCGGCCGGATCGGTGACCCACTGCGCCGGCGCTGGTGGAGCAGCGGGGGCCGCGGGCGGGGCTGCTCCTGCGGCTGCCGCGCCACAGGCCAGCAGCACGAGCAGAAGCACAACGGTCACACGCCTCACGGACATGCTACGCCGGCTCCCTCCTCAGGGGCCATACAGCCGTCAGACCGGCGACGGATTCCGTGCAGTCGTGCGTGTGAGGCATCACATCCTCAGCCGGCTATTGACCAAAATCAACCTTCGGCGGTGTCGCCGCGCCAGTTTTTGCCTTGAAATAAGGTTTCGGCGCAAACTTGGTCCCGAAGAAGCCAGCGATCAGGTTCGTCGGGAAGCTCTCCCGGTAGGTGTTAAACGAGCGGGCGATCTCGTTGTAGCGCATGCGCTCTACGGCGATCCGGTTTTCGGTTCCCTCAAGCTGAGCTTGCAAATCCTGAAAGTTCTGCGTTGCCTTCAGATCCGGGTACCGCTCCACTGTGACCAGGAGCCGGGATAACGCCGACGAGAGGCCAGCCTGGGCTTGCTCGAACTTTCGAAATGCCGCGGGGTTGTTGATCAGGTTCTGCATCTGGCCGGAGGTGACCTGACCGACCTTGGCCCGGGCTTCTGCAACAGCCGTAAAGGTGCTCTTCTCAAACTTGGCGGCGCCTTTGACCGTCGCAACCAAGTTCGGGATCAGGTCCATGCGCCGCTGGTAGACGTTCTCAACCTGCCCCCACTGCGCCTGCACAGCCTGGTCCAGCCGGACAAGCCGGTTGTACACCCCGGCCAACGACAGGCCAACGACCAACACACCAACAACCAGAATGCCCAAACATCCAAGGAGATACCACTTCGTTTTCATTCGTTGCTCCTACACTTTCTTTGCCACCCATCCCGTGGCCCTGTCAGACAATACCACGGCCGGCACTGAAAAATTCCGGACCAGTCATGCACCGGCCTTCGTCTGACCACGCCGAATGTAATCCCGAAGCTCAAACTTCACCAGCCCCGTCAGGAGCAAAATCGACAGCAGGTTCGGGATCGTCATCAGTCCGAGCGCAACATCACCAAATGACCAGACCAGCTCGAGGGAGTAGATCGCGCCGAGAAAGTTCATGATGCAGAACACAATTCTGTACGGAAGGATGGCCCGCGGTCCAAGTAAATAAAAGATCGACCGGTCACCGTAGTAGGACCAGCTGATCGCCGTCGAGAGCCCAAAGAGGAACACGGCGATCGTCACAATCAGGTGACCAAAGCCGCCGGCGTAGCGGCCGAGGCCGCGCTGAAACGCCCACGCCGTCAGCGGCGAGCCGTTCTGGGCGGCACGTCCGGACAAGACTAGGGCACCCCTGACCGGTTCCCCATCTGACGACCTCAAGATCGCCCGTGCAACATCCCCTGGAAAAGCGGCGGGGATCACAATCTGGCCGGTAAACGGATGGGCGCCCTTCATCAGGACCGGATCGGCCACGATGTCGAGCTGGACCGCATCCACAATCGAGTGGTTCCGCACAAGCTCAAACCCGATCGGGCGTCCTGCGACGACCGTGTAGATGCCGGTCGCCAGATCCTCAGACCGTACGATGCTGTCGCGCTCGACACGCGCCCCGGATCTGATCATCGTCACGGCCGCCTGACGGTTGAGTATCACCCGTTGCTCCTGCTTGTCGCGCCACACCCCCGTCGTCAGGATCACGAGCGCCGTCATCGTACAGATCAGAAGCGTGTCCACGAACGGTCCGATCATCGCGACCGATCCCTCCCGTACCGGTTCATCGGTCTTGGCCGCAGCGTGTGCAATCGGTGCCGACCCCTGTCCGGACTCGTTCGAAAAGAGCCCCCGCTTCACACCCCAGGTCAGCATGAAGATGAACCCCGCGCCGGCAAAACCTCCCACCCCCGCCGCAGGCTCAAACGCCGAGCTCACAATTAACGCCAGCGTTCCGGGTACCGCCCGCCAGTTGAGCGCGAGCACGATGAGCCCAGCTCCAACGTAGAGCGCGGCCATGAACGGAACGAGCTTCGACGTCACACGGCCGATCCGGCGGATCCCCCCGAGAATCACCGCCGCAACGAGGGATGCCATGATCAGCCCAGTGATCCACGTTGGGATCCCAAGATCTTGCCGGAATTGGTCGGCCACGGTGAATGATTGCACCGAGTTCCCGGCGCCAAACGAGGAGATCACGGCAAACGTAGCGAAGGCGATCGCAAGCGGTTTCCATTTTTTTCCAAGCCCCCGCTCAATCGAGTACATCGGGCCGCCCGCAACTGAGCCTCCCGGGAGCAATCTCCGGAAACGGAGACTCAACGTGCACTCGGTGAACTTGAGTGCCATACCGAACACAGCGGTGACCCACATCCAGAAGATCGCGCCTGGGCCGCCGTAGTGAATGGCCGTCGCGACGCCGGCGATGTTGCCGATCCCGACCGTCGCCGAGAGCGCCGTCGTCAACGCCTGAAAGTGGGACAGATCACCCTCATCCTCTGGATGATCGAAGTCGCCCCTGACGACCTTCAAACCGTGGGTGAAGAGCCGGATTTGGACCCATCCCAGGCGGAAGGTCGTGATGATCCCTGTCCCCACCAGGAGCACGACGATGGCGGGAAGCGCCTGTGGCCACCCCCACACGACGCCGTTGAGCCAGAACACAATGGCGTGAACGATACTGTAGATCGAGCCCATTGACCCTCCAGTTGGACCTCATGCTAGCCGCCCGCCCGGAACATGACAAACCGGGTGACCGCTCGGTATAATCCCCGGCGAAGGAGACGACGATGAGAAGAACCCTTATTCCCGTGATTGCTTTGGCCATGATCCTCCCCGCATGTGGGAGCAAGAAAGCGGCAAAGACCACCGCGCAACCGGTAGCTCCGGCGCCCGCCCACCAGGCCTCGTCTCAGATGCCTCACGATGCGATCCATCGTGGCATGGGAGGCGCCATGGGCATGGGGGCTGGCCACGAGATGGCGCTCAATACGACGGTTCAGCTTCCCGAAGCGATCCGGAAGGCGTGGTCGGGCGTCAAAATCAAGGTGATCAACACGAAGACCAAGGCGTCCGAGATCTATGCCGTTCCGATCGGCAGCCAAAAGGTTTTGGGGAACAGTGGGCTGAAGATCCTGGTGAAATCGTTCGTGCCGGATTTCGTCATGGGTGCCGATGGGATCACCTCGCGTTCGGCCGAATCCAGAAACCCGGCGGCCGAGGTCGTGATTTCAGAAAAGGGCAAGCCCGATTTCAAAGGTTGGTTGTTCGCGACGATGCCCGACATCCATCCGTATCCGAACCCGGCCTACCGGGTGCTATTGGCGGGCGGCATCCCGGCAAAGTAGCTCATCGACCCCGCGCCGGAAGGCGGGCGCTCAGTCGCCCGCCAACCCGGAGGGGCGAGCGTTCGCGGGTTGGTTCGCCGCCCGCACCGGCGTCCCATCGCTTTCCTCCGCCATCGCGACACCACCGACGTGCGTGTAGAGCGGCGATGAGATCGCAGGAATGCGACGATGGTACTCGGCTGCTGGAATTTCCGTCTTCCAGTGACCTGTCAGCCGGAACAAACCGAGAACCGCCAGATACACCCCCAGCGCCAGCGCCGTTGCGATGGCCGGCCGGAGCCACCATCGCTTCGATGTCCGCACCAAGGGAGCGCGCACCGTCAGACACCCCTCCACGGGGCACGCCATGACGCAGTCCTGACACGAGGTACACTCAAACGACGCCACCCGCGTCATGCGGTGAACGGGTAACCGTGCCGGACAAACTCGTGTGCAGGCGTGACAGTCCGTGCACAGCTCTGGATCACGGGTGACCTTGAACGGTGCCAGCCTTCCCAACATCCCGAGCAGCGCGCCATACGGACAGAGGTAGCGGCACCAGAAATCGCGCACAAACACCGACGCGACTACCAACACACCGAGCACAGCGATCGTCAGCCGGGACGGATGCGCGAAGAAGAGCCACATCTTGACGTCGACGAGCTTCGCGTATGGGCTGTGAAGAAAAGCGTCGACACCACCGGGGCTCAAACTGAACCACACGGCCCATACGAAGAAGCCGAGCACGAGGTACTTGAGGCTCCGCAGCGGGATATCGATCCACTTCGGCGGGGTGTGACGCTTCCCGGTCAGTCTGTATCCGATGCGTCCCAGCATCTCCGAGAGGAAGCCTATCGGACACAGGTGCGAACAGAACGATTTGGCAACGATCGCCGACATCAAGCAGATCCCGAGAAAGACTGCCAATGCGGCGGGGTGGATGGCGTCGATCGCACCCGTATGCAGAAGATGGCGAAATGCCATCATGCCGTCGATCGGGAGAAATCCTTCGACCCCCGCAGGGCGTCCGACGCGAGGCCATGCTCCGCCGAGCTGTGGCTCGACCCACAGCGTGAACTGGATCCCAATCACGACAACGACCGCCAGCATGACGAGCTGAGCGATGCGCCGGTATTTCGAAACCTCCGGTGGCCGCATCCGGACCCTCCTCCGGTCCATGATGACGCGCACCTCTGATCCAACGCTTGATCGGCGTCAAGGGTTCTGTCACGGAACGATCAAACCTTTACCCTCGCCTCGAAGCGGCCTAACCTGGGGAACCGTGGCCCTCACGCCGGAAATCCGGAGAGGGATCAGCCTTGTTGTTGTGGGGGCAACTTCACAAAGAACTCAACCCTCCGGTTGCGCTGGCGGCCCTCAGCGGTCTGGTTCGTATCGATCGGGTCACTCTCACCAAGTCCAACGGCGGTGATTCTGGCGGGATCGACCCCGCGGGAGATCAGGTAATTCTTCACACTCTCTGCGCGCCTGCGCGAGAGTTTGAGGTTGTACTCTTCGGTGCCGGTCGAGTCCGTGTATCCGGTGACGATGACCTTGGCGTCGGGATAGCGGTTCAGCACGTCTGCAATCTGGTTGAGCGTTGGCAGCGCCCGCGTCCTGAGGACCGACGAGTTGATATCGAAGAGGATCTTGTCATTCACAATCAGCTTGAGCTCATTTTCTGCTTGCTGCCGCTGCACCTCCACTTGTTGAATCCGCGCCATCTCCGCCGCCATCTTGTCGCGCCGGTGCCCGACGACCCCACCGATACCCGCTCCAACCGCGGCACCGATCAGAGCCCCTGTCCGGGGATTCCCGGACTGGTTCCCGATAATCGCCCCGGCCACGGCACCAGCCGCGGCTCCAATTGCAGCCCCCTGTTTGGCCCGCCTATTTGGATCCTCCTGTGACACACACGCGGCCGAGCTCACGATGATCAATGCACCGAGCGCCACCGCCGCTCCATTTCTCCACATCAACCGGCTCAGATGCTGAAAACTCATGTTCACCTCCCCGGTGGCGTCCCCACGACCCACCGGACTCCAGTGTACCCCCTCATCAACCCGCCCGATCCAGCCCAATCCAAAGCACCCGGTCAAAACCTGCCGCAACCATCTCCAGGCGAGGCCGGGCTGTTCTTGCGCCGCCACATGGCCGTGCCCGACCGAGGATCCATCGAGCAGAACCGGGCAGGGACGGACAGCATCCTCTCCATCGTTTCCGTGGCCGTCCAGAGCGCCCAAGCCACCCAAAGTACGCCCAGACCAATCCCTCTCAACGTCTTCCACTCGCTCAGCAGGCGCGGCTGCCCCCGGCCTCGCTCCCCCGCCCAGATCCTTCGCCTTCGGCTCAGGATGACATTGGGGGGGTATGGCGGCTCAGGATGACATTGAGGGTGGCGTTTCGAAACAGCGGGAGCGGGCGTCCTGGACTCGGGACGAGACGAGGATCTGTCAACCTGAGGAGGCGCAACTTTTCCCCCGAATGTCATTCTGAGATGGTGCAGCTTTTCCCCCCACTGTCCATATGATAGGTGATGTGTTGGGGTGGCCCTTGGTACTGTCTGCTGGCCGAGCCGCTGGGCGGTGGCCTAGCTTGAGAATGATATGCCCCCCGGCGCAAGAAAAACGGGTAGCGAGTCGCCGGATACCAGAGTGCATCATGGTGATGCCCAACCGTTTACGGACATACGCTCGCTGCCCCACACCATCGCGAGGATCCCGGCCGCCACAGGGTCTTCCGATTCGGGGACCGGTGAGCTTCCACCTGCATGACCAAGGCGGTACGGAGGCGCTATGATGCTTCCTGGAGGTGAACGATGCACGTAACCATTTCTTCCGTTCGAGCAACTGAAATCCTCGATTCCCGCGGGAATCCGACAGTCAAGGTCTACGTTGAGCTCAGCGATCACACAACGGCCTCGGCATCCGTTCCCTCGGGAGCGAGCACGGGTGAAAACGAGGCTCTCGAGCTGCGCGACGGGGACATGAACCGGTACCACGGCAAGGGCGTGCTCCACGCCGTCGCCAATGTCAACGACACGATCGCCCCTGCGGTCACCGGCATGGAGGCCTACGAGCAAGCGCTGCTCGACCGCTTCATGATCGAGCTCGATGGGACACCGAATAAATCAAAGCTCGGCGCAAATGCGATTCTCGGCGTTTCGATGGCCGTGGCACGTGCCGCCGCCGCCTCACAGCACACGCCGTTGTATCAGTACCTCGGCGGTGCTGGGGCCCGCCGGATTCCGGTTCCGTGCATGAACATCATCAATGGGGGCGCTCACGCCGACAACAGCGTCGATATCCAGGAGTTCATGGTCGCTCCAATCGGCGCGCCGACATTCCGGGAAGGGCTGCGGTACGTGGCGGAGACGTTCCACGTGCTCAAGGGGATCCTCAAATCCCGCGGCCTGGCGACCAGTGTCGGCGACGAAGGTGGATTCGCCCCGAATCTCGACAGCAATGAGGATGCGATCGAGACGATCATCCAGGCGATCAAAAAGGCCGGATATACGCCGGGCAAGGACATCTCGATCGCGGTGGACAGCGCAGCTAGCTCCTTCTCGACCGACAACAAGAGCCACTACAATCTCAAGTGGTCGGGCGCCGGCGCGATGACCAGTGACGACCTGATCGCGATGGCTGAGACCTGGGTTTCGAAGTACCCGATCATTCTCTGGGAGGACCCGCTGGCGGAGGAGGATTGGGATGGCTTCCGGAAGTTTACGCAACGTCTTGGCGATACCATCGAAGTGGTTGGGGACGACATCTTCGTCACCAACACGAAGTACATCTCGCGGGGAATCGCTGAGGGTACGGCCAACTCCTCTCTGATCAAGCTCAATCAGATCGGCACGGTCTCCGAAACGATCGAGGCGGTCCGGATGTGCCGGGACGCGGGATGGCGTTACTTCATCTCCCACAGGTCGGGGGAAACCGAGGACTCGTTCCTCGCTGACTTCTCCGTGGCGATGGATGGCGGACACCTGAAGTCGGGTTCGGCGAGTCGAAGCGAACGGCTCGCGAAGTACAACCGCCTCCTGGAAATCGAGGACGAGCTTGGAGATGCAGCCCTCTACTACTGGAAGTGAGCGATCCGAACCAGCTCTCCGCTGCCCTTGACAGGGCTGCGGACGTTCTCAGCAGGGCCGAGGCCATCCTCATCGCTGCTGGGGCTGGGATGGGGGTCGATTCCGGCCTCCCGGACTTCCGTGGTCCGGAGGGATTTTGGAAGGCGTATCCACCGTTCGCGCGGTTGGGGCTTGACTTTGTGGACCTGGCAAACCCGCGATGGTTTTCATCGGACCCGGAGCTCGCCTGGGGGTTCTACGGCCATCGCCTGAATCTTTACCGGACGACGAGACCACATCGGGGATTTGAAATCCTGCGGCACCTCGCCGTTGCCAAGCCGTACGGCGCCTTCGTGTTCACGTCGAACGTTGACGGCCAGTTTCAGGCAGCCGGGTTTTCCGAAGAGCAGATCGCCGAGTGTCACGGATCGATCCACCATCTCCAGTGCTCCGTACCCTGCCATTCTTTGATTTGGTCCGCGGATACCGTGACGGTTGATGTCAATCCTGAAACGATGCGTGCCGTGCCGCCACTCCCCCGCTGTCCGAAATGCGGGGGCATTGCGCGCCCGAATATCCTGATGTTTGGGGACTGGAGCTGGATCGGATCGCGAAGCGAGGAGCAGGAAGCGCGCCTCGATCGATGGTTGACGGCAGCCGGAGAACGTCCAATCGCCGTGATTGAGATCGGCGCCGGCACGGCTGTCCCAACGGTCCGGATGCTCGCCCGGCGCATCGCCATGCGCCCGAACGCCCGGCTCATCCGGATCAATCCGCGGGAACCGGAGGTGCCGGCCGGTCACATCTCCCTTCCCCTGACTGCCCTCGCCGCCCTCACGGCGCTCGAACGGCGCGTCCGGACTATCCGCGGGAAAGGATGACGCCACGCCGAGAGCTGCGGATGAACGTCACGAGCTCGTCGACCTCGCGGCTGTCTGTCAGCTCTTCTTCGATCTTTTCGACGGCTTGACTGGCGTTGAGATGGGAGCTGTGCAGGAATCGCCACGCCCGTTTCAACGCTGCCCGGCTTTCGGGGCTGAAGCCCTGCCGTTCGAGGCCGATGGTGTTCGGTCCAAAACAGCGCGCCGGGCGGCTCCCGACCGTTCTCATGAACGGCAAACAATCTTTGGTCGCGACGGTATACCCACCGAGAAACGCGTACCGTCCCACCCTGCAAAACTGGTGAACGGCCGAAAAGGCGCCGATCGTGGCGTGATCGCCGATGTCCACATGTCCCGCAAGGGTTGCCCCATTGGCGAAAATCACGTGGGAGCCGACCTGACAATCATGCGCGACGTGAGCGTACGCCATGAAGAGCCCGTGACTTCCGATGCGGGTAACGCCGCCGCCCCCCGGTGTCCCACGGTGCAGCGTGACGAACTCGCGAAACACGTTTCCCTCTCCGATCTCAAGCCGCGTCTCCTCGCCACCGTACTTGAGATCCTGCGGCGGAGCACCGACCGAGCAATGGCTCTCAAATGAGTTGCGCGGGCCGATCTGAGCCGGTCCGGCAAACCGGCAAAACGGGCCGATCCGGCAGCCCGGGCCAACGGTTACACCGGCATCGATGACGACATACGGCCCAATCTCGACGTCATCCGCAATCACGGCGGATCGATCAATCACTGCTGTTGCGTGAATCACGTTCTCATTCCTTGTTGACAATCGTGGACATCAGGTCCGTTTCACACGCGACCTGTCCATCGACGGTCGCACGGCCGTGGAGCTTCGCAAACGTCCGGCGAAGCTGAAGAACCTCGACCTCCAAAACCAGCCGGTCCCCCGGGACAACGGGACGCCTGAACCGGCAGTTGTCGATCCCTGCAAAGAAGGCGAGCTTGTTGGCACGATCCGGGACCCCGGCCAGGAGGAGGCACCCCCCCGCCTGAGCGATCGATTCGACGATCAGCACACCAGGCATGACCGGAACGCCTGGAAAATGACCCTGGAAGAACGGTTCGTTGAAGGTGACGTTTTTGATCGCTTTGATCCTGCGTTCCTCAACCTCGAGCACGCGATCTACCAGCAGAAATGGATAGCGGTGCGGGAGGAGCTTGAGAATGTCCTCGATCCGTTCAATGCCGTTCGTTCTCTCATCCTTGCTCATCGAGCATGGCCTCCAGTCTCGCAACCTTCTTCTCGAGCTTTTCGAGCTGCCGTAGGCGGACGTTCATTTTCAGCCAGTCACGGTGCGGCTGTGCCGGATATCCGGTGACGAATTGGCCAGGAGCCACATCCTTGATGACGGCGCTCTTCGCGCCGACGATGACCTGATCACCGATCGTGAGGTGGCCCGCAGCGCCCGACTGGCCCGCCATGATGACGTGATGGCCGAGCGACGTCGATCCGGAGATCCCGACCTGAGCCACGAGAAGGCTCCCCTCACCCACCTGAACATTGTGGGCAACCTGGACCAGGTTATCAATCTTGGTGCCGCGCCCGATCCGGGTCTCACCGAGCGTCGCCCGATCGATGCAGCTATTGGCCCCGATCTCGACATCATCCTCGATGACGACGATCCCAACCTGTGGCACCTTGTGGTGGACGCCATCGACCGTCGCAAAGCCAAACCCGTCCCCGCCGATCACCACTCCCGGCTGAAGGATGCACCGGTTGCCAATCCGGCAACCGTGCCGGACGACCACCCGCGGATGGAGACGGCACCCTTCACCCACGGTCACATCTCTCCCGAGCACGACGCCGGGGCCAACGATTGTCCCTGCGCCGATCGAGCACCCAGCCTCAATGACCGCCTGAGCGCCGACAGAGACGCCCTCGCCCAGCCTCGCCTCGGGATGCACGGCTGCCGTAGGGTGGATCCCCTGTGTGGGCTCAGGCTCGGGGTAGAAGATCTCCAGAGCACGTGCAAGCCCCAGGTACGGATGGGCCATTACGAGCAGGTTGTGGCCGGGCGCGAGGTTGGGATCGGCAACGAGGATCGCGCCGGCCTTCGACCATCTCGCCTCAGCGACGTACTTGCTGTTGTGGAGAAACGACAGATCCGAAGGTCCGGCCTCGTCCAGGGGCCGGACCCCAGATACCTTCACCGCCGCATCACCGGCGAGCTCGGCCCCGAGGCGAGCCGCGAGCTCGGCGAGATCAAGCTCAACGGTCACTTTTTGGTGTTGAACCGGCGAATGATCTCGTCGGTGATATCGACGGAATCGTCGGCATAGACGAGCCCCGACTGATACTTGTTGAAGATGAGCTTCAGGTGTTTCTCCTTGCCCACCTGGTTGATGATCGGCATGATCTCCTGCTGCAGCTTGTCCAAGGCAGCCTTCCTGGCATCATCGAGCTCGCGCTGCGCGTCATCTTGGAAGCGCTTGAGTTTAATTGTCTGATCCTCGATCTGTTTCTGCAGCGCGTCAAGCTTGTCCTGCGAAAGGGTGAACTGCTGTTTGTTGAACTGGCTCTTCAGCGCATCGAGCTTCTGCTGAAGGGCCTTGCCTTGAGTAATCTTTTTCTGTTGCAGGTCCCGTAACTTCTGGAGCGCCTCCTTCCCACGGTCCGACTGCGTGACGACCTTCTGGACATCGATCACGGCAACGTCGGCTTGTTGTGCGAAGAGCGGGGCCACCGTCAGAACGCAGAGACCAACACACGCAGATTTCACGAGTGAACGAAACATATCCTAGACCTCCAACTCAGAATGTTGTTCCGAACGAGAATTCGAAGTCGCTCGATTTCTCATCGGGATATGGATCAAGGTTGACACCGTAGATGAACCGGATTGGTGCCTGAAAGATCGGCAGTGTGATTCTGAATTCAATCCCTGCCGTTCTTCTAAAGTTCGAAAAGTCCCAGCCCTGTTGCTTGACATAGGTGTTACCAAGGTCCGTAAAGAAAACGACCTTGATCGGCCCGCCAAGACGGATCTGGTATTCGAGGTTGACCTGCCAGTACCGGTCGCCACCGAGACGGGCGCCTCCAGGAGTCAGGAAATAGTTGCCGTTCTTGTCACGCGGCAAAACGGTGTAGTACGGGATCCCGCGGAGGCTTCGGTCCCCACCAAGACGGTAGCGTTCGTAAATCGGAATGCGTGATCCGTTGTAGGTGAAGAACTGGCCAGCCTCAATGTTGAATGCGGCGATTGTCCGCCGTGTCAGCGGATGGAAGAGCGCGAACTGGGCCGACGGTCTAACGTAGTCATAATCACCTCCCAGCGGGCCACCCGAGAATCTGATTCCAAAGCTGAATCTCCTGCCTCGATTTGGATCGTACGGGTCATCCCGCGAATCGTAGGTGTATTGAGGAGTAACGGCAACAACCCTCCCCTGGAAGAACTCATGACTATGTGGAAACTCCTTGAAGACCTTTGGAGGAAAACCGATCGGCCGGGTATGGCCAGAGGTTGGCGTACCGGGGATGCCACTACGGGTGACCATGTACTCCGAATACACGTCCTCATAGGACAAGAGAACTGCTACGGAATCGAAGATTCCCAGACCGAACCCCCCACTGATCGAGGCCCCTTTCGTTTCCTGCTGGAAATCTGCGACATCCAGGTTCGTCTTGTAGATCGATCCGCCCAGCATAATGCGGCGATCCATGAAGTACGGTTCAGTGAATGACAACGAATAGTAATCCGTCCGGGCTCCGGTTTGCAGGGAAACCCCCAGACTCTCGCCCTTGCCCATGAAGTTCTTCGTGTTGAACATCCCCTGAATAAAGAAACCATCGAGCTCAGAGTACCCCATCCCGAACTGGATATCGTTCCGCCCGACCTCATGGCCCTTGACATCGATGTTGACGCGCTTCTTCTCCTGGTCGAAGTGGAACTTGTACGGATCGTCGTCAAGCTTAAAGAATCCGAGTCCGTTGATCTTGTAGACGGAGGCCTTCAGCGCAGCGATGTTCATCCAGTCGCCCTCGGCCATGGCAAACTGACGCCGCAACACTTTGTCCCGTGTCGTCGTATTTCCTGAAAATTCGAGCCGGCCTAGCTGATACCGGTCACCCTCGAAGATATCGACCGTCACGTCGACCACATGATCGGCGCCCTTCCGGTCGGTCAAGACCTGGTTGGTATACGCGTAAATGTAGCCCTGATCCTGGTAGATCTTCCGGATCTTGTCCATCCCGTCTTCAATATCTTTGTACCGGTACACCTTCCCCGGGTGAACGTTGAACAGCTTCCTGAGTTTCGCGGCGGACAACACCTTGGCTCCCTTGATCTTCAAGGACCCCAACGTGTACTGCTGGCCCTCATCCACAGGTATGGTGATGTAAAGTTGATACTTCTTTTTCTTCAGCGTCTTGGCCTTTGGATGCTTCGCGACCAGCTTGATTTGAGGATCCCCGATCTTGATGTCCTTGAACCCGTGGTTCATGTAAAACTTCTTGAGGTTGTCCTTGTCCTCTTCCCAGTTTTTCTTCGAATAGATAATCTTCTTTCCAATAAACCGGTACCAGGTCTTCTGTTTGATCTTCTTGAGCGCTCTGCGTAACCTTCCGTTGGAAAAAACGTGGTTCCCAACAAACCGGATCTTGGCAATCTTGACCCGCCCACCCTCATCGATGTGAAAGATAACCTTCTTCTCCGTCTTTGAGAGATCGACGATCTGGTAGTGCACCTGAGCCGAACGGTACCCGTCCTCCGCATAAATGTCCTTGATAGCACTCTGGATCCGGGTCAGATCGTCGAGCTTCAGCGGAACGTTGTGCGGAATCTCGATCCCCTTTTCGTCGAGCTTGTCTTTGAGGGAGCTCGTCGTGATCGAATGGGTGCCCTTGAAGATCACCGACTTAACGAATGGGCGCTCTTTGACGACCACGTAGAGGTTGACTTTGCCATCTGGGAGCTTTTCCTCCTCGATCTTCAGATCCTCGAACAATCCCGAGTCCCACAGACGATGAAATCCATCGGCGAGGACATTCGGATCGAGACGGTCACCGGGTTCGAGCCCAAGGTAGTACGACACCGTATCCTCGGTGACGGTGACACCACCCTGAACGATCACCTTGTTGATCACGGGCCACTTAGGTTCTGCCATGAGGCTCGTAACGCAGCACAAAGCCACAACAGCCCCAACGAGCCCAGCGCCAAGCTTTCCGCGCGCCTTCACGGCGTCTCCCGAACCGTGACAACGGCATCCAGGACTTCAATCACCGGCTTTCCTCTGTCGATACGTACTTGCAAACGATGCTCCTCCTCGCCTCGATGCCGGATCAAATAATCAGCAACGGCATCCTCGATCCAAAGCTGCACTAGCCGTCTCAATGGCCTTGCTCCGGTATGTTGATCGATCCCAGCCTTACCGACGAGCCATGCCGGAAGCTCCGGGGTAAAGTGAATCTCCACGTTTCGCCGGGCCAGCTGCCCTCGCGTTTCTTCGAGCAGAAGACGTGCAACATCGAGAAGATGCTCATGATCAAGCGGCTGAAAAACGATGACCTCGTCCAGCCGGTCGAGAAACTCTGGCGGAAAGTGCCGCCGAAGCTCGCGATCAACGATCTCGTTGATTTCAGCCAACTCTGGTCCGGCTCCATCGCTGCCAAAACCCACCCGTCCGTTCGTCATCAGGCTGCGGCTCCCCAGGTTGGACGTCATGATGATGATCGTGTTTGTGAAATCGACGACGTTCCCGTAGTTGTCCGTCAGGCGCCCATCTTCGAGCACCTGAAGCAGCAAGTTGTAGATGTCCGGATGAGCCTTCTCAATCTCATCGAGCAAAACGACGGAATACGGGTTCCGCCGGATCCGCTCGGAGAGCTGGCCGCCCTCTTCGAACCCAACGTAACCGGGGGGCGAGCCGATCAAACGGGAGACCGTGTGTTTCTCCATGTACTCCGACATGTCAAACCGAATCATGTGACGCGAATCCTGGAAGAGGAACCGTGCCAACTGTCTGGCGACCTCGGTCTTGCCCACGCCAGATGGCCCCAGGAAGATGAACGAGCCGATGGGCCGCTGCGGGTTCGTCAGTCCCAGCCGGCTTCTCCGGATCGCACGTGCGAGCGCCTCGATCGCCGGGTCCTGGCCGACGACGCGCTGACGAAGAATCGCTTCCATGCGCTGGAGCCGGTCGGCTTCGTCCTCTTCGAGCGACGTCACGGGAATGCCGGTCCACGACGAGACGACATCCTCGATGTCGCTCCGCGTCACCTCGGCGGGTGTGCTCCCTTCACTTTCCTCTGTCCGTTCGAGCATCTCCAGCTCTTCGCGAAGGCGAAGCTCTTCCTCGCGAAGAGCAACGGCCCGGTCGAAGCTCTTTTCCGAGATGGCCTCTTTCATCTGGGACACGAGACGTTTCATCTCGAGCTGCACCGACCTCAGCGATGCGGTCGAACCGGCATGACGGAGCTTAACCCGGGCACCGGCCTCATCGAGGACGTCGATCGCCTTGTCTGGAAACGCACGGTCGGTGATGTACCGGCCCGAGTGCGCCGCCGCAGCAAGCAGCGCCGCCTCGGTGTACCGGACACCGTGAAACTCCTCATACCTCGACTTGATCCCTCGAAGAATCGTGACCGTTTCCTCTTCCGATGGCTGCCGGATGGCAATCACCTGGAAACGGCGGGACAGGGCGCGGTCCTTCTCGACGTACTTCCGGTACTCCTGCATCGTCGTGGAGCCGATGCAGGTGATCTCGCCCCGGGACAACGCAGGTTTCAGAATGTTGGCAGCATCCAACGAGCCCTCAGCGGAGCCGGTGCCAATCAGAGAGTGAATTTCATCGATAAAAACGATGATCCCGGGGTGCTCCTGTAGCTCCTTCAGCAGCCCTTTGAGCCGCTCTTCAAACTGCCCCCGGTACTTGGTCCCCGCCACCAGCAGCGACAGGTCAAGCGCCACAATCCGCCGTTCCGCCAGCAGGGCCGGGACACGCCCCTCAACGATCCTTGCGGCAAGCCCCTCGACGATGGCCGTCTTCCCGACGCCCGCCTCGCCAAGGAGCAGCGGGTTGTTCTTTGTGCGCCTACACAGGATCTGGATGATCCTGTCGAGCTCGACCTCACGACCGATCAACGGGTCGAAGACACCATCCGCCGCCATCGCCGTCAGGTCACGCGAATATTCGGTCAGGTGCGGCGTCTCTCCAGTGTTCTCCTCCAACTCCGCGTCGTGGACATACCGCTGCACCTCGTGCCTGAGCTGATAGAGCTCCAGGCCATGATCCGAAAGGTACTGCTCGGCCAGACACCCTTCGATGCGCATCAGCCCGAGGAGGATATGCTCGGTTCCAACAAAGTCATGTCCCATCCCCTCGGCCTCGCGAACGGCATAGGTCAACGCACGCTTGACCTCGTTGCTCAAGGGAAGATCGGGAGTTGCTGCCGGCCGCTGGACAGGGTTGTTTTCTTCAACGACTTCCTGACGAAGCTCCTCGAGGCTGACGCCGCTCCGCCCCAGCACCTCCTCCAAAGCCTCATCGGCCTCCCGGAGCAACCCCAGCAGGAGGTGCTCCGAGCCGATGAGCCGGCCGTCCGCTCTGCTTGCCTCGTAACGGGCAAAGAACAAACTCCGGCGCGCGTGCTCATTGAACTTCTCAAACATCCAGTTTTTGCTCCACCGCCGCAGCGAGCCGGAAAACCCGGTCACACCTGGCGGCGATCTTCTCGTTGTGCGTCACTATAATTGAAGTCAAACCCTCCAGCAAATGAAGCTCTCGAATCAATGAGAAGAGATGCTCCGCGTTCGGCCGGTCGAGGTTGCCGGTCGGTTCATCAGCCAGCAAGAGCGGCGGTTTCATGGCCAGAGCCCGTGCAACGGCAACCCGTTGCTGCTCACCGCCGGAGAGCTGATCTGGAAACGCAGAGGTGCGGTCAGCCAGGCCAACTTCCTCGAGGAGCTCGCTGGCCCGCCGCAGCGCCTCGCGCTGCGGCTTGCCGGCAATTCTCATCGGCAACGCGATGTTTTCTTGGGCACTCAGCTCGTTCAGCAGGTAATGAAACTGGAACACAAAACCGATCAGCTGGTTCCTCATTCGGGCGCGCTCTTCGGGACCAGCAGTCGCCGTATCGAGCCCGTCAAGCTCGATCGTGCCTGAGTCCGGGCGGTCCAGCAGTCCAATCAGGTGCAGCAGCGTGCTCTTGCCAACGCCGGACGGACCGACGACCGCCAGTAACTCACCCCGGCGCACCTCCAGATCAAGGTGCCGTAGAACCTCGACCCGGCTGGGTCCCGCTCCAAACCCTTTGGAGACTCCGCTTACGCGTACCATGAGCGGTGCTTCACTCATACCGGAGCCCTTCAGCCGGATCCCGGCGGCTGACTGTCCGTGACGGCAGCCATGCGGCCACCAATGAGAGAACCACCGCCAATCCGGTGACGGCGGCAACCATCCCAGGCTGCACCCGGAACGGCACCGACGACACGATGAAGACGCCGCGGGGTAATGGAATGGCGTGCGTTCGATCAAGCACGACCGCCAGCAACGTTCCAGCGGCGGCTCCGCTCACCGAACCTGCCAAACCGATGCCGAGCCCGAGGTAGACAAACAGCCGGCGGAGTGCCCGCGGACCCACGCCGAGCCCGGAAAGGACCGCAAGATCGGTTCGCTTCTCGGCCGCCACCATCGCGATGTTACACAGGAGGTTGAGCGCCGCTACAATCAGCATCAGCCCGACGGCCAGGAAGAGCATGGCGCGCTCCAAGGAGAGGGCGAGCAGGAGCGGGTGGTGCAGCTCCTTGAGCCCCTCGATCCTCAGCATACGTGCATCAGCCCCCAACACACGCCGCACCCGGCTGGCGAGCTCCCACGGATGCGCGGGATCTCGCATCTCGATCGCCTCGACAGCCGGCTTGCCCCACAGAAACCTCTGGGCCACGTGGAGCGGCAGGAACAACGCCCCGCCCTCGCGGCCCGGCTGGGGCGGCTCGACTGCCGCCACCGTCACCCGCATGCGAACGGGAACCGGTCCAAGCGGTGTCAAACGCCTCCGGGGGGCGATCACATCGACAGAATCCCCAGGAGCAATACCGAGGCGGGCCGCCAGGACGGAGTCGGCCTTGACACGGTGTATGCCCGAGCGGCCTTCCACCAACGCCGGAACGGCTCCGCCGGCAGGTCCCACAAGGCAAGTCGTGTCAACGGCTTCGACGATTTTCACGTTGGGGAGATGACTGTGTAGGATTGCAACCAGCTTCGATGGATTTTCGATCAGACGGCCGGATGCTGGCGTCAGCCGGGCGTGGGCGGTCCGTTTGATCAGCTCGCCGCGAATGGTCGACTGGAAACCTTCCAGGAGTGAGAGGGTAACGATCAGGGCGAGCACGCCCAGACTCAGGCTGACGAGCGAGATCGCCGTCACCGTCGCCACGTGCGTTCTGCGGCGCAATCCCGCCAGATAGCGCCGTGCCAGGTAGAGCTCGGCGCTCACCGTCTCACTCCGAAAGCCGGGGACGAAGGAGCGGAAAAAGAATCACATCGCGAATCGAGGCGCGGTTGGTCATCAGCATCACGAGCCGGTCGATACCGATTCCCTCCCCACCGGTTGGCGGCATTCCATACTCCAGCGCTCGCAGAAAGTCCTCATCGACGACCCCGCCCGTCGCTCTGGCCTGCTCTTCGAACCTCCGCCGCTGCTCGATCGGATCGTTGAGCTCGGTGTAGGCGTTGGCGATCTCCATCCCACCCATGTAGAGCTCAAACCGTTCCACCGTGTCGGGATCCCCGGCCGTCGACTTGGCCAACGGAGAAATCGCCCTTGGGAAACCGGTGATGAAGGTCGGCTGCATCAGCTCCGATTCCGCGGTCGCCTCGAAGAGCTCGGCGAGCAGCTTGCCATCCGTCCGTTCGGCGATCTTCTCGACCCCAAAACGTTCGGCGGCCTTCTCCAGCCTCGAACGCTCCCCGAGATCTTCCGGGGTCAGGTCGGAGTACGTGAGCACCGCGTCTTGCAAGCTGAGCCGTGTCCACGGGCGCTTCAGATCGATCGTTGCCTCGCCCCACGGTAATGTCAGTGAGCCGACGACCTGTTCCGCCAGATGGCAGATCATTTCTTCGGTCAGGTCCATGAGAAGCTCGTAATCCGCGTACGCCCAGTAAAACTCGAGCATCGTGAATTCAGGATTGTGGCGCGTCGAAATCCCCTCATTGCGGAAATTACGGTTCAGCTCGAAGACCCGTTCGAATCCGCCAACGATCAGCCGCTTGAGGTAGAGCTCTGGCGCGATCCTCAAGTAGAGGTCCATGTCCATCGTGTTGTGATGGGTCACAAACGGCCGGGCGGACGCTCCCCCCGGAATCGGATGCATCATCGGCGTTTCGACTTCCAGAAAGCCACGTGCCTCCAGAAAACGCCGAATGCCGGACACGAGCCGGCTCCGCGCTTCGAATTCGGCCCGGCTGTCCGGATTTGCCAACAGATCGAGGTACCGCTGCCGGGCCCTGGCCTCACGGTCGGTCAGGCCGTGGTATTTCTCCGGCATCGGCCTGAGCCCCTTTGACAGGAGCGTCACCCGGTCGGCAGCGACCGAGAGCTCACCGGTCCTCGTCCGGAACGCCTCCCCTTCGACCCCAGCGAAATCTCCGAGATCCATCAGCTTGAAGAGCTTCCATCCGTCCTCGCCGAGCCGGTCCCGCCGGACGTAGACCTGGAGCTTGGCGGCGCCATCAGTCAGGTCGACGAAGGCAACCTTGCCGTGGCCCCGAATCGCTTGAATGCGACCCGCCATCCTGACCTTCGGAGGATCCGCAGACAGCTCGTCTGGAGCGATTGCGTCAAGCCGCTCTCGCAGAGAGCCGATCGACTCGGGGACCCGGAAACGGCGCGGATATGGATCAACGCCCAACTCCCGAAGAGATGCGAGCTTCTCACGCCTGTTGGCGATCAACTGTTCAACTGGTTGTTGGGTTTCCTGTTCGGCCACACGAACCTCCCGAAGGCGCGTGATTGTACCACGCGCCCGAGCCCCCGATTTCCGGTGTCACCGCGAAGAAATCCGACCCTCCGGGAGCGATCTCGCCCTGGCCAGCCGCGATCGGGTACAGTGGACCCGGCGGCCGGACCGCCGCTACCGGGGGGTATGACGCACATGGAGATCAAACGCCGGGAGACCATTCCAGTCAACGTCGGGGGCATCGTCGTCGGGGGCGGCGCGCCGGTCGCGGTCCAATCGATGACGAACACCGACACGGCCGACGTGGCGGCCACCGTCCGGCAGATCCGGGAATTGGCTGATGCTGGCTCGGAGCTGGTCCGGTTCACGGTCAACACGCCGGAGGCTGCACGGGCCGTCCCCGAAATCCGCCAGCGGTTGAGGGATCAGGGATGTCCCGTTCCGTTGATCGGTGACTTCCATTACAACGGCCATGTCCTGTTGCGCAAACATCCGGAATGCGCACGTGCCCTCGACAAGTACCGGATCAACCCAGGAAATGTCGGCTCGGGGGCACGGCGTGACGAGAACTTTGCCACGATCTGCGCCATCGCCCGGGATCACGGGGCCGCTGTCAGGATCGGCGTCAACGGCGGTTCGCTCGACCAGGAGCTCGTCACGCGCATGATGCAGGAAAACACCGCGAAGAACTTGGGAAAGACGTCCGGAGAGGTGCTCAACGAGTGCATGGTGATCTCCGCGCTGGAATCGGCCAGCATGGCGATCGAGGCCGGTCTCGGCGAGGACCGCATCATCATCTCCTGCAAGGTCTCCACCCCGGCCGATCTCATCTCAATCTACCGGAGCCTCTCCTCCAAGACGCGGCAGCCGCTCCACCTCGGGCTGACCGAGGCCGGCATGGGCATGAAGGGGCTCATCTGGTCGGCAGTTGGGATGGGCGTCCTCCTGGCCGAGGGCATCGGTGACACGATCCGCGTTTCCCTGACGCCCAAGCCTGGAGGGGACAGGCGCGAGGAGGTCTACGCGGCGTGCGAGCTGCTCCAAGCGCTCGGTCTGCGTTCCTTCGCCCCGACGGTCACCTCGTGCCCGGGGTGCGGGCGCACGACGAGCACAACGTTTCAGGAAATCGCCATGCAGGTCCAGGCCCACCTCCGTGCCCGTATGCCCGAGTGGAAGCGGACGCACCCCGGGGTCTCGGAGCTCAAGGTCGCCGTCATGGGCTGCATCGTCAACGGTCCTGGAGAATCCCGCTCTTCCAATATCGGCATCAGTCTCCCCGGGACCGGCGAGGAACCGAAATGCCCCGTCTACATCGACGGCACGCTTGCAACGACGCTCCAGGGTCACTCCGGTGAGCTCGCCCGGGATTTCATTGCGCTCATCGAGAGGTACGTCGAGGAACACTATCGGGCGAAGGGCTGAGGCGCCGGCCGTCCACCGTCCGGGCCCGGGCTACCCGTCGATGGCTGACCGGCAAACCGCCAGAGCCGACTCGAGGACCCGCCGCCTTTGCGAGAGCTCTTCGAGCCGTCCGGCGGCCTGCTCACTTCCGGCTGCGGCGAGCTCGACGCCGCGCCGCACGGCGTCCTCGAGCTGCCCGATCGCGGTCTCGACACGCCGGCCAAGCTCTCCCTTAAAGCTGAATGCGCTCTCGTTGAGCCGTTCATGAAAATCTGCCCGAATCAGGCCGACCTGCCGGTTCAGCGCCTCGGGCAACATCCGGAGATGCCGCCTCGTGACCATCGGACGGCCAATGAACGGTGGCAGCAGGAGAAACAGCCCCTCGACGATGTAGTCGAGGTTGACTTTCGGCAGGCCGACGCGGTACTCCAGCCGCGACTCCATCGAGAAGTTCTCGCGCACGTCGAACCGGTCGAGCGAGACCCCGAGGAGCTGTGCGGCACGTTCGAAGGCCTCGTCGACGAGCTCGTTGACCCGGCCGAGCGCCCGTTCGGTCAACCCGGCGAAACCGTGGATGAGGTTTTGCTCCTGCTCTTCATGAAATGGCTCGAGCGTCTGGCGTACCGCTTCGTCGCGGGCGGATTCGATCTCCCGCTGGAACCGCATCATCCCGGCCCCTGAGGCCGTGAGCTCGTCCGCGCGTTTCCGGATGATATCCTCGACCGTCCGAACCAGCTCGGGCAACACAACCCTCGCCCGCTCGTCGTACGCCTTCTCGAGATCGTGGCAGCCGGCATCGAAGACCGTCTGGACCTCGCGTACCCGTGAACCGAGCTCGCCACGGACCCCCTCAAGCTGCTCAAGCGCGTGTTGTAACTCTTCGACAGAGTGCCTCGCACCCGCGGACTCCATCTCGACCAGGGCGATCTCCTGAGCCAGGAACCGTGCGACCCGTCGTGCAACTGCCCGCTGCAGCACTTCTTCGCCCCGACCAGCTGCCAAACCATCGAGCCACTGCGCGACCTCATCGACGCCGCTCCCCTCCCGGCCCTCTTCGAGCCCGCGCCGGGCCGAGCATGGGATCAGCGGCACCTCTCTGCCGAGGATCTCTTTCACGGCCCGCACCGTGTACGCCGCCGACTCGTCGATCTCCTCCGGGCGCAGCCGGTCGACCTTGTTGAGCACGACCAGGATCTCACCGGCGGTTTCGGCGACCTCTGCGAGCAGATGGCTATCTTCTTCACCGATCGGCGGATCGGATGACACCACGAAGATCGCGGCGTCGATGTTCCCGAACCACGCCTTCAACGTCTCGGTGTTGTGCCGGAACACGGAGCCGGAGCCAGGCGTGTCGGCTAGAACGATGCGCGAGCTCGCCGTGATGCCGCTGAGCCTCAGGTCGACCCGCTCAACGCCGAGCCGGTTCTCGGGGTTCTCGGTCTCACTGACGAAGCGTGAGATCTCGTCCATACCGATATGCTCGATGTGTCCATCCGTGAAATGGACGTGGGCATCTTCCGGCTCACCGCATCTGATCAGGGTCACCAGCGCCGTCACCGGCACCACACCCATGGGAAGAACCGGACGTCCGATCAGCGCGTTGAGAAGCGATGATTTCCCGCGCTTGAAGCTCCCGACGACAACAACGTTAACGTTGCCACGCCGCAGTTTTGCAAGCTCCTCTTTGAAAGCGCCCCGTTCCGCAAGGTGCCCGGGGAGTGCGAGCACGCTTTCCAGAGCCGAGGTAAGGTCGGTACGAGGCCGGGATTCTGGGACCATGGCTGCTTCCACCCTTCCATCGGATGTTCCCAGGAATCATCAGCCGGCGCTGGCCGGCTCTGGCGGCGGATTCCATCGCCGTTGCGAAATCCTATCACACGGCCTTCAAAACCTCGCAGCCGCTCCCGATCATCCCCGAGCTCAACGGCCTTCCGTCCGGCGTTACGGACCGGAGAGAATCCGTGATCCGGCTCCCCTCCCCCGGTTCGTGCCAGAAGAGAAGGCTCCCTCCGCCACCGGCCCCCCCGGCCTTGACCGCCAATGCTCCAGCGCCGTATGCCGCATCGATCATGTGCGCCAGATCGGGTGGGCACACCTCCGGCGCGAGTTTCCTGCGCGCTTCCCATTCGGAAGCGATAGCGGCTCCAACCGCCGCAGCGTCACCCGCACGCAACGCCTCGCGGCAGCGGCTGGCGGCCCGGCCGATCGCACCGAGCGCCTCGACCGTTCCGGCATCTTCCTCGATCCGCCGCCGGTAGATCTGCCAGTTCACCCGCCCCGAGTGATGGAC
>WGCW01000114.1 GCA_015493585.1 Acidobacteriota bacterium
TCCTCACCCTGCGAGCACGGTGTGAAATCTCCGTATAAATTGACGCCCGTGCCTCCAGACCAAGGATCGCGCGTGAACACGACTCCCGAGCCTGCGGTCCTCGAGAGGTTGCCAAACACCATCCGCTGGACGATGACCGCCGTACCCCAGTCATCGGAAAGGCCGAGGCGCTGCCGGTAAACCCGGGCCGTCTCGGATTCCCACGAGCCAAGCACGAGGAGAACGGCTTGTACGACCTGTTCGACCGGATCTTCTCGAAACGAAACCGCACGGGACGCGGCGGCGTCACGGTAGGCATACGCCATCTCGCGCATCTGATGCGCGCCGAACTCAGCCTTCCGCACGACGCCGTACCGTTCCTTGAAATCCAGCATAATGGCGTCAAAGATGTCGCGTTCAACCCCCTGCGACATGGCAACGTTCTGGAGGTACCGTCTGAAACAGTCCCAGGCCGTCCATGCAAACGCCTCATCCTCCGCCATCTTCTCGACCATTCCGGCCGTCAATCCAACGTTGAGGATCGTGTCCATCATCCCCGGCATCGAAAAGGCCGCACCGCTCCGGACGCTCAGGAGCAGCGGCTGTTCAGGATCACCAAGCCTCCGCCCCGTCTCCTCCTCCAGGGTCTTCAGCGCGTTCACCAGACGGTTCCGCGTGTCCGCCATGACCTTGGGATGCCTCAAGGCCGGCAGAATTCTGAACAGCCGCGTCGAGACGACAAACCCCTCGGGGATCGGGAAGCCCAACTCCGTAAGGCGCCTCAACCCCGCCCCCTTGGCGCCGAGCTGCAACAGGTTCGCTCGGGTCGGCTCGTCCTCATGGAGAGGCAGGATTAAGCGGTCGGGCCGGTAGGACAGCAACTGGGCGCATGCGTCGCTCCTGAGTGACTCCGTCATCGAGCTGAGGCTGTCCCGCACCCGCCCCACGAACCGGTCAAGCTCCTGAATCGCGTAGGTCGAGGCAACCACCGAGCGCAAGAACTCGTCGGACAGGGAGCCGATTGCCGCCTGTAGCTTGCCGGGCTTCTTGGTTCCTCCCGCCTTGACAATCTCCGTGAGGATGGGCTCGAGATTCGGCTCGTGAGACGCGATAAAGTTAATCTCAACCGCCCGCCCCAGAGCCTCCGAAATAAAGCCAAGGATGTCAAGATACTGCTCGGCCGTCGGACTTCGGAGCGCAACGACCTCCTCGAGCAGGCCGATCTGTGCCGTCAGGTCCCGGACACGAAGCCCAGCGACCCGCAGCGCCCGCAACATCTCGTGCATGAGCTTGAGCGCACGTCCGAGGGTCCACCGGGTCATGAAGCCCGTCGGGAACTCCTCAATACACCGTTCGAGATGCGGCTTGAGGAAACGCATCAGACGCAACATGAGCCCGAGCGCATCAAACTTCGCTTCGTGATAGGTCCCATAGACCGACGGAATCCCAACCGCAATGTGACGCTTGTAGTAGATATTCTCGAATGCTTCCGTCTTCTCCGGATTTGTAACGATCTTTTTCAGCTCTTCAAGGACGGAATTCCCGGCATGTACGATCCCAAGGCTCTCACCGCTCGAGCACGCGCCGGCGAACTGCGAGCGAATCTCTTGCGATACCTGAAGCGACGATTCAACAGCCGGAACGATCTGATCCGCATCGTAGTCGTACTTGGCGCGCAGCAACCTTTCGACGCGCACGAGCAGCAGCACTCTGTCACGGTGGATTTGCTCGACGTCCGTGATCGTTTTGAGCGCCTCAGCCAAGTCGTTGATCGACAAAGCATCGAGATTGCCGGCCGTTACCCCCCGCCGCTCGGCGAGCGCCGTGACAACGGCATGAGGTCCTTCGAACCATGGATTGGAATCTTCCAACTGCTCATACACGCCATCGGGAAGGTACGGCCGCAACACCTCGCGGTTGCCATCGGTCCACCAGGTGTAAACAGCCTTGGCAAACCCGATCAAGCGGCTATTACTCTCCGCATGGCACTGCTTCCGCAGATAGTGAATCACAGGATCCTGACGATGGGCCAGCTGATCGATCTGGGTCGATGCGTCCCGCAGCTCACCCTCCGAACCAACCGCGTTGAAGAACGCTGGTAGGTAAGACACAAGCTGGAGGACAAGGCTGAAGCTGCTTCCAATGTCGGCGTTGAGCAGCGACGAGATATCCCTCTGGAACAGATCGGTATCCTTGACGAAGACCCCCCGAAAGTGGAGGTTGATCGTCAACGCCGACAGGAGCCGTTCGTACGTCCGGGGATCCGCGCTGATGATCGACAGCCACGTCCTCAGGCAGACGAGGTGATTCGGGTTCACCTCAACGTCCCAAGTCTCGGTGACGCCCTTGATGCCCGGCTCCTCGAACCCTGTCTCGATCAGCCGGTCGATGAAACGCTCCACGAGCCGCGCCTCCCCCCTCCGCGCAATCTCGATCCCAAGCTGTTCCAGCCCCTTGAAGAGCCAGCGCTTCGACTGACTCCCATAACTCTTGAGGCAACCGGTGATCAGGTCAACCGCGTGCGCAACATCTTCCGATTCGCCCTCGGCACAGATTTTCCGGAGGGTAAAGTAGAGCTGGCGGAGAATCTCGTTGCTCCGCCGCTCAAGCTCCGGCACGTCGAGGAGCTCCACGAGCATCGCGATACGGGCCCGGGCGGCCCTGCCGCGGCCAGGGCCGCGATCCATCATGCGCAACACCTCGAGGAGAAGCTCGTCAGGGGTCTTGATCCTCAGCTTGGCCTCGACCTCACCGGCCGCTGCGAGCTGGCTCTCAATCCGTTCGAGCTCTTCCATGATCCGGGAGGAAATATCCGGCCCGGATCCCCCGGCTTCTTTTCGAAGCTTCCGCCCCGGTTTTTGGAGGAAGCGCTTCCATTCCGCGATGTTCTTGTGGATGAGGTCGAAGTAGAGCCCGGCACCCTTCTCTTGGATCTCCGGACTCCAATCCAGGTGCTTCGCCAGACGCCGGATATCCCCCGCATGGGTCAGCAGCGGAATGCGCTCATCCTTTTTCAGGCTGCTCAGGGCATCGACGCCCCGTACGAGAATCTCCCGGTAACTCGACCGGTTCGCTGACGACGCCAGAGCATCGAGGAACTGCACGTGCGCCCCAACGAGGCCATCGAGCGCTTCCCCCTCCGGTTTGAAACCGTACATCCCAGAAAAGAGCGCCTCAAACCGCTCCATACACGCGACGCGCTGGTCCGATCCGTCGTAGTAGTGCAACATCGCGCTGGAAAGTTGCCGGAGATCGTTGACCACCTCGAGATCGTTCCGGAACGGATGGTGAAACTCGGTCAGTGTTCTCTCGGCGAGTTTCCTGACTCCGTAATAGGACGAAACGGCGTCAATCAGCACCTGGTCTTCTTCGGGAATTTCGACTTTCCGCCGTGTCAGGGCGAGGTTCGCGGCAAGCGCATCGGATCTGACGGGTTCTGCGGCATCGGGCATCACACGCTCCTGTGGCTCGGTTTCGTTCGTCCCCATCCATCTTCATCAGATGGTGGCATCGTCACACATCCCCCAATCACCTCCCTCGCCACATCATGTATCCACCCGTGGCAGCACGTTCCCAGAGTATTCGAATTTGACCTCCCGGCGGCCGGTCGTACACGCCATGCAGGCCGGTGCATGCTTGATGACGTCTTCCTGGAACCGGTCGATCGGGAGGTAGAACAGCGCGTCCACCCCGAGCTCGTGGCGAACCTCCTCGACATCGCCGTTGAAACGAGCGCCGATCAACTCGTCCTGCGTCGGCGTGTTGATCCCCTGAAAGCAGGAATCCCGTACGAGCGGCCATAACGTTCCAAGGTAGACTTTGCCGGTTCCGGCGGCGCGAAGGGCTCGCACAATCCGGGACGCATTTGTTCCTCGAACAATGCTGTCATCGACAAGAAAGACGTTCTTCCCCTCGATGGCCTTGGCATCCACCCGGAAGTCGAGCATCGCGGCGGCGTCCCGTTCCTCCTGGGTCTCCTCCATAAAGATCCGGCCTCCGTACCGGTACTTGGAAACCGGCGTCGCATACTGCGGCGCACCGGCCGCAAGCTCTTTCTCGAGCTTCTGCGCGAACGCCTCCGCGCCGGGAATCGGGCTGTGCGGGATCGGAACGACCAGATCAATCTCAGAGACCAGCTCCGGCGCGGAATCAAGCACATACATGGCCAGCGCCCGGCCTGCGCGCCACCGGAATGTCCGGACCTTTTCCCCCATCATCTCGGATTCCACATCGGCAAAGTAGATCAGCTCAAAGGCACATGGCCGTGGATCCCTCTGGAGGAGCACCCGCTCCTCGATGTTGAGATCTCTGCCAACGAACAGCGCAGCGCCGTGAGGCACCTCCCCATCAACAACGAAACCGTTCTGCTCGAGCGCCAGCGTTTCTGACGCGATCATCACCGATTGTTTCCCACTCCGGTCCCGGTGACCGAGAACCATGGGCCGGAACCCCGACGGATCCCGGAAGGCGTACAGACCCTTGGCGGTCAGCGCAACCGCTGAGAATGCCCCCGTTACACGTTTTTGCACCTCTCCGATCGCCGCGAACATCTGAGCCGCCTCATCAGCGCCCGGATCCTTCGCGCGGAAATGCTCCAACCAGAGGACGAGCACTCTCAGCAACGGCTCGGCATCACAGCTCGCGCCAAGTTGCTGCCCACGGGCCGCCAGCTCCTTCTCAATTTGTGGCACGTTGGTAATGTGCCCGTTATGAGCGAGCGCCACCCCGCTGAATGCATCGAAAAACGGCTGGGCGTTCGCGATCCCCCCGCCTCCGTGCGTCTTGTAGCGGGTGTGGGCGATGCCGGCGTCCCCAGAAACATCGACCAAAGGTTTGAAGATATCGTCCGCAAGCCCCTCGCCCTTTTCCAACCGGACGCGCCGCCTCACCTGATCGAAAACACAAA